>NZ_MUXB01000095.1:0-323055 GCF_001994935.1 Herbaspirillum sp. VT-16-41
TCGCCCACCTTCGTCGCTCTGTTTTTCAACTTCGCTTCGTGTGTCGCGTCAGCAGGGGGCGAACTATAGCAACGCCCCTCCACACCACGCAAGCACTTTTTGAAAAATATTCGAAAATAATTTGCCAAGGCGACGTATTTGACGTTGAATCAGATGGCGAAGAGCTCTCCACACGTCATATGTTGAGCCGCATCGGCCCCGCTCTGGGCGGGTAGCCATCCACAGGCAAACTTGAAATCGCGCGACGTCTTTGCGGCTCCCTGCAGGTCGACATCAGCAAGAACCGCGATCTGCTGGGCTGGACGCCCAGAACGACAGTCGACGCCGCATTCCAGAAAACGGTCGACGCCTATCGCCGCGCCTGACCATCTTTCAGCAACCCGTCCAGCAGGGAAAGCGTCCGGCCAGTTGCGCCCTGGTGACGCTGCGCAAATTCCTTTGCGGAATGCGACCTTTGATCCATACGCGTGTGGTCGGACACGAGTTCTTTCCACTGACGCAGCAATGCATCTGCATTCTCTACGCGCGCTGCTGCGTGCTCGGCAATGGCATCCTCGGTAATGCGCTGAAAATTGAAAGTGTGCGGGCCGATCAACACCGGCCTACCCAAGGCCAGCGCCTCGATCAGGTTCTGCCCACCGAGCGGCAAGAGGCTGCCACCGATGAATGCGACATCACAAAGCGCATAGTAGGCAAACATCTCCCCCATGGAATCACCCAGCAGTACATCCACATCCTGCAAGCGGATGTCCTGCTGCAGTGTGGACCGCCGCTGCAGGCGCAGGCCACGGGCACTGATCATGTCGGCGACCTGATCGAATCGCTGAGGGTGACGGGGCACGATGACCGTCAGCCAGTCACCCCGTCCTTCGCGAGCCAACGCGTCAAGGATCAGGGCTTCTTCGCCTTCCCGGGTACTGGCGCATAACAGTACCTTGCGCAGTCCGACCTGGGCTTTCCACTCCAGGCCCCGGGCAACCACGGCATCAGGTGGCTCAACGTCGAACTTGAGGCTCCCCGTCACGACGACCTGACGCGCTCCGAAGGCGCGCAGACGCTGCGCATCCGCGTCCGATTGCGCCGCGACTACACTGATGGCCTCAGCTGCCGGCTTCAACAAGGCGGCAAAACGCAACCCACGCCGCAACGAACGCTCCGACAGACGGGCATTGGCCAGCATCACGGGAACGTGGTAACGACGGCATTGGGCGATCAGGCTGGGCCAGACCTCGGTTTCCATCAGCACACAGACAGCTGGTCGAAAATGTCGTAGAAACCGGGCGCACATCCATCCAATGTCATACGGCAGGAAGCTTTGCAGGACACGCCCGCCATGCTTGCCGTAGACCTGGGCGCCGGTAGCGCGACCGGTGGCCGTCATGCAGGTCAGCAGGATGGAATGCTGGGGATATTGCTGCAACAGAGAATCGATAAGCGGCTCTGCAGCGCGGGTCTCGCCGACCGACACCGCGTGCACCCAGATGAAACGCGCCTGCGGATCAGGCAGGCGCGCATAAAAGCCGAGACGCTCGCTCACATGGGCCCGGTAACCGGGCTCCTTGCGGCCACGCCACCAGAGGCGCAGCAGCACCAGCGGCAGCAGCAGCCACCAGATCAGGGAATACAGCAACCGCATCTCAGACCAAAGGATGGCCGGCCAGGCGCGTCAGGATGGCCAGAGGGCTGGATTGCGGATCGTATTGCTGTTCCGGTGCCAGGTGCAGGGTCTGCTCCATCATGTATTGCCCCGACATGACTGCGTGAGATGCCTGATCCGAAAAGCAGATCCAGACCGAGCCTGCGGCGAAGGGCATGGTTACCTGCTGGGCATCCTGCTGGTATTGCATGTCGCCCTTCATGCCGTCGTGCAGCTGAAGCATCATGTGGTCGTACTCGCTGCGCAAGGACTTCGTCACGCGCAAGGCCTTCAATAATTTCGCCTGCCAGGCAACATAAGGCTTGGCACGAGGCAGAAAGCGCCTGGCCACCGTTTCAAAAGGCTCGCCCACGCGCCAGACACGCGGCACGCCTTCCGGGTTGATATTGGTAAAGACGCGCAGGATACGTTCGCCATAGTTCGGCCGCGACGGGAAAGCGTCGACGTGCATGCGGCGGTCGTCAGCACGCCAGGACTGGGCACGGGTTTCCACCTGCATCGGTCGATAGCTGGTAGGTGCTACGCGCAGGGCGTCACGATACTTGGGCAAGAGCGTATGCACCAAAGACAGAGCCTGCTCGCGAAAGCGTCCCACCATCGCCGCCAACGCCAGTTGTTGCTCCGTACCACCGGCGGCGCCCTTGATATGCCCCCGCGCGTCCAGGCTGATATTGCGGGACTTCGGGGCACGCACGGCCGGATCAAGCAGCACCTGCTCGGATTGCATCAACTGGAAGGCCAAGTGCGGGAAATACAGCACCTTGCCGGCTTCCAGCGCGGTGATCCATTCCTGATTGGTGTTGTCGACCCGCCATTCGGTCAGGCCGATCTCGATAATTTGCGATTCCATGGCGCGTATTATGCCCGCAAGCGTCAACGCCGTGTGGCGATGCAGGCGCGTCAGCAGGCCGCAAAACCCCGCCGCAAGCGGCCCTACGATCCGGTTCAACAGTTTGCCGCCGGGTTTTGATCTGTTTCAATGATCCGGGTCGATGCCCTGACCGGGCGGCAGCCCTCAGTCCAGCAAACCCAGCGCGGCGGACAGTACGGCCTCCTCGGCCGGTGGCGCGCCCAGATCACCCAGGTTGACGATGTGAGGCGACCAGTTGCCTTCGGTTTTCCAACGCGGGGAATCGCAGTAAAGCTCAACTGTGGGCTTGCCATACGCGGCAGCAATGTGGGTCAGACCGGTATCCAGGCCGATCACCAGCCTGGCCTGCTGCACCAGCGACACCGCCTGCATCAGCGGCAGCGCCGGCAATACGACGGCACCCGGGATGCCCGCTGCCAGTTGCTGCGCAGCCGCCTGTTCCCGGGTGCTACCCCAAGGCAGCAACACCGGCAGGCCGCGAGCTGCCAGGTCCTGCCCCAGCCTGATCCATTGCGCCGGCGGCCATTGCTTGGCTGCACGTGCGGTGCCGTGGAAGAAGACGGCATATGGGGTTTCGGGCATCCAGGGCCAGCGTGACGGTTGGGGCGCCTGCAGGGCGAAATCGGGCTCACCCTCGACCTGATAGCCCAATGCACCGGCAGCCACCAGGCGCGCCCGCATGACGGCGTGGGTGCGCCGACCGACTGCGATACTCTGGTCGTGGAAGATCCGGGAAAGCGGCTCGTAGCCCGAGCCCTCGGTAGCATTGGCCAGGCCCACCCGGCGCCCATGATCGGCCAGTCGCGCCATGCGCATGACTACGCTGGTCTTGAGCAGGCCCTGGGTATCAAAGACCACATCGTAGCGCTCGGCCTGCAACTGGCGCCGGAAAGCCGCGATCTCGGCGCGGGTGGCGGCAGAGAACAAGGTCTTGCGCCAGCGACGCAAGGCGATCGGAATCACAGTGTGGACATGAGGATTGAGGCGGACGAGACTCGTATAGGCCTCTTCCACGACCCAGTCGATCTGTGCGGCGGGGAAATGACGACGGATGTCCGCGACCATCGGCATGTTGTGGACGACGTCTCCCAGGGAGGAAACGCGGACGATTAGGATTTTCAAGGCTGGCCCACTCTGACTGAACTTAACTGTGGGCCAGCATCTTACCTCATCAGGCCGTCAGAACGGCAGCGCGACGTCGGGACGAGCCGCCAGGATGACCTTGCGGAACTCACCCTGGATGCGCGCCAGTGCTTCCGCGGTCTCTGCCTCGAAGCGCAGCACCACTACTGGCGTGGTATTGGAAGAGCGTGCCAGACCGAAGCCATCGGCATATTCCACGCGCAGACCGTCGATGGTGATGATGTCCTGGGCGCCTTCGAACTTGGCATCGCTTTGCAGCTTGCCGATCAAGGCCACATTCTCGCCTTCCTGCAGCTTCAGCTGCAGTTCCGGGGTGCTGACCGACTGGGGCAACGCATTGAGAACGGCCGACGGGTCGCTCTGGCGCGCCATCAGTTCCAGCATCCGCACGCCGGCATAGAGACCGTCGTCGAAACCGAACCAGCGGTCCTTGAAGAAGATGTGACCGCTCATCTCGCCGCCCAGGGGCGCGCCCGTTTCACGCAACTTGGCCTTGACCAGCGAGTGACCGGTCTTCCACATCAACGGCTGACCGCCGCGCGCGCTGATCCAGGGTGCCAGATGACGGGTGCACTTGACGTCATAGAGGATCTGCTTGCCCGGATTGCGGGTCAGCACGTCCTCAGCGAAGAGCATCAGCTGACGATCCGGGTAGATGATCTGACCATCCTTGGTCACCAGTCCCAGGCGGTCGCCGTCTCCATCGAAGGCCAGGCCGAGCTCATTATCGGTTTCCTGCAGGCAACGGATGAGATCCTGCAGGTTTTCCGGGTGCGCCGGATCGGGGTGGTGATTGGGGAAGTTGCCATCGACCTCACAGAACAATTCAGTCACTTCGCAACCGAGTGCACGGTAAAGCTCGCCGGCGAAAGCGCCAGCCACGCCGTTGCCGCAATCGACGGCAATCTTCAGCGGGCGCGCCAGCTTGACGTCCGAGATCATGCGGGCGATGTAGGCATCCTTGATGTCGTGGGTGCTGTAGCTGCCGGCGCCTTGCGGGAAATCACCCTTGACGATGGCGTGATAGAGACCCTGAATGGTCTCGCCATGGATGGCCTCGCCGGCCAGCACCATCTTGAAACCGTTGTAGTCGGGCGGGTTGTGGCTGCCCGTGACCATGATGCCCGATTGCGTATCCAGCACATGGGTACCGAAATAGACCATCGGGGTGGCGACCATGCCCAGATCGATCACGTTCACACCCACCGACTGCAGGCCCTTGGCCAGCGCAGCGGCCAGTGCAGGACCGGACAAACGACCGTCACGGCCGATCACGACCTTCTTCTGCCCCTTGGCCAGCGCGGCGGCGCCGAAGGCCTGACCGATCTGATAGGCGACCTGGTCGTCCAGGGTTTTGTCGATGATGCCGCGGATGTCGTAGGCTTTGAAGATGGAATGGGATAGAGGGCTCATTATGTCTTGGCTACCGGTCAGTAAAATTAGTGAAGGGGAAAGTGGAACTATTCTTGTGCTGCGGCCAAATGTACCCAATCAACGATCTCGGTGGAACACTCATATCCTGAAACCAATGAACTGAGAATACGACGAATCTCGCTCACCTCATTGAAATTGGCGGCATCGAACAATTTAAGCAGTGAGGCTTGCAGTTCATCCCAGGCCAGGAAGTCCTCGTGGGCCTTCATGATTCGAGGATGCACGGTCTGCTGAGTGCTTTCTCCAATCAGCAATTCTTCATAAAGCTTTTCACCGGGCCGCAATCCAGTAATCTGAATCTCGATATCGCCTGGAATGTCACCCGGCTTCTCTTTGACCGTCATTCCGGATAACTCGATGACCCGGCGTGCCAAATCCATGATTTTCACGGGCTCGCCCATATCCAGAACAAACACCTCGCCGCCTTCGGCCATTGCTGCTGCCTGTACGACCAATTGAGCTGCTTCGGGAATCGTCATGAAATAACGAGTGACTTCCGGATCTGTCACTGTGACAGGACCACCATCCCTGATTTGCTGACGGAACAATGGAACCACAGATCCCGACGATCCCAGGACGTTCCCAAAACGAACCATGGAGAATCGCGTACGATTGATTTGGCCGGCACTATCTTGCTGACCGATCTGAAAAAAAGGCTGTGGACACGCCGATAGAGCCTGCAGAGTCATCTCTGCCAGCCTTTTACTTGCCCCCATGATATTGGTTGGCCTGACCGCCTTGTCTGTACTAATCAAAACAAAATCGGCCACCGCCTCCTCTACTGCAGCGCGCGCCAGTTGATAAGTACCCCATACATTGTTACGTATTCCTTCGACCGGATTATGCTCGACCATCGGAACATGCTTATAGGCGGCCGCGTGATAGAGGGTACGCGGGTGCCAAGTTCTGCAAATCTCTTTCATACGCGCGTAGTCCCTCACGTTTCCGAGAAGAGGAACTAGCTCTACATTGAAGCTATGAAGCTTGGCTCGCTTCAGTAACTCTTCATGAATTGCATACAAGCTGAACTCATTATGGTCCAGCAACAGCAGGCAGCTAGGTCTTGCGTCAAGAACCTGTCGACAAAGTTCGCTGCCAATGCTGCCACCAGCCCCGGTAACCAAAACCACCTTCTCGGTAATATTTCGGCTAATCAACGTCCAATTCGGTGGAACCGGATCACGGCCGAGTAAATCGGCGATGTCCAGCTCCCTGATATCGGAAACGGTGAGGCGGCCATGGACGATGTCGGTAAGGTCAGGCAGAGATCGCACGTGTACTTGGAATCGCCGAAGGTTGGCGAGGATTTGGTTTCGCCGATCCCGGCCGATGGCAGGCAAGGCCAATAGCACATCTGTGACGCCGTAGGAAGCAATGAGATCTTCCAAGTCGCCCGGAAGATAGACACGCTTGCCATTGATGGTCTTGCCCTCAAGCTGTGGGTCGTCATCCAAAAAAGCGACGATGGCGCGCGGCTTTTTTTGCTGAAGGGCAACTGCCACTTGCGCTCCGGCATCACCAGCACCATAAATCACGATTCGGGAGTGATCATCGTGCCGCTCAGGGCTGATACGGTTTAGCCAGAGCCGCGCAGCAACACGGCTCGCACCGATAAGGAAGAGCAGCAGAAGCGGCTGCAGGAGGCCGACCGAACGTGGCACTCCGGGGAAATTCAGCCAGAGCAGCACGCAGAAAAAACACAATCCGTAGGTAAAAATACCGCGGGCCAGCGCAAACAGAGCGGCCATCCCGGTAAAACGGAAAATTGCTCGATAGAAACCTTGCCTGACAAAAATGGGAAACGCCAATAACGGTGCAATCTGATACGCATGCCACTGGTACCCCTGAGGCCAGTGCCAAGTGTCCAGTCGGAGAGAAAACGCTAACCAGGTGGCTAACACCGACATCACAATATCAGCCGCGATGACGATTCCCTGCTTGATGTTCTTGGGCAGGCGGATGACGTGACTCTGCATATGAAACAAACTCTGGGATTATTAACGGAATCTGCGGGCAGGATACTCGCCGACAAATGGATGCTTAACGTTCTATTTCACCTTGAGTAAGGCTTTGCGGCCCCACACTGCCATCACACCAACGATGCCGCCGATGGCCAACCCTATGAAGAGGAACAAAGGCTTTCTCGGCTCAACAGGTCGTGATGTCACCGACACTGGAGAAACAAGCTTAGCGTCATGGCTCCTTAGAAGACCGCTTTCAAGCCTCGCGATTTCGTCGGACAACTTGACCAGATTATCGCGATAGGAAAGATAGACGGTCTGATACAGGCCCGTACTCTCCATTTTCGCCATAAATTCCTTGGTGTCCTGCAGATCCTTACGCATCTTTCCGAGCTTGCTCTTGAGGTCGGCATCAAAGGGTTGAGCCAGCAGGTCCTGCTGCGCATGAACCATCGCAAAAAGAGCTTCAGCGCAGGATTTGGCGACTTCCTGAGTGGGCCTTCTTATCGAAATATCCACCACATTCGTCAGTGACTTAGGGGCTTTAGCCGATACGATTGCTGCGAGCTTTTCTTTCGCGTCCGGATTATCCAGCAGGCCACATTTGGCCGCGATCTCCCCGGAGTAGGCGGAGGGCTGGCGTAACCGCTCGATAACCAGTGCGGGCAACTCGACGCTGTTGACCCGACCATCGGTGCTGGTAACCTGCCCCATTTCAATCAAGACGCTAGCCTCGTATTTTGGAGGCATTAGAACAGCGATGCCATAGGCTCCAACCGCGCCGAGAATGATGGCTGCACCGATGATCTTCCATCCATCTTTTACGAACTGGATGATATCCACTAGACGGATCTCATCATCTTGCTTCTTTACCATTTCGACCATGTTTATATCCTTACATCCTGAAGAAATTCGTTCCAGAAAGCGTCAGTGGGCTACACCATCACGTCGTACTACCTTGATGGCGGTCAAAAATATGATGTACAAATCAAACATAAACGACCGCCTTTCTAAATACTCGGTATCCAAACGAACCTTCTCTGGAATCGGCAAATCATCACGCCCGTTGACCTGTGCCCATCCAGTCAGACCGGGCAGCAGCTGATCTACACCGTATTCTGATCTCTTCTGAATCAGATCGTGTTGATTGAACAACGCCGGGCGCGGACCAACGAAACTCATCTCTCCTCGAAAAATACTCCATAACTGCGGCAACTCATCGAGGCTGCTACGTCGCAGCAAGGAACCTATTGGCGTCAGATGGGAATCCGGATCCGCCAGCAAATGCGTGGCGACAGCGGGTGTGCCAATTTTCATGCTACGAAACTTGGGCATTCTGAAAACCCTATTGCGCCGCCCAATCCTGTCAGACCAATAGAGGATGGGACCAGGCGAAGTCAGGCGGACCAATATCGCGATAACCATTAGTGGGAGCAACAAAGGCACTCCGACAATGGTCGCTAGGCAAAGATCAAAAAGTCGTTTCATTCTTTAAGCTCACGAGCTTGCTTCATTCAGTTGCATATAGGCCGCAGCCGTATCTCGCAGACCTGCTTCCAAACCAACCGGAGGGTGCCAATTCAATAGCGTCTTAGCCTTGCTGATATCCACCTGTAAGGAGGACAGCAGTCGTGTTGAAAGATCGCTCTTGCCCAGCATCCTAGCGCCGAACTGCAACATGCTGGCGGGCAAGGGGACGAGTCGGGCGGGCTTACCGATGGCAGCGCCCAGGAGTCGCAACAATTCGCTCGTCGATACATCCTGCCCGTCACCCGCCAGGAAAACTTGGCCGGCGGCATCGGCATGACTGATGCAGACAGTGATGAGATCTGCAAGATTGGTGATCCCCACCAATGAGCGCTTGTTATGCACAGCGCCCAGCGGCAAGGGAATACCCTTATTCAGCCAATCCAGCATCACACGAAAGTTCCCTGGCGCGCCAGGGCCGTAAATCAATGGAGGTCTGATAACGACGAGCTCCATACCACCCATGCTGCAGAGTTGAAACAGTCCCTGCTCCGCTTCCCATTTTGAAATAGCGTAATCGCTGGCAGGCGACGGTGTATCGAGCTCGCTGAATGAACGACCCAAGGTAGAGGTTCCGTTTACTCCAATCGAACTGAGAAAGACAAAACGTTTTACTCCGACGCTTTGAGCGGCATCTCCCAACCGCAGCGTAGCATCTGTATTGACGGCACGAAATGCACTTAACGGATCATCAGAGCACTCTTTCAAGATATGCGCCCGGGCCGCAAGGTGAATCACAACATCGACACCAGATAAGAGAGCCGACCATTCAACTGGAGCATCGATATCGCCAATCACACACAATTCGTCAACATCACCTCTGCTCAAGCCATTGCTGGCGCGGATAATGGCCCTGACGAAATTCCCTTCCTCCTTCAGTCGCCGGCACAATGCTTTACCGACGAATCCATTTGCCCCCGTGATTGCGATCCGCTTCATCGCTCCACCGCGACTTGAGCCGGACGTGTGATGAATTGCTTTGCCCGGGACACCAACTTGCGCGCCGCGAACAGCAACAGATTGGACGGAAGCCCATGCTGTCGCAAGGCATTGAGAATCTCACGATTCTGCTTAAGGACATTGGCAAGATTCTTGTTGGTCGTGCCACCCATCCTCATCTTCACCATAACGCCTTCGATATACTTGGCACTAATCGAATATTTCTCCAGAAACCTCATCATGAGCTCAACATCCGCAGCGATACGATAGTCGAGGTCGAAACATCCATAACGTTGATAGACCGCCTTCTTGACGAAGAAGGTTGGGTGAGGCGGGCACCACCCAAAGGAAAACATGCCTCTGCGAAATGGAGACGAACGCCAATATCGAACGATGGAAGCGGTGTCTTCGGAGCTCACATAGCACAAATCACCGTAGACCGCGTCCAGCTCATTTTGCTCGAAAGCATCAGCGACTTTCTGCAATACTTCATGGTGCGCATACATATCATCCGCATTGATAAAACCGATGACATCGCCGTTTGCCAACGCAATGCCCTTGTTCATTGCATCGTAGATACCCTTGTCGGGCTCCGAAACTAGCTGAGTAATATCAGACCGGTGCTCGGTAATTCGTTGTAAGGTCTTATCCGTCGACTTGCCGTCGACGATGATGTACTCCACTTCACCATAGGTCTGTGCGGCTACGGAGCGGATAGTATCTGTGATCGTGTTCTCGTTGTTGAACACCACCGTAATGATCGAAAACTTAGGTTTGAACTTGGCGTAAGACATGATGATTTTTTTCGCAACGTTGGATCAATTCAGCATTAACAAATCGCGTCGCGTGGCGTCTAGATTTTTTATAAGAACGTGCGCGAATTGATCCTGCCCCCAGACCTTCGCGTGATCCAGTCCGGCAACACGTAATTGCTCACATAGTTGATCGTCGGCCCACAGCAACTCAATCGTTCTTTCGATATCATCGCTAGACAGTGGGTCAAACAACAGAGCCGCGCCCTTCGCCTGTTCGGGCATGGCATAGATATTTGACACTGCCGCGGGACATCCACACGCGAATGCTTCGAGCGGCGGGATATTCGTCGGGCCAAAAAAGGTCGGCATTACCAGCGCCCGTGCACGCCGATAGAAGCCGGATAAATAGGCGTCCGGCACGAAACCGGGAAACATTACGCGCTCGGCTATTCCCAGTGTTTTAGCGTGAGCTTTCACCTGTTCATATTGATGTCCGTGACCGCCAGCGAAGACTAGGTGTACATCAGCATGTCTTGTCGCGACCCGTGCGGCAGCATCAAGCAATCGCCGATGGTTCTTGTGTTCCCAAAACTGGGCTGGATAGAAAAGAAACTTGGACGGCAATCGGTATTTCTGATCGAAATCGGTGGGTTCAGGCAAAGTAATGTAAGCCGGTGCGATGTAGGGCAGCACGAAAATCTTCTCGGCATCGCCACCATAAGACTCGATGACGTGCTCCTTCCCCAACTGGGAATCGACCAGCACCGCGCTGGCATGTCTTACCAGATTGCCGAAGCGGTGCTCACGAATCTTGAAACGGCCACTTTCCGACACTTCAGGAAAACGCGATTCATAGCGGTGCATAAGATCATGAACCGTTCCAATTGCGGGGAAGGGAATCTGATAAGTCAGCGCATCCTGTGCCGGAAAAATCCACATATCGCAGTGCAGCGACCGCAAGACACGCGTAACGGGATTGAGTGATGACAGCTTTTTGCAAAGCCAGGCAGGCACTCTCGCAACAAGCAGCAGAGTGGACAGCCGGAGGCCAGCCTGTCCAGCCGCCACCCGAGAAGCGCGGTACGGATACTTAGCCAGGATCGGCTCCCACAGAGCCTCCACATAAGCTATCTCAACCCTCGCGCCAGACGCGGCATATTGCCTCAAGGCCTCAAGCAGGGACTGCGCATATTGAAACATACCTCCCGAGGAAGGAGATATGCCCAGAAAAACACCCACAGATTTCATTTGGTCAGCACCGCACAAACACCCCAGGACTTTTCAGATGCCGCTTTGGATGTCATCCATTCGAACGAAGATACGAATTTCAGACCAGCATCCCGCGCGAGCATCTCAATCTCAGTCAAAAAGAGATAACGCATGCGATGCGTCTCGCTGAGTTCCTCTACCTGCGCCGTCTTCTTGTCACGGATAAAAATGTCGTAATGTACGTCGACTTGATTGGCGATCAAGTCGATCGTGGGCGAAGCCACCCGCGTCACGACAATCTCCTCAGATTCCATCCGTTTGACGCGTACTGACGGCCGCTCGGTCAATACCGCCGGACCGTGCCAGAAATCGAAAATGAAAACACCACCCGCTTCGAGATGTTCGGCCGCATTCTGGAACATAGCCCGCAACTCGTCATTGCTCGCTTGGTAACTGACGACGTGGAACAAAGACAGTACGATGTCAAATGTATGGCCCGCTTTGTAGGTCCGCACATTACCCACATCGAATGTGAGCCGCTCGCTGACCGGCAAGCTTTCAGTACGGTGCCTCGCGGTAGCCAGCATCTCCTCGCTCAAATCAATCCCGTGAATCGAGTAACCTCGTAGCGCCAGTCGTTCGGCGTGGATTCCCGTACCACAGCCTAATTCGAGAATGCGGGAGCCTGAAGGAGCGTACTGCTGCAACAGGGAGGCGATAAACTCCACCTCCGCCGCATAGTCCTTGTCGCGATAAAGTAAGTCGTAATAACGAGCGTAAGCACCGAAAACACTCATCGCAGAATCTCCTTAACTTTCTCGGCGACTTCTGTCATCTGAGCTTCATTCAAAGCCATGCCGCTGGGGATATAGAATCCGCGTTCGCCAATGCGCTCCGCGACTGGGTAGCGTTCGTCCTTGAACAAACCCAAATTCCGCAGTACCGGCTGCCGATGCATGGGATAGAAGAAGGGACGGCACCCCACCCCCTTCTCGGACAGCCTTCGCATGGCCTCGACGGCATCAAAATCGACATTGTCGTTCAATACCAAGCCAAATACCCAATAGATATTCTCCGCGTACTCGGTTCGCGCAAGTGGTAACTGAATTCCAGGCACATCGGATAGCAATCGGGTATAAATCGCCCCCATACGTCGCTTGCGGGCGACGAACTCGTCGAGACGTTCCAACTGCGCCACACCCAAAGCTGCTTGCATGTTGGTCATACGCATGTTCCAGCCGAGGCGCTCATGTACGAAACGACGTGGTGGTTCGAAACAAAGATTGCGCAAGGACCGTAGTTGCTTGGCCGTCTCCTCGTCATCGGTGAGCAGCATTCCCCCTTCGCCGGTAGTAATATGCTTATTGGGATAGAAGCTGAATACGCTAATATCGCCGAAACTACCGCAGGGCTTGCCCCGGTAGGTTTGGCCATGCATCTCGGCAGCATCCTCAATGACCTGCAGTCCATTCTGGCGGGCCAGATCCAGAAGCGGGCCCACGTCGGCAGGCAATCCGTAGATATGTACGATCATCAACGCCTTCGTACGAGGGCCAACTTTCGCTCGCACTTGATCAATTTGCATATTCCAGGTATCCGGATCGCTATCGACCAGCACTGGTACAGCCCCGCGGCGGACTATCTGGCCGATGCAAGAAATGATGGTAAATGTCGGAAGGATGACCTCATCTCCTGGCTGCAGGTCCAATGCCTCGACGGCCAGTTCCAGGGCAGCTGTGCCGTTGCATACGGCAATGCCGAACTTTCGCCCCATTCTGGATGCGAATTGCTCCTCAAACTGCTTAATGAACGGCCCCTCCGACGATATCCATCCTGTCTCTATGCATTCCGCGAGGTACTTCTTCTCATTACCATCAAGCAACGGTTCGTTAACGGGGATCATTGCTGCTCCTCAATCCATTTGATCTGATCTTGTTCAATCGGAGAAAACCGGGTCTTGTCCTGCTCTCCCGCATACGGCCCCTGCTTGACCTCAATGATCTCCGCTTCTTCGATGACAGAGAAGCCATGGCCTCCATAGGCCAAGAGGATGACGTCGCCAGCATGAAGCTCTGTACTTTCAAGGTACTCCTGAGCTTCGTTATAGAAATCTACCCTCAGCTTGCCCGACTTAATGAAGAGCACTTCTTTGGTATATTGGACTTCGCGTTTGACTGGATTGTGAACATGTGGAGCGATGACATAGCCGGTCGGTCGCTTCATGTAAGCCAATTGCTGTGAAAAGTCATTCGGAGTGAAAAATTCGATGCCGTCTTTCTGGTACTGCGTGCGAATGATAATCGCAAGCGTCATCGAACCCTGGGTTATGTGTTGAATCATTTTCTGTCCATAACAACTATTACAATTTTAGAGATGCAGGAAATAAGCTCTGCCGCAAATGCAAAGAGATCAAACTGACTCAACCAAACGCTCGAATTCCTTCCACTGACGGTGCTTCGGATAAGCATTCTCCATTGTTCTGCGCCCTGATTCAGCCATTGCTCGCCAGCTATCATAATCGGCCAGGATGGATTCGATTTTATCCAACGCATCGTCCGCGTCACGATACGTCGCGAAATCTCTACCCTCTTTCATGGAATCGGGATAAATACCGCTATCAGACAACATGATGGCACCGCATCCCATTGCCTCCCAACACCTCATATTGCCTCGGTACTCACTAGCCATATCGATGGCCGCATTGACGACAATCTTGGCGCTGCCGAACAGTTCGTATAGTGCGCGCCCAAAAACAGGCGGATAGGTCACACTACGCAGCGCTGCATCGATGGCAAGTTTCGGGAACGCCTGCCGAAAAAGAAAATTATGATTGACCAGCCGCGCGGCCTTTCCAAGGAGAAAATGGAAGCGGACATCGTAACGATCTCCGAGCGCCGAAATACGCTTTAGCAAGTCATTGCGTTTGACATGATGACGGCTATATCCCCCCGCAAAAGCGATATCCACACGCCGTTCACTTCCAATCGCATATTGGGATGCAACCGGGTCATGCGCAGGCTCAAACCACGCCGTCTTTAGCCCTAGGCGTTGCCATTGATCTAATAGGCCCTGGAAATTGCAAACACAGCGGTCATGCAAACTGAGATCTGCATTCTTGATCGGCGAGGCAATCCAACATAACTTGACCTTGACCGAGGCGGGTAAACGGCGAAGGAACTTGGAGTCAAAAGCGATGGGACCGTGATTATAGAAGACATCTGTACGATGCTCCTCAATCTGTGCCAAAAGTATTTCAGTGTCCGATGCAGTCGACGGCATACCTTTTTCGTTCGCCCACGCTCGCTGCGTATGAGCATCATCGGGGACGGATATAAACGCCCACTCCTCTTCCTGATCGATAGGATCAAGAATGTGAGACGAGAGAAAACGGTCTGAAAGCAGGTGCCTTCTCAGCTCAATGAAATTCGCTTGCACAGGCCAACCATATTTGCCGGCAAAGTATTGGAGATAGGCCGCACCAAACGGCATGAGTTGAAACAAGCGCATCAGTTGGCTCCGGTCGTGCTGGGGTGAACAGTGGATGCTTCGCTGTTCCAGAGCGCAACACAAAGCACAAGGATAAGGAATCCCCCTGTCAACAAAGTTGTAAACCAAGAAGAATTGGCCAGGTTAACCAAACTTGGCACTGCTACGACACACATCAGCCGAACGTTGCGTGCCGGCACCACCATATCAAAAAATCGGAGGCATATGCCGACCACCGCGCCGATGAACACGACCCCAAGCAGCCCCGCCGCCGCCAGGCCGTCGGTTGCGAAAAAGTTTGCGTTGGCGTTCATGTCCAAGCCCATGAATTCACCGATCACTTGACCAATCTGCATGGAATATGGGTATCCGAAAAGTCGGCCGAGGACATTGATGTGCGAATAGAGAGTGACCGCACTTTGGGCAAAGAAGTCGTAGTACACCCCTGTCAGGGCACCGACCATCCCAACTATCCGCATATAGACAAGGGCCATGAAGTTCTCATATAGAACCGAGTCATCTGCAGAATAGAATAACCCGAGCAACACCGGCCCGGCCATCATCGCCAGACAAAAGAGCGCCACATTCAGTGCACGCGGTCGCTCACCGCGAAACACCAGAAAGTACATCAGCGGAATAACGCCAATGGACAAGAGCACGGACTTGAGAGCAAAGGTTGCATAGATGAAAATCTGCCCACCTACCCCAAGTACCAGCAGCCGGTGGCGTCGATGCACCAGCCCAACCCCAATGAGGAACGGATTGAATGCCCCGGAAAGAACGCCGGTGGCATAACCGACGTAGGTTCCATCAGCCGCGATATCGGCCTGAGCGCGCTGACCGTAAACGTCAGTAATGTCCGCCAGCGACAAAGAGTCACGGAATACGTAAAAAACGTATAGAACCAGCGCTATGTAGGCCAACATGAACAGACGTAAAAACCAACGACGGGAAACGCGTATGTCCAAATGGCCCGAAGAAGCACCAGAGCAAATGAAAAGCAGCAACATGCCGAGAAAAAGGGCAGTCGACAGTAACAGCGTGTCGTCACGATATGCCTGCAGCACTGGATACAACAATGCGGGTACGAAAATGAAGAAATAAACAAACCAGACGACAAACACAGACAGTCGACGCAAGAAAAGCGGAAACATCATCGCTGGAATCATCGCCAGAACGAAGCAATAAAGCAACGCCGGCACGCTGTAGTCACCCAAGGGAAATCCGAGATAATCCCAACGTCGTAGCTCGAATACGTAGATGTAGTAGAGGCACACAAAGTACAGTGCCGACGCTAATACGACGCCAACTCTGATTTTAGAGATAGTGATATCGACTAGTGATATTGAGGATACCTGACGGTCGATCATGGTTTGCCTTCCATTTGCGGAGACAGAATCCGGTACGACAAGATGATATGAACAAGATAGAGAACTGAAGAGATTCCAGAGTAGAGCGTCACTGTTACCAATGAACTCAGATGAGTCTGAATAACACACAGCCACATCAGCGCAAGCACCGCCAGGCGACCAATATCCCACGCAAGTTGCCATCCTTGACAACCCATGATGACCAGAGTCATGTTGAAGGGCGTGGTAATGAACGTGATGTAGTAGAGAGGGGCCAGAACTTGCACGAAGCGCCCGGCAGTAGCCCAATCGGGTCCAAGAATCCAAACGGCGAGCGTCGGGCCCGCCACCACACAGATCAGCATCGGCAAAAGGCCTGCCATGGCGTTGAACCGCGCGATACTCAGCAGTTTTGCCTGCGGATCACCTTCGCTCGTGCGATTGGCAAGCAGGGACATGAAGGCCTGCGACTGAGCCGTTGCCAAGACTGTCACAGGCACCCCCAGAGCACGGTCGATCAGCGCGAAATTGCCCGCATCGCCTGCTTGAAATACCGCAAGCAGCATTACGCTGGTAAAGGAGCTTCCCAAAACATTGATCAATGCACTAGGCATGGAAAGCATGGGCAAATGCCGGTAAGCATGGCAAGCGACAAAGGTCCGGCGGCCGACACCTGGCAACTCGCGGATGAATGCCGCCACCTCCCCCCTGAGAGCAAACCAGAGGAGCGCAGCTCGGCCTCCTGCATCCGCGAGGACCAGTCCGAGAGTCGTCGGTTTAGTGATCACGCCAGCAGCAATGCTAACTATCGCGTAGGTACCTGACTGAGCTATTTTCCCTCGCGCAATGAGCGGCAAGGCCTTCAGGCGCAAGCACAAGTTGTTCAATACCTGGCCCAAGCCAGAAAGCATCAGCAGCAGAGGTATCAGAAAGACGTAGGCGCCGAACTTGGCGATGATGCCTGGCATAACAAACCACAGTATGGACACCACTGCCAAGGCCAGCACACTCGTCACAAAACATAAGGCAAGGCAAGCCCTGACAAGGTGACGCAACTGGTGCGGCTTGGCCGACAAAATGGCGATTTCGAATCGCAACGAAGCGCCGACCAAGAGTAGCGTTACAACGGCTAGAAGCGACTGCAGCATGCCAAAGTCATCAGGGGAGTAAATTCGCGACATGACTGGCAACGCAAGGAATGCTATACCTTGCGCAACAATCGCTCCTTTGAGCATGACCGCGGTGTTCTTGGCAAATTGAGACACGATGTCAGGAACCCAGCCGCTGCCGAACCACTTGGACGAAATCCGACGGGATAGGCTCATTGAAATCGACCTCGGGCTCCATTTCAACACCGGTTCCACTGTTCAACACATGGATCTGGCGCTGACCTGGAAAACAGATCCGCGGTACCTGCCCGAGGAAACAACCCCAGATACTGAAACCGGAGCCGGAGGAAATCATGGCCGTCGCCTGCGCGATGGATAGAAGATCGGTTATTGCTGCTTGTAGGGGGGCTCTCTTCACTCCCGTTAAACGCAGCACTGGCTCAAGATCCGAGTCAGCACCATCTGAATAAACCACAGCAGGAACATCCTGACCCAGGGCAGACCGCAGCTGGTCTAGCATCTCTGCGTACCACAGCACGGGCAGACGAGTATTTTTCACACCGTCGCGGATAGACGCGTCATTGGGCGCGACGCTGAAATCACCCAAACGGATATGAATCGCTATGTGGTCCCCTTCGATAATTCGGTCGGGAAGGAATCGAGGCTTTGTCATTTTTTGCAAAGCCTCGAGTAGCTCTGCAGAATGGGCAGCGACCTCATGGAAGTGCTGCTCAAAATTACCTGTGACCAGGTTTTCGAAGACCACCAACTGCCGCTTGCTCCTGTCCGGCTCTACTGAATACGAGACATCTACAGCCCTTACCTTAGGCAAGGTCGCCAGCAGCCAGCAGCGGTGCAGGCCAGTGATGTAATCCTCAAATCTGAAAAAGCGATGATATTCGCGCTTATCTCGCTCACGGCGCAGATAGGGACCGACCCGCAAGTGGTTCCAGTTTGGTGCCAGCATTGGAACGGCGTGCTGACGACACCAGATTTCACACCTGGCCCAAGCCAGGAGGCTGTGTGCTAAACCAAAGCGGCCAACCAGCGGCAGTCCATAAGTATTCGATTCACTCATCTGGAGGGAAGGATTAGAGAGCAGTAGCGCAGAATTCAGCGACACAATCAATTACATACTGCTGCTGCTCGCCTGTCAGCTCCGGGAAGATGGGGAGCGACAAACAACTTTCCTGCAGCGCATAGGCATTCGGGAAGTCTTCCTTTTTATGACCGAAACGCTGGTAGGCTGGCAGGAAGGGCAGTGAAACCGGATAGTTAATGACTGTCTGCACTCCCTTTTCCGAAAGGAACTTCGCCAGTTCGTTTCGGCGGGCATGACGTACTACATAAAGATGGAACACATGCTCTCGGCCTTCGCCAACGACTGGGAGCGTCAGACCCGGGATATTTCTGAGCTTTTCCTGATAGACCGCAGCCACACGTTGACGCGCCTTGGTCCACTGCTCAAGCCGGGGTAGCTTGACTTCCAGAATGGCGGCCTGCAATCCATCCAGACGGCTATTGATGCCCTCAATCTGATGATCGCCTTTTCGGACGCCGCCGTGACGGGCAAACATCGTCATATGATGCGCCAATGCGGAATCGGAGGTCACCACTGCGCCTGCATCGCCCATCGCGCCAAGGTTCTTGCCAGGATAGAAGGAGAAGCTGCCCGCAGCGCCAAACGTTCCGACGGTTTGCCCTTCGAACTTCGCCAGATGGGCCTGGGCGCAATCTTCAAGGACCCAAAGACCATGCTTCTGTGCCAGCGCCATGATCGCCCCCATGTCAGCCGGCTGTCCGTACAGGTGGACAGGAATGATGCCGACGGTACGGTCGGTGATCCTTTGTTCGATACTGACCGGGTCGATGGTATAGGTGATCGGATCCACGTCACAGAAGATAGGGATACCACCCGCCTGGGTTACCGTCTCACTAGTAGAAATCCACGACATGGCGGGCACGAGGACCTCATCTCCGTCCTTCAGTTGCAACGCTGTCATTGCGATATAGAGCGAGTCAGTACCGTTGGCGCAGGACACGCAATGGGCGGAACCAATGAGATTGCCAAAGTCACGTTCAAAACTCTCGACGTGACTACCTCGGATAAAGGAAGAATTCTTGATCACGTCAGCAATGGCGGTATCAATACCGGACTTGATCGTCAGATACTGCGCATGCAGATCCACAAAAGGGATGGATGTATTTTTCATAGGAGAACAGGAGCCATTCAGAAAGACGGAGTAGGGGCAGTCTGCGCTTGATTCAGCTTCCGGACCAACCGCGCCGGATTGCCGGCATAAATGCCTGGCTGCATAATATCCTTGGTGACCACGGAGCCAGCGCCAATGACGACATCACTACAGATGTTCACTGGCAAGACCGTAGCGTTACTGCCAATAGAGACGCGATCACCGATCTTGGTGGATTTCCAGAGCTGCTTGTCGCCCCTGGCCGGACCGCCCGTGGCAAACAGATCATTGATGAACATGACGCCATGCGCAATCACGCAGAACTCGCCGATCTCAACCAGTTCACAGATAAAACTGTGCGATTGGATACGTGAACCTCTGCCAATCCGCACATCCTTCTGGATCTCGACAAAAGGACCGACGAAGACGTCATCACAAAGCTCGCACCCATAGATATTGGCCGGCTGAACGATGGTCACATTCTGTCCGGAAACGATATCGCGAATTCCGACTTCCTTCAAATTCAGGTGCGTGACATCACTCACGAAGCTTCCCCCAGGCGGCAGAACTTGGGACGAAAACGTAGGAACACTTCACGGCCCGATTCGACCGATTCGTAGATGGCATTGATCAGCTCAAGACTGCGACGACCCTGCAGGCCATCAACCAGATGCTGCTTACCGCCACGAATCGCATCGACCACATGCTCATAGTAGGCCTGATGACCAAAGCCATATACGTTCGGCGGATTGACCGAATATTTTTCCATTACCTCGTCATCACCCACTTCGGTGTCGACAAAGGACCATACCTTCATCTTGTTTACGGCAAATCCGGCAATCTCTACGGATCCACCTTCACCCAGAATAGAAATGGATCCCTCAAGATCAGTCGGCCGCACAGCGGTCGTCGCCTCAATGATGCCCAACGCGCCGCTTCTAAACTTGAGCACAACCACTGCCGTGTCCTCAGCTTCAATGTTGGCTAGCGCGGTCGCACTTTTCGCGAAGACACTATCAACATCGCCCAACATCCACTCCAGCATGTCAATATGGTGACTGGCCTGGTTGGCCAGTACGCCGCCATCCATGGCCCAGGTACCGCGCCAAGGCGCCTGATCGTAATACGATTGCGGACGACACCAGCGGACGCGAACGGTACCCAACGAGATCTTGCCGAAGCGTCCTTGCTCGAGTGCCTCCCGAAGCTTGACGACGGGCACGTTAAAGCGATTCTGCTTGACCACGAAAAGCTTGACACCCGCAGCATCGCAGGCCTGGATCATGGCGTCCGCGTCATCCAGGGTCAGCGCCATAGGCTTTTCGACGACGATATGCTTGCGGTATTTTGCCAACTGCACGACGTGCTTGGCATGATTTCCGCTCTCCGTCAACACGACAACCACATCGACATCTACCGACTGCATCATTTCATGCATATCGGCAAAACAGGGTACGGAAAACTGCTCGCCGATCTTCTGCGCTTTGGGCAAATCAATGTCGCACACCGCCGCTAATTCTGCGCCTTCAATCTGCTTCAGGCCGAGCAATTCTGAATGACGTTTGGCAATGCGCCCGCAGCCAACCAGGGCAAACTTGAGCATTACTGCGCTCCTAAAATGAAATTGTAAAAGTTACGTGGAGAGCACAACGCCATACCCTCTCCAGCCAGTCAAAGGCCGATAATCCTGAAACTTATTCGACGCTCACATTGATGCTGTAACCGTGGTGTTTGAGCAGCGCGTGTCGCTTGGCCTGCTCCAGATCGTACGCCACCATCTCCTGGCACATCTCCTGAACCGTGATTTCAGGCACCCATCCCAGTTTTTCCTTCGCTTTGGCCGGGTCACCCAGCAAGGTCTCCACCTCGGTAGGACGGAAATAGCGCGGATCAATACGCACGACTACATCACCAACTTTCAAGGCTGGTGCCTTATCGCCACTGATTGCCGCTACTACTGCCTGCTCATTGATACCAGTGCCGACGAACTCCAGCTTGACGCCCAATTCCTCTGCCGACCAGGAGATAAACTGGCGGACGCTGTACTGAACCCCCGTGGCAATCACAAAATCCTCAGGCGTATCTTGTTGCAACATCATCCACTGCATGCGGACGTAATCCTTAGCATGTCCCCAATCGCGTAGAGCGTCGAGATTGCCCATGTAAAGACAGCTCTCCAGCCCCTGACCGATATTGGCCAGTCCGCGCGTGATCTTGCGCGTGACGAAGGTTTCGCCGCGACGTGGGCTCTCATGATTGAACAGAATGCCATTGCAAGCATAGATGCCGTAGGCCTCCCGATAATTTACGGTGATCCAGTACGCATATAGCTTGGCTACTGCATAAGGGCTACGAGGATAGAACGGCGTTGTCTCTTTCTGAGGCGTTTCCTGAACCAATCCGTAGAGTTCGCTGGTGCTAGCCTGATAGAACCGTGTCTTCTTTTCCAACCCCAGAATCCGGATTGCCTCAAGGATACGCAGCGTACCCATCGCATCAGCGTCCGCAGTGTATTCGGGTGACTCAAAACTCACTGCGACGTGGCTCTGAGCGCCCAGGTTGTAGATCTCATCGGGCTGAGTTTCTTGAATGATGCGAACCAGATTGCTGGTATCTGTCAAATCACCATAGTGCAACTTGAAACGCGCATTTTCGATGTGCGGATCTTGATAAATATGATCAACACGTTGCGTATTGAAGAGGCTGGCCCGACGCTTGATCCCATGGACGACATAGCCTTTTTCCAAAAGAAATTCCGCCAGATAGGAGCCATCTTGCCCGGTAATACCAGTGATTAAAGCGACTTTCGGTTGCATTGATGTCTTACTTTCGTTAATAAGTATTTTTCAGGAAATCGTCATAAGCTCGCCGCAACCCATCTTCCAGCCCGATTTTCGCTTGCCAGCCCAGACTATTGAGACGACCACTATCCATCAACTTGCGCGGAGTTCCGTCTGGTTTGCTCGGATCGAAATGAATGACGCCGTCGTATCCCATGATCCGCGCAATGGTATGTGCCAATTCATTGATAGTGATATCAATACCGCATCCCACATTAATATGGCTAAGCATAGGCAAGGTATGCTTGTCATAGACAGCCTTATCCAGATTCATGATGTGAATGCATGCCGCTGCCATATCATCGACGTAAAGAAACTCTCGCATGGGGGTTCCAGTTCCCCAGATCGAAACGGAAGGAGAATGGTTTACCTTCGCCTCGTGAAAACGTCGCAGCAATGCGGGGATCACATGGCTGTTTTCAGGGTGGTAATTATCCCCCGGTCCATAAAGATTGGTAGGCATGGCACTCCGATAATCCACCCCATCACTTTGCCCATATTGCCGGTTATAGCTTTCACACAGCTTGATACCCGCGATCTTGGCGATCGCGTAAGGCTCATTGGTAGATTCGAGGGGGCCGGTCATCAAAGCGTCTTCCCGCATAGGCTGCGGCGCCATGCGAGGATAGATGCAGCTGGAACCGAGAAATAGCAGCTTTTTGGTCCCGGCTCGGAAGGCGGCCTCGATGATATTGGCTTCGATCATCAGGTTTTCGTAGATGAATTCGGCCGGAAAAGAATTATTGGCGAATATTCCGCCGACCTTCGCCGCCGCAAGGTAGACTTGATCAGGCCTTTCTTGCTCGAAGAAGGCACGTACGGCAGCCTGATTGACAAGATCAAGGGAGTTCCTATCACGCGTGATTACCTGCTCTGCTGCCATTCCACCCGCTAGCAATTGGCGCACAATAGCCGAACCAACCATACCGCGGTGTCCGGCAACGAAAATCTTGGGCATTAGAAATTCCACATTAAAACGGTTATCGCTGCTCGAGGCCGCTGCGAAATGCCGTCGGGATAATCGAATTCCGAGGACATATGCAAGCCTTCATTAATTCCCAGGGCTCTTCTCCAGATCAGCAATTTCCTTGTTCCAACTTTCAATCCACCGATTTTCGATGAGAAAAGCAGGCTTCAAAGCGCTTTTCCGGCGGATACATGCGTATCGGCAGATATACATGACAAAGCTTGTTCTTGTAACGCTTGAAGTTCTGGACTTTGACATGCCCGTTTTCCGCGAAAGAGAAACCGAACAATGATTGACAATCCTGAGACTTACCCCTATGACTTTCTGGCTGATTTTCTTTGATTTATTCTCAGATATTCTGGCAGACCGATATCCATTCGCAGGCAAACGTACCGCCCAAGCCACTGGCTTCAATCAGTCACTCTGATACCTGTAGCCAAGTGCTGGCAACTTAATTACCTAAAATACACACTTGCTCACTACACTGGCAAATTTTGCCACATTCTAAGCCGCACAGTCCATTTGCCCTAAAAAAATACCCCACTATCTACGTGGAAATCCACCTGAAAGCGCCGAGCCGATCTGGCCCAGCTGCCGAAAAATGAGAAAAGCATTATTACAACAGCATGGATGTAATCTCACCACCAACTCACGTAATGGCAATGTGAAATGCATGAAAGCTATTTGCATCGACCGATTTCAACGCACCGCGAAGCATGGAATCCTTGTTCGTGGACCAACATGGACGGTCGGATGCACAGCCGAGTTATCCTCGCGATCACTTGTTGTCGGGACGCCCGGGAAAAGCACATATGAGGTAACTAACGGTCCTAAATACGTATTACCTGGGCTAAAGCCCGACCGACCATAAGACTTCACCATGAAAATTTCATCCCTTGTTATTGGCGACATTCAAGGCTGCAACCAGCAGCTTGATCAGTTGCTAGACATCCTGCCACTCACATCGAGCCAGGTGCTTTTTGCCGGCGATCTGATCAATCGGGGCCCCCAATCCCTGCAAACCCTGCGCACGGTCATGCAAATGGGCGACCGTGCCAAGGCCGTCCTGGGCAACCACGACCTGCACCTGCTGGCAGTGGCCTGCGGCATCCGCCCGGCCCACCGGGATGACACGCTCGACGAGATCCTGGCAGCACCCGACCGCGACGAACTGATCGACTGGCTGCGCCATCGTCCGCTGGCCATCCACGAGCAGAACCACCTGATCGTACACGCCGGTGTACTGCCGCAATGGAACCTGGAACAGGCGCTGTCGCTGGCCGCCGAAGTCGAGGCCATGCTGCAAAGCGAGCAATGGATCGATTTCCTGCGCCACATGTACGGTAACCAGCCTGCGCGCTGGAGCGACGACCTGGCCGGCTACGACCGGCTGCGCTGCGTCATCAACGCCTTCACCCGGCTACGCTTCTGCCAGGCGGACGGGACGATGGATTTTGCGGTGAAGGAAGGTGCGGCCGCCGCACCGGAAGGGCTGATGCCCTGGTTCGAGGTGCCGGGCCGTCGTACGGAAGAGGTAAGCGTGGTCTTCGGCCACTGGTCGACGCTGGGACTGGTGATGCGCCCCAATCTGATTGCGCTCGATACTGGCTGCGTCTGGGGTGGCAAGCTCAGTGCGGTGCGACTTGAGGATCGGGCGCTGTTCCAGGTGCAGTGTCCGCAGGCGCGCCAGCCGGGCTGAGCGATTCCAGCGAATACCCCAGGCCGGTCGCGATCACCTCGCGCGCGCTACGCGCCAGGTCGCGCCGGTGGGCGCCTTCAGTGTTGATAATGGGCAATTGCTTCAACTGCGCACGCATGCCCCGGGCCTTGAGGATGGTCAGGATACTCTCGGCAATGGACATGTCGCCAATGAAATCGGCCGCCCCATGCAAATTGCCGGCCGCATCCACGTAGCGCAGCGCATACGGCTGCACCGGCGCCCGGGCATCGATGGCGGCTTCGAACAGGTTGGCGTGGAAGGGTAGCAGCGTACCCTGGGCCGCCGTGGTGCCTTCCGGGAAGAAGGCCACGTGCTCGTCCTTCTCGATGCTTTCCACCAGTCCCTTGAAGATGCGACGCACATCGCTGGCCTTGCCACGCGAAATGAAGATGGTGCCCGTCTTGGCACACAACCAGCCGATCAGCGGCCAGCCACGGATCTCGGACTTGGCCACGAAGCGGCAGGGCTGCAGCGAATTGACCACGAAGATATCCAGCCAGCTCACGTGGTTGGACACCAGCAGCGAACGCTGCAGCGGCAAGGGGCTGTCGATCTCGACGCTGATGCCGCAGATGCGCAGCAGCTTGCGCGACCAGCGCCGGATATGCGCCTCCTGGCCCTTCTTGCCGGTCAACGGGAACAGGAAGGCGCACACCGCCATGCCCTTGAACAGATGCGCGATCAGGCGCAGCAAACGGAAAACGAACATGGCTCGGTCGGCTCTTGGTCGGCTGTAGAAACGATGCAGGTCGGATCAGCGCTCGAAGGCGATATGCCCCGAGACGATGGTGGCCTTGACGACGCCAGGCAGCTCATAGCCCAGGAAAGGCGTGTGCTTGCCCTGGCTGGCCAGCGCGCTGCCGTGTACCTTCCACATGGTGTTGGGATCGAACAGGCAGAGGTCGGCCACGTTGCCAACGGCCAGGTTGCCCGCCTTCAGGCCCGCCACCTTGGCGGCGCGATGGGTCACCTTGGAGATCGCCTTGGACAACACTTCCTTGCCCTCGCCTTCGGTCTCCAGCGCCCACTTTAAGGACAGCGACAGCAACAGTTCCAGGCCGGTCGCGCCCGGCGAGGCTTCGCCGAAGGGCAGCAGCTTCTCGTCGTCATCCACAGGGGTATGGTCGGAGCAGACGGCGTCGATGGTGCCATCGAGCAGTGCGGTGCGGATCGCTTCGCGGTCGCGTTGCGAGCGCAGCGGCGGGGTCATGCGGGCATTGGAATCGAAGAAGCCGATATCCAGGTCACACAGATGGATGTGGTGCACGCCCACGTCGCAGGTCACCGGCAGGCCTTCGCTCTTGGCCTGGCGCACCAGCTCAAGACCGGCGGCCGAGGACATGCGACACAGGTGAACCCGCGCGCCCGTCGCACGCATGAGTTCGAACAGGGTGTACAGGGCGATGGTCTCGGACATCACAGGCACCCCCGACAGGCCCAGGCGCGACGCCGCCGGCCCGCTGTGGGCGATGCCCGAGCGGCCCAGGTGCGGGTCCTGCGGGCGCAGCCAGACGGTGTAGTTGAAGGTCTTGGCATATTGCAGCGCCGACAGCAACACGGTGGTATCGGTAATCGGTTCCTCGGCCTGCGAAAAGCCGATGCAACCCGCCTCGGTCAGCTCGGCCATTTCTGTCAGGGCCTTGCCCTTCAGGCCGGCGGTCAGCGCACCCAGCGGATAGACGTGCGCCTGGTTCAGCGAACGGGCGCGGTGCTTCAGCATTTCCACAAGACCCGGCTCGTCCAGCACGGGATCGGTATCCGGTGGGCAGATCAGGCTGGTCACACCGCCCTGGATGGCGGCCTGCATCTCGGATTCGAGCGTGGCCTTGTATTCATAGCCGGGCTCGCGCAGGCGCGCCGACAGGTCCACCAGCCCGGGGGTCACCACCAGTCCGGTGGCGTCGATGGTCTTGTTGGCCACGAAGTCGGCCGGAGCCTGGCCGACACCGACGATCTTGCCGGCGGCTACGTACACATCCTGCTGGGCATCAATGCCGTTGGCCGGGTCGATCAGGCGGCCGTTCTTGATATGCAGTTTCATCAGTTGAATGTCTTTTTAGCGAGTCGTCTTAATTCTTCAAAATTTCCTGCGAGCCAGGCTTCCTTCTTCCTGCGCGTCCAGCCCTTCAGTTGCTGCTCAGCTGCCAGTGCTTCTTCTCTTGTTCCAAAGCTTTCCGACTTCAACAGCTCGACCGGCAAACGAGCCGACGTGTAGCAGTCCATTGCAGCAGATTGATGCTGTGCCATCCGCGTCTCGATATTGTCCGTATGGCCGACGTAGTAGCTGCCATCCGAACAACGCAAAAGATAAACATAAAACGCCATGTCCACCTCAGCTACTGGTCACGCACACCGTGCGCTGGCTTCGATACGGCCCTGCGGTCCTACTCAGCCCGAACGGGCTTAGGTGGAGCGGGGACGGTCAAACATTGACTCCGTTCGCCCTGAGTAGCCGCGTAGCGGCGTATCGAAGGGCAGATTCAGGACACCTTACTCAATTCAATTGCCAGCCACGATGCTCATGACCGCCATGCGCACCGCGATGCCGAAGGTCACCTGCGGCAGGATCACTGCCTGGGCGCCGTCAGCCACGGCCGAGTCGATTTCCACGCCGCGGTTCATCGGACCGGGGTGCATCACGATGGCGTCCGGCTTGGCCAGGGCCAGGCGTTCCGGGGTCAGGCCGTAGCTCTTGAAGAACTCCTGCGCCGAGGGCAGCAGCGCACCGCTCATGCGCTCGTTCTGCAGGCGCAGCATGATGATCACGTCGACGTCCTTCAAGCCCTCTTCCATGTTGTGGAAGACGCGCACGCCCATCTGCTCCAGGCCACTGGGCAAGAGCGTACGTGGGCCGATGGCCCGCACTTCGGGCACGCCCAAGGTGGTCAGCGCATGGATGTCGGAACGCGCCACGCGGCTATGCAGGATGTCACCCACGATGGCCACGCGCAGGTTGGTGAAATCCTTCTTGTAGTGGCGGATCGTGTACATGTCCAGCAGCCCCTGGGTCGGGTGCGCATGACGGCCGTCGCCGGCGTTGACCACGTGCACATGCGACTGCCTGGTGTCGATCAGGTGCTTGGCGATCAGGAAGGGCGCGCCCGATTGGGCGTGGCGCACCACGAACATGTCGGCATGCATGGCCGCCAGGTTGTCGATGGTGTCCAGCAGCGACTCGCCCTTGCTGGTGCTGGAGGCCTGGATGTTGAGGTTGATCACGTCCGCCGACAGGCGCTTGGAAGCGATCTCGAAGGTGGTACGGGTACGTGTGGAGTTCTCGAAGAAGAGATTGAACACGCTCTTGCCACGCATGAGCGGCACCTTCTTGACTTCGCGGTCGCCGATGCTGACGAACGAAGAAGCGGTGTCAAGGATGTGCGTGAGAATCGAGCGCGGCAGGCCCTCGATGGTCAGCAGGTGCTGCAGTTCGCCGTTTTTATTGAGTTGTGGATTAAGCATGGACCACCGTGAGTGAGAAGCGGCCGTCGTCGGCGCGTTGCAATTGCAGGTTTTCTTGTTTGGTCAGTTCAACCGAGGTCGCCACGAAATCGGCAGCCACCGGCAGCTCGCGCCCGCCGCGATCGGCCAGCGCGGCCAGCAGCACGCGCGCCGGGCGGCCGTAGTCGAACAGTTCGTTGATGGCCGCGCGCGTGGTGCGCCCGGTGTAGAGCACGTCGTCCACCAGCAGGATGGTGGCGCCTTCGACATCGAAGGGAATCTGGCTGGGCTTGACGTCGGCGCGCAGGCCCTTCTCGGAAAAGTCATCGCGATAGAAGGACACGTCGACAAAGCCGAGGCGTTCGGTCAGGCCCAGTTCGGCTGCCAGCCGCTCGGCCAGCCAGGCGCCACCGGAATGGATGCCCACCAGCGCCACGTCGGTCGCGCCCTGCAGGCCGGTCCTGATCTGCTGCACCAGGGTCTGGTACAGCGCTTCTGCATCAAGCTGGGAAGATGTTGTGCTCATGAATGTGCGTCGTCAAAGTATTGCTGCAAAATGATGGCGGCGGCCTGGTCGTCGATCTGCTCGCCGCGCTGGTGCTGGATCACCGCCGAACTGTAGCGTTCATCCACCAGCGTGACCTCGACCCCGTAGCGACCGTGCAGCTGGTTGGCGAAGCGCCGGCAGCGCACGCTCATCTCGTGCTCCGCGCCGTCCGGGTGCAAGGGCAGGCCGACCACGCAGCGCGCCGGCTGCCACTCTGCGATCAGGCGCGCGATGGCGGCGAACTTGCCGTCATTGGTGGGCTCGCCGATCACCGCCAGCGGCTGGGCCTGCTTCAGACCGGTATTGCCCACTGCCACGCCGATGCGTTTCAAGCCGAAGTCGAAGGCCAGGATGGTTTCCAAGCGTTTTCCCTATCGTCCTCAGGCCCGCCCGGCGTCGCCGGAGAGCATCACCGGATCGATGCCCAGCAAGGCCAGGGCTGCCGTGAAGCGTTCTTCCACGGGCAGTTCGAAGATGATGGCCGGATCGGCCTTCACCGTCAGCCAGCCATTGCGTCCGATCTCCCCTTCCAGCTGACCCGGGCTCCAGCCCGAGCAACCCAGCGTCACCAGCACCCGCTCAGGGCCGTTGCCATACGCCACGGCTTCCAGCACATCCTTGGAGGTGGTCAGCGCGACATCATCGGTCACCTGCAGGGTGGAGGAGTATTTTTCCGAGGTCGAATGCAGCACGAAGCCGCGCTCCACCTGCACCGGGCCACCGAACATGACCGGCCGGCGATACAGCTCCGGCATGGCCTCAGGGGTATCGGGGCGGATTTCCAGCTTGAGGTTGATGCGGTCGAACAGCACGTCCATCGTCATGTCGGTGGGCTTGTTGATGACTACGCCCAGCGCGCCGTTATGGTTGTGTTCGCACAGATAGACCACCGTGCCGCCGAAGACCGGGTCCAGCATGGACGGCATGGCGATCAGGAAGTGATTGGTCAGGTCCAGTTCCAGCGGGGGCCGGATCTCCTCTTCGGCGCTGTCTTCGCCCGCGGCGGATGCTCCGGATGCTCCGGATGGTGCGGAAGAGCCGGAAGACCCGGCTTGGGCCGAAGCTGCCTCGCGGCGAGGTGAGTCAGGACGGAAAGGATCGAAAGCGCCAAAGGAATCCACGGATTCATCGAAATCCTCGGCTGAGAAACTGAAGGGAGAATTACGTCGCTTGATCATCCCGCCATTTTAGCAGTTTTGGCCGCCTCCCCCATGCGGCTCATGGGGAAAGCGGGGACCAAGGCGGCACAAGCAAGCGACTTCGCCCTGCCCTAATTGCCTGCAAGCATCTTCTGCACCGCCTGACGCGCTTGCGCTCCCAGTTCTGCCAGATCCAGCCCGGGAATGACATCGTCCCGCACCACGGCCTTGCCGCCGACCCACATTGCCTTCAGGAAAGGCCGCCCACCCGAGGCCACCGGCCCGATGGCCGGATCATGCAGGCCGAAGTAGCGCGGGTCATCCAGGCGGTACAGCGCAATATCGGCCTGCTGCCCCACCTGCAGGCCGTCCAGCGCCTCCAGCCCCAGCACCCGGGCGCCACCGGTCGTGCCCCAGCGCACCACATCCTCCACCGTGGCCTCGGCCGCGCCTCCCTCGAAGCTGCCGCCCCGGAATACCGGCGTCGCTTCCTGGCCGCGCCGGGCGCGCTGCATCAGCCAGGCGGCGTGGGTTTCGGAAATCATGTCAGCCGCCTCGTTGGAGGCCGCGCCATCCACGCCGATCGACACCGGCACGCCGGCTGCCTCCAATGCACGTATCGGCGCAATCCCGCTCCCCAGGCGCCCATTGCTCTGCGGACAATGGGCAATACCGGTGCCGGTGGCGCCCAGCAGCGCAATTTCCTCGGCATCGAGTTTGACCAGATGCGCAAACCACACATCCGGCCCCAGCCAGCCGATGCGCTCGCAGAACTGTACCGGACTGCAGCCATGCATGGCATGCGCACTGTCCTGGTAGCCCACGGTCTCGGACAGATGACTGTGCAGCCGCAAGCCCATCTCGCGCGCTGCCACGGCCATCTCGCGCAGTTCTTCGGGTGCCGCCGAATAGAGTGGCGTGGTGGGCGCCATCACCACCCTGCGCATGGCCGCTGGCGCCGGATCATGGAAACGCTTGCGCAAGCGCGCCATGTCCGCCAGGAAGCCCTCCAGCGTCTCGGGCCGCAAGGCACTCGGCAATTCGGCCTCCAGCTGGCGGGTTCGCATCGCGGTACCGCGACACAGCACGAAGCGCAGGCCCAGTCGCTCGGCCTCCTCGAACAGGATCTCGGAGGTATCGAAGGGCATGCCCGGGTAGTACAGGTAGTTGTGGTCGGCAATCGTGCCGCAACCCGAACGCAGCAGTTCCACCATGCCGATGCGCGCCGCCAGCCGGAACAGCTCGGCATCGAATCTGGCCCGATAGCGATAGGGTGTGGCCGCCAGCCAGGGGGTCAGCGTCGCGTTGATGCCCAGCGGGTCGCCCTTCAACAGGGACTGGAACAGGTGATGATGGGTATTGACCCAGGCCGGATAGGCCACGCAATCGCTGGCATCGATCACGTCTTCGCCGGCCTGTGCCGCAAGCCGGCCGATGGCTGCGATCACGCCGTCCTGCACCCGGATGTCGGGGCCGACGTGGCGCGCCGCAGCGCCGGGCAAGCCGGTCATGATGGCTTGCAGGTTCCTGATCAGGAAGGTATTCATGCGCAATCGTCTCCTTGATATCGTGGACTCATCCCATTTCACTTTCATGCCAGCCGGCCAGCGCCGCGCGCGACAGTGCGCTCATCAGCCAGAACAGCAGGATGCCGGTCAGTGTGATCAGCAGCAAGGCCGCAAACAGCCGCGGGATATTGAGCTGGAAGCCGGCCTGCAGGATCTGGTAGGCCAGTCCCGAGCCGGTACCGCCGGTGCCGGCCACGAACTCCGCCACCACCGCGCCGATCAGCGCCAGTCCGCTGGAAATGCGCAAGCCGCCGAAAAAATAAGGCAAGGCACTCGGAATGCGCAAGCGCCTGAGCGTCTGCCAGCGGGTCGCCTTGTTCAGCCGGAACAGGTTGAGCAAGCCCGGATTGACGCTGCGCAGCCCGAGCGTGGTGTTGGAGATGATCGGGAACAGCGCCATGATGGTGGCGCAGACCGTCAGCGCAGCCGTGGTGTCCTTGACCCAGATGATGATCAACGGCGCAATCGCCACGATGGGCGTGACCTGCAGGATGATCGCATAGGGAAACAGGCTGACCTCGATGAAGCGGCTCTGCACGAAGACGAAGGCGATCGCCACGCCCAGGATCACCGCCAGCACAAAAGCCAGGAAGGTGATCTTCAGCGTCACCAGCAACGAATCAAGCAGCATGCCCCAGTCGGCCACCAGGGTCTTGGCGATCAAGGAAGGCGTCGGTATCAGATAGGGCGGCACCTCCAGCAGCGTGCAGACCACCTGCCACATCAGGAGCAAGGTAATACCGATCGCCAGCGGTGCGGCCACCCGCCAGAAGCCGGGACGGTTGACCAGCGGCTCAGTGTTGGGCTTCATGACCGCCTCCCTGCTGGTTGGCCAGCGTCAGGTAATCAGATAGCGTCTTGCAATACTGCATGAAGGGCGCCGAAATGCGGAAGGCCTCGTCACGCGGCCCTGGCGCATCGATGGCCACATCGGCGATCACCCGCCCGGGCCGCGCCGCCATCACGATCACCCGCGAAGACAGGAACACCGCCTCATAGATGCTGTGGGTCACGAAGACCACCGTCAGGTCCTGCTGACTCCAGATATCGCGCAGGTCGGCATCGAGCTTGTTGCGGGTGAATTCATCCAGGGCACCGAACGGCTCATCCATCAGCAGCAGATTGGGCGAGGTCGCCAGCGCCCGCGCGATCGAGGCACGCATCTGCATGCCGCCGGACAATTCGCGCGGCAGCACCTTGTGGAACTTGTCCAGGCCCACCAGCTTCAGGGCGGCCGCCACCCGCGCATCGGCCTGCGCACGCGGCACGTGGCGCAGGTCCAGCGGCAACCGTGCATTCTGTTCCACCGTGGCCCAGGGCATGAGCGTGGCTTCCTGGAACACCATGGCCAGCGTGCGCTCCGGCGTCCCGACCGTGGCCAGGTTACCGCCCCACCAACGCAGATGCCCATGCGACGGCTCCTCCAGCCCGGCGAACATCTTCAGCAGGGTGCTCTTGCCGCAGCCCGACGGGCCCAGCAAAGAGACGAACTCCCCGCGCCCGATATCGAGCCGCACTTCGTCCAGGGCGCGTGTGCCGTTGCGGTAGGTCTTCTCCACCCGTTGCGCCGACAGCACCGGAGCCTCGCCGGATGCCTCGCCCTGCTGCTCCCATGCCGCGGCCTGCGACATGGCGTGATCATCTCTGTCCATGGAATCTCCTGGCGGGTTCATGCAGCGGGATGGATGCGGAAGACTTCGGATTCGCCATGCTCTTCCAGCAGCTGCAGCAGCATGCGGCGCATGATCAGACCCGGACGGTCCGAGGCCATGTGGAATTCCTGGCGGCGCCGCACGTCGATGCAGGCGTCCGGGTCGGTGGCTTCCAGGATGTCACGGTCTTCCACCAGGATGGGGGCGTCCCAGGCGATCAGCTCGGCCTCGGAGCAATCCTCCTCGGTATCGTTGCGGTACAGCCACTGCGCCAGCATGATGCTGCCATCGTCGATGGGCGTAGCGCAGTTGTAGATGATGTGATGCCGGCCGCTCTCCGGATAGGTGCAACCGAAGCGACGCACGAAAGGCAGGTACCAGCGGTTGAACATGTGGCGCACGGTGGTATCAGCCGTGCTGCCGGTGACGCGGTGGCTGGCCGGCACGTTCTTGATCGGCACCCGTGTCTCGGCCTCGAAGCCGTAGTCGGTTTCCTCGATCTCGTACTTCTCCGGCTTGGGCTGATCGTACAGGCCGAAGGTAGCCCGATGCACGTAGCTGAAATGGGAATTGTCGAAGGAGTTTTCCATCATGCGCAGCGCGCTGGTATCCCAGCGTTCGTAGAACTGGAAGATGCGGCGGTATCCCGGCGCACCATCCTCGGGAAAATCGGGGATGTCACGCAGCGGATCTTCCAGCGCCACCCAGACATAACCGTAGCGCTCCTTGCAGTGATAGGACTTCACGCAGGCACCCGACGGCACGCTGCCGTCCACGCTCTGAGGCACGCGCACGCAGGCGCCCTCGCCGTTGAAGGTCCAGCCATGGTAGCCGCAGACGATATTGCCGTTTTCCACGAAGCCCTTGGACAGCCGCGCCGTGCGATGGCAGCAGCGGTCCTGCAAGGCGGCCGGCGTACCATCTTCCCTGAGCCATACCACCAGCTTCTCGCCCAGCAGCGTAAAGGGCTGCGGGCCGTCCTTGAGCTGCGAGATGGGCATGAGCGCGTACCAGAACCTGCGCAAGACTTTTTGTTGAGTTACCAGCATGATGCTGCTCCTTCTGCTTGGACTGCGGACCTGGGGATCCGCAGTGGTCCGGCCGGCGTGCCAACACGGTCGCCTTCGCCGGAAAATCTGACATTCGAAAATTCGGACTTGCTGGCTGCGGTGACTCAGTCCACCGCCACCGCCCCGAAGGTCTGCCTCACCTTCATGTCCAGGTACTCGCCAATGGTGCAAGGCGCATAACGCGGTGGGCGCTCGGCGCTGCAGCAGGTCGGCAGGCAGGTCACCACGGCCGCCTGGTCGCCATCCTGGAAAAAGGGCAGCGAATAACGCGGTACCGTGCCGGCATTGAGCACGCGATGTGGATTGCTGTGATAGAGGTCATTGCTCCAGCGCTGCAGCAGGTCACCGATGTTGACCACGAAACTGTCCTTGATGGGCGGTGCGCTCACCCACTGGCCCTCTGCGTTGCAGACCTCCAGTCCACCGATGGCATCCTGCGCGAGGATGGTGACCAGGCCCCAGTCGGTATGCGCACCGGCGCCGATCTGGTTGTTCCTCGCACCGTCCGGTTGTGGCGGGTAGTGCAGCATCCGTTGGGTGGCGATGGGCGTTTCCAGCACCGGCTCGAAGAAATCCTCCGGCATCTCCAGCGACAGCGCGATCACGCTGAGCAGACGATGCGAGAGCGCGCGCACGGCCTCGTAATAGCGCCGCGAATGGGCTTCGAATCCGGGCAGGTCCTGCGGCCACCGGTGATGACCATAGCGCAGCAGGCCACGCTGCACGTAGGCATGATCATGGGCAATGTCGAAGCCGAACTGGAAGCCCTCCTTCAGGTCCGCCGGCGAACCCTCATCAAGGGCCTGCGCCCCCATGCGTTCATAGCCGTAGCCGGACGGCGAACCGCGCATGTCGATGGCCGCCTTGCTGGCCGCCGGCAACGCAAAGAATCGGCGCGCCCAGTCGAACTGGCCTTCCACCAGTGACTGCGGGACACCGTGGTTGACGATGTAGAAGAAACCCACGTCACGCGAAATCTTGTGGATTTCCCAGGCCAGCGCTTCACGCCGGCTTCGCTCGGGGGAAAACGCATCGGCAAAATCGATCACCGGGATGCGGCGTGCTGTCATCGGTGCTGTGTAGGGAATCATGGCGTCCTCACGCGCAAGGTGGACCGCGCCGCCGCACTCACGCAGCGGCGCCCAACGGGATCAGGGCATGACCTTCATGTCCTTGACGAACTGGGTGGTGTAGGCCTTGTGATAATCCGTACCCGCCTTGAGCAGGCTGGTAGCGACCATGACGTCATAGGTCTGCTTCCAGCGTTCATCGGTCATCACGCCGATGCCCAACCGTGCCGCATCGCCACCGGTGACCACCTTGAGCTCCTTGAGCTTGCCCAGGGCATAGGCCAGTTGCTCGTCGCCCATGTTCTTGTTGTCGGCCTTGATGAGGGCATTGGCCGGGGCCGGGTCTTCCAGGTAGCTCTTCCAGCCTTCAGCGGTCGCCTTGACGAAGCGCTGCACCAGGTCGGGCTTGCTGGCCACGGTCTTTTGCAGCGTCACGATGGTGGTGCCATACGGCGGATAGCCCTCGCTGGCAAAGAGGAAGAACTTGCTCTTCACGCCGGCCTTGTCGGCCTGGAACAGTTCGGAGGAAGGATAGGCCTGCTGCGCGATGTTGGGATCGGCGAAGAAAGGCTGCAGGTTGAAGGTGTAGGCCTTGGACTGCGCATCGGTATAGCCATACTTGGACTTGAGCCACGGCCACCAGCTCGACTGGCCGGAGCCCGCCACCAGGATGGTCTTGTTCTTCAGCCCGGCCAGGCTGGTGACATCATCATGCGTCATCATGCCCTGCAGGTCGGACTGGAAGGACGTACCCACGGTCACCAGCGGCAAGCCCTGCTCTATGCCCTTGAGCACCGTGAAGTCATACCCCATGCTGAAGTCGGCCTGCCCCGCCACCAGGATCTGCATGTTGTTGACCTGCGGGCCACCCATCTTGATGGTGACATCCATGCCGTACTTCTTGTAGATGCCCTTGGCCACGGCCTGGTAGAAGCCGCCATGCTCGGCCTGCGCATACCAGTTCGACAGCAGGGTGACCTTGTCCTCGGCATGGGCCAGGCCGGCCATCTGCAGGGCTGCCGCGCCCAGCCATAGTGCGGCCACACGCCGCATGAAAGTCCGCTTCTGCATCGCTTGCTTCTTCATAGCCTTCCTCTCCAGGTGGGTTGAACTTGCACAGACAAATCGGAACATCACAGATCCAGTACCAATCGCGTTCCTGCACAGCGCGAGACGCAGGGCATCAGCGTGCGACCACTGGCGCGCTCGGCGGCCGAGAGCACGCTGTCGCGATGCAGGGGCAGGCCCTCCAGCACGGTACTTTCGCAACTGCCGCAGAATCCCTCGCCGCAGGAGGTGCCGATCACCACGCCAGCTCCGGCGGCGGCCGCCACGATGCTCTGGCCGGGCGACACCGTGCAGCTCACGCCCGAGCGCTGCAAGACCAGTTCGAAGACATGGTGGTCCTGGTCAGAGGCATGGATGACGGCATGGCTTGCGCCGGTGGGCGCGGCGAACCATTCGAAATGGATATCGTCCTCGCGCCAGCCGGCCTGGCGCGCATGGTCACGCGCCGCCTCGATGAAGGGCGCGGGACCGCATACATAAAGCGGGGAAGAGCACGGCACGCCGGCCAGCGCAGCGGCAATGGCGCGTCCGGTCTCGGCGCCATCCAGGCCCAGATGCAGGGACATGCCCTGCGAGCAGGCCGCCAGCTCATGGAAGAAGGCCGCGTGCGCCAGGCCGCGTGCAAAATAATGCAGACGATGGCGTACACCGCGCGCGGCCATGTCGGCGACCATCGCATGGAGCGGTGTGATACCGATACCGGCGGCCAAGAGCAGCGGAGGACGTTCATCAACCACCAGAGGAAAGGCATTGACGGGTGCCGATGCAGTGAGCAGGTCGCCCTCTTGCACCTGGTGGTGCAAGAAGGCCGAGCCGCCGCGTGAGGCGGCTTCCTTCTTGACGGCGATCACATAACAGTCGCGCTGTTGCGGCGTATTGCACAGCGAATAGCAGCGCTCCAGCCCCTCCCCCAGTTGCAGGCGCAGGTGCGCGCCCGCGCTCCATGGCGGCAATGGGGCGCCATCTGCAGAGCTCAGTTCGAACAGGCGGATATCGGCAGCCACCGGGCGTATGGCCCTCACCCGCAGGTGCAGCACGGTGGCGGGATCGGCAGGGGCAACGCGGTTGAAGCGTTCAGCGACGGCATTCATCGCGCACCTCGCAGAGAGGCGGGCGATTCTGAGCGTGGCCGGGAAGAGCGTAGAGAGAATGAGAAAGAGAAAAGCGCGCAGGCATCGTGCATGGTCTCGTGTCCTATCAAAAGATGGGGACCATCGGTGGGTTCCGATGGCGTCACGAGCAATGCCCCGCAGGAAGGTAAGTGTCCGTTTTACCGACCGCTAGCCGCTTCTACTCAATCCTTGTCATAGCAAACCGCGTGCCAATGGCGCAAGGCCGGGATCGGCGCGGTATACCCATGTGTTTTGTCGCATACCAATGAAAAAGGGACGGAAAACTCCGTCCCTTGCCGCAAACGTCCTGCACATCTTGGTGCGCCATGCCTTGATCTGCATCAGACGCGCACCAATAAGAGGCCGGGCCTTCAGCGCGTCACGCCACGCCGTGACTCTTGAAGAAAGCTACCACCTTGGCCCAGGCGTCCTTGGCATCGGCCTCGACATAGCTGGGGCGGTAATCGGCATTGAAGGCGTGGCCGGAGTTGGCATAGACGTGGAATTCCGACTTGTTGCCAGCCTTCTGCAGGGCTTCCTTCATCTGTTCCACGGTAGAGACCGGGATGCCCTGATCCTTGCCGCCATAGAGGCCAATGACTGGCGTCTTCAGCGTAGCTGCGATATCGATCGGCTGCTGCGGGAACAGCGCGGTCTTCTCGCCCACCAGACGGCCATACCAGGCGGCACCGGCCTTGACCTTGGGATTGTGGGCGCTGTAGAGCCAGACGATGCGGCCACCCCAGCAGAAGCCGTTGATGCCCAGGCGGCCGGTATCGCCGCCATTTTCGCCGGCCCACTTCACGTAGGCATCGATGTCGCCCATCACCTGGGCATCCGGCACCTTGGAAATGATGTCCTTCTGCAGCTCGGCAATGGAGGTATAGGCCATGGGATTGCCCTGGCGCACGAAGAAGTCCGGTGCGATGGCCAGATAGCCCAGCTTGGCGAAGCGGCGGGCGATATCGGCGATGTGCTCGTGCACCCCGAAGATTTCCGACACCACGATGATGACCGGCAGCCCGGTCTTGCCCTCGGGCTGGGCGCGATAGGCCGGCACGCGCTGGCCGTTGACGTCGATGGCGACCTCGCCGGCGGTCAGGCCGCTGGTGTCGGTCTTGATCATGGTCTGCGCGCAGACCGGCAGCACGGCGGCGGCAAAGCCGGTGCCCAGGGCAGTCTTCAGGAAGGTACGGCGGTCGGCGCTGCCGGACAGGGTGCTCTGTCCCAGCAGGCTGTCGAAGTCATTGCGAAGGTCGTTCATCGGGTTCTCCATCTTGGTGGCACGTGGCCTCGTTGTGGTGGACGTGATGCGGGGAAGGATCGCGGATTTCCTGGCCTCATCCGGAATATCCAGATCCAGAAAAAAGCGGCCCTTGCAGGCCGCTTGCCGGCATCCTCGCGGATGCACTCCGACTTCACCCAAGCCGGAGTCTAACCGCAAACCGGCGCAGGCGTTGCGCCCCGTCTCCGGGGCCATCTTCTTCCCGGTTTTCAGCCCTGCACCGCCAGCACCTGGCCACCGGCCGGCAATTCCGGCGCGCCCGGCGTGACATCGATGACACGCTCGGCACTCGGCGCCGCATAGGATGACGCCACCCTCGCCTGGGCAGCATCGACACGGAACACGCTGACCAGCTGCTGCAGGCCGGCCGCCTGTTCCTGCAGCGAACGGGCCGCCGCAGCCGCCTGCTCGACCAGCGCCGCATTCTGCTGCGTCATGTCGTCGATCTGGATGATCGCCTCGTTGACCTGTTCGATGCCGCTGCTCTGCTCGCGGTTGGCGTGGGTGATCTCGGTCATCACGTCGGTCACGCGGCGGATGCTGGTGACGATGTCGGTCATGGTGCTGCCGGCCTGCTCCACCAGCTTGCTGCCGTTCTCGACCTTGCCCACGGAGTCGCCGATGAGCACCTTGATTTCCTTGGCCGCCGAGGCCGAGCGCTGGGCCAGCGAGCGCACCTCGGAAGCCACCACCGCAAAACCGCGCCCCTGCTCGCCGGCGCGGGCCGCTTCGACCGCTGCATTCAGGGCCAGGATGTTGGTCTGGAAGGCGATGCCATCGATCACGCTGACGATATCGGCCACCTTCTGCGAAGAGGCATTGATGGACTGCATCGTCTCCACCACCTGCGAGACGATGCTGCCACCCTGCACCGCGACGTCGGAGGCAGCCAGCGCCAGGTCGTTGGCCTGGTGGGCATTCTCGGCATTCTGCTTGACGGTGGAATTGAGCTGTTCCATCGAGGAAGCGGTTTCTTCGAGGGCGCCGGCCTGTTGCTCGGTACGGCCCGAGAGGTCGAGGTTGCCGCGGGCGATTTCGGTGGAGGCGGTGGTGATGGTTTCGGAACCCCTGCGTACTTCGGTGACGATGGCGGCCAGCTTGTCGCGCATGATACGCATGGCGGCCAGCAGGCTGTCGTTGTCGCCGGGACGGGTATCGATGACCACGGCCAGGTCGCCTTCGGCAATCTGGCCAGCGATCTGCACCGCGTAGTCCGGCTCACCGCCCAGCTTGCGCAAGATCTGGCGGGTCAGCCAGAGTGCCGCCAGGATGGCGGTGATCACGCCGATGGCGCTGATGACCAGCATCAGCAGGCGCGCACGTGCATAGGCGGTGGCGCTGGCCTCGGCGGCTTCCTTGTTGAGCCGGTCTTCCAGCGCGGCCAGCGCCTTCAGTTCAACCTGCCAGGACTTCTGCACCGGCAGGTATTGTTCCTTCAGGAATTGCGCCAGCTCGTAGGCCTCACGACGCTTGCCGAACTCCACGGCTTCGCTGATGAGCTTTTCGGCATTGGCGGCCTGGGCGGCGATCTTGGGCAGGGCGGCCTTTTCTTCCTCGGTGGTGTCGGCCGAATCAGTGAAGAGCTGCTGCAGCTTCTGCGCAGCCATCTTGTACTTCAGCGTCTGCGCCTCGATGTACTGCGCCTCGATATCCACATCCTCGGGAGCGGCCGGCAGCATCAGGTTGCGCAGCGAGATGGAACGCTCCCCCACGGTCTCCAGCATGTCCTTGACCAGCGTGCTCTCGGGGTTCTTCACCTCCACCACGTGGGTGAAGCGCCCCTGCACCTGATGCATGTTGAAGATGCCGAAACCGGTCACCAGCACCAGCAACAGCACCACCCACGCAAACCCGAGTCCCAGGCGCGTGCCCACTTTCATTGCTGACTTCATGACGTCTCCTCCAATGTGTTCATCGGAGGCCGGACGGAAGCGTTGGGGGATGGCAAGACCTGCGCCAATGGCGCAGCCCGCATGCGCGGTGCGTGTCGAAAAACCTGGTGCGTGTCCCCTGCCCTTTCCTGCCCAGCCTCTGCTGCACCGGACCTTGGTCCGGCTTCACCCAGTGCGTCGTCCCGTCTTCGAATGCCTGCGGTTGCGACGCCAGTCTTCTATTTTTTTCAGTTCTGATTGCGCCGACTTGTCAGTTCGTCAGCTTGTTGCATTGCCAATTTGCATCTCCGGCATTCGCGCCCGATCCGCTTTCCCTGGCGGGGCGGGCGCCGGTTTCACACGACCGGCAATCATGCGAACCTGATCACGAACCGGGAACGATGTTTGCCAGAAACCGGAATTAATGTGAATTAATGTGCTTCGTCCCAATTCTTACCGATTCCTACCTCGGCAAGCAAGGGAACTTTCAGCTCCGCAACATTTTTCATCAATTCGGGCAGCTTTTCACGCACCACTGCCAATTCCTGTTGTGGAACTTCCAACACCAGTTCATCGTGCACCTGCATGATCATGCGGGTCTGCATGCCAGTCTTTTCCAGCCAGTCCTGCACCGCGATCATGGCCAGCTTGATGAGGTCGGCGGCAGTGCCCTGCATGGGCGCGTTGATCGCCGCCCGTTCCGCCCCCTGGCGACGCGGACCGTTGGGCGAATTGATCTCGGGCAGCCACAGGCGGCGGCCGAACACGGTTTCCACATAGCCACGGGCCTTGGCCTGCAGTCGGGTTTCGTCCATGTAGCGCTTCACGCCCGAAAATCGCATGAAATACTTGTCGATGTACATCTGCGCCGCCGAACGTTCGATGCCCAGGTTACCGGCCAGACCAAAGGCGCTCATGCCGTAGATCAGGCCGAAGTTGATCACCTTGGCATAACGGCGCTGCTCCGACTCGACCTGCTCGGGCGCGATGCCGAAGATTTCGGCGGCGGTCGCCTTGTGGATGTCTTCGTTGTTGGCGAAGGCCTTCAGCATGTTTTCGTCTTCCGAGATGTGCGCCATGATGCGCAACTCGATCTGCGAATAGTCGGCCGACACGATCACGCTGCCTTCGGGCGCGACGAAGGCCTCGCGGATGCGACGACCTTCGGCAGTACGGATCGGGATGTTCTGCAGGTTGGGCTCGTTGGAGGCCAGGCGACCGGTGACCGCCACGGCTTGCGCATAGTTGGTATGCACGCGCCCGGTAACCGGATTGATCATCTTGGGCAGCTTGTCGGTGTAGGTGGACTTGAGCTTGGACAGGCCGCGATAGTCCAGCAACACCTTGGGCAGGGGATAATCCTCGGCCAGCTTCTGCAGTACTTCTTCGTCGGTGGAGGGCGCGCCGGAAGCGGTCTTCTTCACCACCGGCAACTCCAGCTTGCCGAACAGGATCTCGCCCAGTTGCTTGGGTGAATTCAGGTTGAAGGGCTGGCCTGCCAGGTCATAGGCCTGCTGCTCGATCTCCAGCATGCGGCGCCCGAGGTCATGCGATTGCTGGCCCAGGCGTTCACTGTCGATGAGCACACCGTTACGCTCGATCTTCTGCAGCACCACCGAAGTCGGAACCTCGATCTTTTCGTAGATGAAGCGCAGCTTGTCGTCGTGCTCGATCTGCGGCCACATGGCGCGGTGCAAGGCCAGCGTGACCTCGGCATCCTCTGCCGCGTATTCGGTGGCGCGTTCGATGGCCACTTCGTTGAAGCCGATCTGGGACGCGCCCTTGCCGCACACCTCGGCGTAGGTGATGGTCTTGCGCTCCAGGTGACGCGCCGCCAGGCTGTCCATGTCGTGCGGCCGATGCGACTCGAAGACATAGGATTCCAGCAGCGTGTCGTGCTTCACCCCTGCCAGGCGAATGCCATAGTTGGCGAAGATGTGGCTGTCATATTTCAGGTGCTGGCCCAGCTTGGGCTTGCTGGCGTCTTCCAGCCAGGGCTTGAGTTTTTCCAGCACGTGCTCGCGCGACAATTGCGGCGGCGCATCCTGGTAATTGTGGCCCACCGGGATATAGGCGGCGCGGCCCGGCTCCCAGCACAGCGAGATGCCGACCAGCTCGGCCTGCATCGCTTCCAGCGAGGTGGTTTCGGTATCGACGGCGGTCAGTTCGGCCGCATTGATGGCGGCGATCCATTGGTCCAGCTGCGCATCGGTGAGCACGGTCTCGTACTCCACCGGCGTGGCGGGTGCGAACAAGCCGCCCTGGGCCGGCACTTCCAGCGCGGCCGCAGCCACGGCGCCCACCACCGGCGACTTGCCCACGGCGGCATCGCCGCCATCGGCCAGTTCACGCAGCCAGGTGCGGAAGTTGTAGCGGGTGAAGAGGTCCTTCAGGACTTCCTTGTCCTGCGGCTGCATGGTCAGCGATTCGAGGATGGACTTCATGTGCGCCGACAGGTCGCAATCGGTCTTGACCGTCACCAGCACGCGACCCTGCGGCAGCCAGTCCAGTGCGCGGCGCAGGTTCTCGCCGACCACGCCGCTGATCTTGTCGGCATTAGCCATCACCCCATCCAGCGAATCGTAGGCGGTCAGCCATTTCACGGCAGTCTTGGGACCGCACTTTTCCACCCCGGGAACGTTGTCCACGGTGTCGCCGATGAGGCTGAGGTAATCGACGATACGGTTGGGCGGCACGCCAAATTTTGCAGTCACGCCGGCAATGTCGAGAACTTCATTGCTCATCGTGTTGACCAAGGTAACGTGTTCATCGACCAGCTGGGCCATGTCCTTGTCACCGGTAGAAATGATCGTAACCAGCCCGGCGGCGGTGGCCTGCACCGACAGCGTACCGATGACGTCATCGGCCTCGATGCCTTCGACCATCAGGATGGGCCAGCCCAGCGCGCGCACCGCAGCGTGGATGGGTTCGATCTGCAATGCCAGGTCTTCCGGCATCGACTTGCGGGTGGCCTTGTAGTCGGGATACAGATCATCACGGAAGGTCTTGCCCTTGGCGTCGAACACACAGGCAACGTAACTTGCGGGATAATCGTTGCGCAGTCGGCGCAGCATATTGATGATGCCGTACAGCGCACCGGTGGGCGCGCCTTCCGCGTTACGCATATCGGGCAGTGCATGGAATGCGCGATAGAGGTAACTGGAACCATCAACTAACAACAAGGTTTTTTGCATATGGAACAGAGAGGAAAGAATGTCCCGCGCCTGCGGGAAGTGGGAGACATCGAACGCGCGACGGCCAAGAAGGCGCGCGAGTCGTGGCATGTACTCACGATTATGGCAGAATTCATTGAATCGACCGAACGTCTCTCCGAGCTGCGTCCTGCCGTTTCCATCTTCGGTTCTGCCCGTATCCGCCCCGACAATCCCCATTATCAACTGTGTGTGGAGATCGCCCGCCTGATCTCGGATGCCGGCTATGCCGTCATTTCCGGCGGCGGTCCCGGCATCATGGAGGCCGCCAACAAGGGTGCCTACGAAGGCGCCTCGCCCTCGGTGGGCCTGAACATCGAACTGCCGCACGAACAGCACGGCAATGCCTGGCAGGACATTTCGCTGTCCTTCCGTCATTTCTTCGCGCGCAAGGTCGCCTTCGTCAAATATGCCGACGCCTACGTGGTCCTGCCGGGCGGCTTCGGCACGCTCGACGAACTCACCGAAGCACTGACCCTGATGCAGACCGGCAAGTCACGCATGATGCCGGTGATCCTGGTGGGCAGCGAGTTCTGGGCCGGGCTGGTGGACTGGATCAAGACCCGCCTGGTGGACGACGGCATGATCTCGCCCAAGGACGTCAACCTGCTGCAGGTGATCGACGAGCCGGCCGAGGTCCTGGCGGCAATCCAGAAATTCCACGCCGAGAAATCCAAGCCAGCCGAAACGCAGCAGGAGGCGGAGCGGCAGAGCGGGATGTATCTCTGACCGATTGCAGTACCGGTGGCGCTTGCCACCCTCATCCGCTCTACCCGGGCCGGGCCGCAGCAATGCCGCCCGGCCTCTTCATTTCTCCCCCTCCGCCCGCCATCTTTACACCGATAAGTGTAGAAACGTTCACTTTCCATCACCTTCGTACGATTTGAAAAACAAGTCGACATCTTCATGATGCACGGCACGCAAATGAACTGATTGCACGCCATCGTCGTCATGCCGGTCACCAAAGCCTACGTTATCCAACTCTTCATCGGGACGCTCTACACGCTGGCGCTGGCAGGCATGCTCATCGCTGCGCTGGTCAGCATGCCGGTGATCATTTCACCGGCGATGGGCCAGCAGCTGGGCGTGCTGCCGTGGGACCAGAATGCGCCCTCCGACACCACGCCACTCTACTGGACCCTGGGCGTGGTGCTGGTCTGTGCGCTGGGTCTGTTCTATCGCGCGCTGATGCGCGTGGTCGCTCCGGCCAAGCCCGCGCTCAAACCCGGCTATCACGCCGTGACCCTGCTCTATCTGCTGGCCATGGCCTACGGGCTGGCAGCCACGGTGACCACCGCGTTCACGCCGCACTATCGCAACTGCGGCATCTACAGCCAGAAGCTCAACGGTGGCTGGCGTCAGTATCGCGGCCAGCAGCTGCGGGTCGAACTGTGTGGCGCCGGTCCGGCCGAGCAGACCCGGCAGGACCGCATCCGGCTGCGTATCTACGGGGAACGGGGCGAACTGCGGGCGCTGCGGCACTTCACCGTGCAATGGGGGCGTGACTTCCCGACCCTGCTGGAATATTCCTCCGACCACCTCAGCTACTTCGATGCCAGCGACGAAGACGATTTCACCCGGCTGGTCGCCATGCCGCCCACCCTGGGCGACTGGATCCATAGCAGGTTGCCATTGCTGGACTAGGTCGCCCGCAAGTCGCCGCCAGATGGCAAAAAGGCGGCCGGATGTTGTCTTCCCGATCATTCCCGTGAAGAAACGCAGGGGCCGCACCACGATGGTTTGCTACAATGAAGAAAACAACACCATCTTTTTCCTGCATTTTTCCTGTCGATATCATGAAACCATCCAACGTCTGGTTCCAACAGTCCCTGGCCGCCGCCCTGCTGTGCGCATCGGCCAGCCTGGCTGCTCCGCTGGCTTTCGCCCAACCGGCCCCTGCCGGCCTGGCCGCCCAGCCGGCGCCGCCGCCACCCGAACTGGAAAAGCTGGAAGAAGGCGAACCGCCCGCCGTCACCATCCGCAAGCCCGGTGAAGACAGCCGCACCCAGGGCAATAGCATCAAGGAACGCCGCGACCACGGCCAGACCAAGGAAATCGAAGTCAAATCCGGCCCCAGCACCTATTACGTGCGCCCCAACCCGCAACTGGGCGGCTCCACCCCGGGCGATGCCCAGAGCCCGCCGCCGAGCTCGGCACAATGGAAGGTCGGCGAGTTCGACTGGGGCGTCAAGAAGCCGCAGGAAGGCGATACCGACAGCACCACCAAGAAGTAATCGCTTCGCCACGATGGACGGCTGACCCTGCCGGGTTGGCCAACATCACCCCGGTCGCCCGCCGCGACCGGCCCAGGGACAGCCGATGCGGCCCTATGCCGCCGCTGTCACGCCAGTCCCGGCGGTGCCGGCAGGCGTAGCTCGGGATCCCGGTATTTCAGCAAGCTTCACATTCTCAATTTCGCCATGGCAGTCTTTACACCGGTCAGTCTGGAACAGCTCTCGGACTGGATCCAACAATTTCCGCTCGGTCGCGCACGCTCGATCAAGGGCATTTCCTCGGGCATCGAGAACAGCAACTTCTTCATCGGCACCGACAGCGGCGAATACGTCCTGACCCTGTTCGAAAAGCTGCATATCGAACAATTGCCCTTCTACCTGGAACTGATGCGCCACCTGGCGCAGCGCGGCATTCCCGTGCCGGCGCCGGTGGCCAATGACAAGGGCGCCATCGTCACCCTGCTCAACGACAAGCCGGCGGCCATCGTCAGCAAACTGGAAGGCGAGTCCCAGCTCGATCCGCAACCGGTGCACTGCGCCGCGCTGGGCGACATGCTGGCGCGCATGCACCTGGCCGGCAAGGACTTCAAGATCCTCCAGCCCAACCTGCGTGGCCTGGCCTGGTGGCTGGAAACCACGCCCTCGGTGCTGCCTTTCCTGCCGCCTGAGCTGGCCAGCCTGCTGGCCGATGAAGTGCAGTACCAGAAGGACTTCGCCGCCACCGCCGATTACCGCGCCCTGCAGCGGGGCCCGGTGCATGCCGACCTGTTCCGCAACAATGCGATGTTCGTGGGTGAGCGCCTGTCGGGCATCTTCGATTTCTATTTCGCCGGTTGCGACACCTGGCTGTTCGACCTGGCCGTGACCGTCAACGACTGGTGCGTAGACCTCGATACGGGTGCGCTGGACCTGGCCCGTGCCGAGGCCATGCTGACCGCCTACCGCGCCGTGCGTCCGTTCTCCCCGGCCGAAGGCGTGGCCTGGCAACCGATGCTGCGCGCGGCCGCCCTGCGCTTCTGGCTCTCGCGCCTGTATGACTTCTACCTGCCGCGTGAAGCAGAGATGCTCACGCCGCATGACCCCACCCATTTTGAACGCATCCTGCGCCTGCGCATCAAGGAAGCGCCGCCGGCGCTGTAACCACTGGAGCTATGGAAAAGATTCCCGCACATACCGGCTGGTCCTGGGTCAAGCAAGGCTTCGCGCTGTTCCGCAAGCAGCCGGCCGAGATCTCCACGCTGTTCCTGGCCTACATGTTCCTGATGCTGGCACTGGGCATCATCCCGGTGCTGGGTCAGATGCTGCCGCTGATCCTGATCCCGCTGTTTTCGATGTCGTTCATGCAAGCCTGTGCGCAGATCGAAAAAGGCGAACGGGTCTACCCCAACCTGCTGCTGATCGCTTTCCGCAGCCCGGCCCGCAACACGCTCTTCAAGCTCGGCCTGCTCTACCTGCTGGTGGCCACGCTTGTGGTCGCGGCCTCGGCGCTGGCCGACGGCGGCACCTTCTGGAAGGCCATGATGGGAGGCGGCCTCTCCACCGAGGAACTGCAGAGCGCCGCCGGCAGCATGCGCATCGCCATGCTGGTCGCGGCTGCGCTGTACGTGCCGGCGGCCATGGCCTTCTGGTATGCGGCACCGCTGATCATGTGGCAGCAGATGCCGCTCGGCAAGGCACTGTTCTACAGCTTCTTCGCCGTGCGCCGCGCGGGTCGCGCCTTCCTGGTCTACGGCCTGGCCTGGATCGTCATCGCCATCGTCGTCCCCACCGTGATCAGCATGATCATCGCGCTGGTGAGCGGCAGCTTCACGGTGGTGTTCTTCATCCTGTTGCCGATCTCGATAATGTTGACGGTAGTCATGTACTGTTCCTTCTATCCGACCTACACTAGCGTCTTCGGAAAGCCCCGCAGAGGGCCCGACAGCCCGCATCCCGGAGACAATCCCGCCGCCTGACTCTCATCAGGCAAGACATGCGCCAGGCTGTCGCTGCCTGGCGCAGACGGTTCCACGCGTTCGTAAGGGAGAGACGAACGCTGCCCGCCGCGCAGCTTGCGCCCGCCAGCCGGACTTTCCACACACAAGGCTTCTTACACGGGGGTAAAAGATGCGCATGAACATGCCGGTCACCGGAGAAGAGCGTCCGCTCGTCGACGGCAAGGCAATCGTTTCCAAGACCGATCTCAAGGGCAACATCACTTACGTCAATCCTTACTTCATCGAAATCAGCGGTTTCGAGGAAGAGGAATTGCTGGGTGCGCCGCAGAACCTGATCCGCCATCCTGACATGCCGGCCGAAGCCTTTGCCGACATGTGGGCCACCATCAAGGGCGGCCTGCCCTGGACCGGCCTGGTCAAGAACCGCAGCAAGAACGGCGACCACTACTGGGTGCGCGCCAACGTCACGCCCATCCGCGAGAGCGGCCAGGTGATCGGCTACATGTCAGTGCGCACCAAGCCCGAACGCGATGCCGTGGCCGCTGCCGAAAAGCTGTATGCCAGCATCCGCCGTGGCCAGGCCAAGGGCATCGCCCTGCACCGTGGCGAAGTGGTGCGCACCGGTCTGGCCGGCTGGCTGGGCAAGCTGGCGCGCATGCAGCTGAACACCCGTCTGAACCTGTCCATGGGCCTGATGCTGACCATCCAGATCGCCGTGGTGATCGCCGGCATGGCGGCCCTGCATCAATGGTGGATCAGCGCCCTGGCCGCGGCCTCCGCCGTGATCTCCATCGTGCAGTGGATCGCCCTGCGCAACGCCCTCATCAAGCCCCTGCAGCAGGCGCTGGAGATCACCCACGCCATCACCGGCGGCGACCTGTCGGTGCGCATCGAAAGCCGTCGCCACGATGAACTGGGGCGCCTGCTGGCCTCGCTGCGGCAGATGAACGTGAACCTGACCGCCATCATCGGCGACGTACGCTCCAACGTGGAAACCATCACCCTGGCCACGCGCGAGATCGCCACCGGCAACATGGACCTGTCACGCCGCACCGAAGTACAGGCCTCCAACCTGGAAGAGACCGCCTCCAGCATGCATCAGCTGGCCGCCACCGTGCGCCAGAATGCCGACCACGCCGTGCAGGCCAACGACCTGGCCGGGACCGCGTCCTCCATTGCCATGCGCGGTGGTGATGCCGTGGCCAGCACCGGCACCACGATGAACGAGATCAGCGAGTCCTCGCGCAAGATCGTGGACATCATCGGTCTGATCGACAGCATCGCCTTCCAGACCAACATCCTGGCGCTCAACGCTGCAGTGGAAGCGGCACGCGCCGGCGAACAGGGGCGCGGCTTTGCCGTGGTGGCCTCGGAAGTGCGCTCGCTGGCGCAACGATCGGCAGCAGCGGCCAAGGAAATCAAGCAACTGATCGATGCCTCGGTGGAAAAGGTCGATGTCGGCAACCGTCAGGTGGAACAAGCCACCAGCACCATGCGCGACATCGTGGCATCGGTGCAGCGAGTCTCCGGCATCATGGGGGAAATCAAGGAAGCCACCCAGCAGCAGAGCGCCGGCATCAACCAGGTGCATGAAGCCATCACCCAGATGGACGCCAGCACCCAGCAGAACGCCTCGCTGGTGGAAGAAGCCGCCGCTGCCGCGGGCAGTCTGCAAGAGCAGACGGTGCGGCTGTTGCAGGCAATTTCGGTGTTCAAGTTCAACCGTCGCTGAATCAGCGAATCACTGCATCACCGTATCAAGCAACAGGCCGTTCCTGCCAGGTGGGCAAGAACGGCCTGTTGATTTTCAACGGTCATTTTCTTCAGCCTGCGTCCCCATGCAAGGGCGCAAACGGCGCATAGATGTCCCGATAACGCTGCAAGCGCGCCTGCAAGACGGCACGCCTGCCCGGGTCCGGCTGGTACTGCGCCTGGCGGGCCGGCTTGCGGCAGACCTCGGCCTCGTCGCCGCCATCGGCCAGCCAGGCCAGACGCGCCGCACCGAGTGCGCCACCGGCTTCGCTGCCGACATGGGTGACGATGCGCACCTCCAGTGCGTCGGCCAGCAACTGTGCCCAATAAGGGCTGCGTGCGCCACCCCCTACCAGCGACAGTTCGGCCACATCGGTGCCGGCGGCACGCAGCGCATCCAGGCCATCGACCATGCCGAAGGCCACCCCTTCCAGCACCGCGTAGCCCAATGCGGCGCGCTGGTGTTCCGGCGTCAGGCCGTGGAAGACACCAGTGGCGTAGGGATCGTTGTGGGGCGTGCGCTCGCCGGACAGATAGGGCAGGAACAGCGGCGCATTGTCACGCGCTTCCTGGTCCAGCTGTTCGATCTCGGCCAGCAGGCTCATCTCGTCCACCGAGCAGAGACGGCAGAACCAGCGCAGGCAACTGGCGGCCGAGAGCATCACGCTCATCTGGTGCCAGCGTTGCGGCAGGGTATGGCAGAAGGCATGGATGGCACGTCCCGGATTGGGACGGAAGCGGTCGTTGACCACGAACAGCACCCCCGAGGTCCCCAGCGAGAGGAATCCGTCGCCCGGCTTGACCGCACCGATCCCGACCGCGCTGGCCGCACCGTCACCGGCACCGCCAGCCACGATCACGTCCGTCGCCAGTCCCCAGCGCTGCGCCACCTCCGGCAGCAAGGTGGCGGAGACCGCGCTGCCATCGACCAGCGCCGGCATCTGATCGCGGCGCATGCCGGAGGCCGCCAGCAGTTCATCGGACCAGTTGCGGCCCTCCACGTCCAGCCACAGCGTGCCGGCCGCGTCCGAGGGGTCGGAGACCTTGCACCCGGTCATCTTCAGGCGCAGCCAGTCCTTGGGCAGCAGCACGGTGGCGATGCGCGCAAACAGTTGCGGTTCATGACGCGCCACCCACAACAGCTTGGGCGCGGTGAAGCCGGGCATGGCCAGGTTGCCGGCGATGCCGTGCAGGCGCGGTGCGCGGCGCGTGAGTTCAGCGCATTCGGGGGCGCTGCGCGAATCGCTCCACAGGATGGCCGGACGCAATACCTGGTCTTCTGCATCCAGCAGCACGGCCCCATGCATCTGTCCTGACAGGCCGATGGCGCGGATGCGGCCAAAACTCTGCTCGCCCAGTTGTGCGCGCAGCTTGTCCACGGTATCGCAGGTGGCCTGCCACCAGTCAGCCGGCGCCTGCTCCGACCAGCGCGGATGCGGCCGCGAGACGTTCAGGGTACTGCCGGCCAGCGCCAGCAGGGCGCCCTGGTCGTCGATGACCACTGCCTTGACCTCCGACGTACCCAGGTCTATCCCAAGATACATGGTGCTCCTCGTTATCGTTATGAATGTGCGGTGTGCTTGCTACGATGGCAGCGATTGCCGCAATCGCTAAGACGGTGAGCGGCAATTCTATGCCGCCTTGGGCCAGATGGGCTGCTTTTAGTTTGCCTGCCCCAGCCAATCCTGCACGCGCTGCACACCCGCGCGCACCAGCGCCTCCAGCCTTGCATCGCCAGCCAGTTCGCCCCACAGCACCGCATCGGCGCAGAAGGCCCGTACCGGATCGGCGGCGGCCAGCATGCTGCGCACCGCAGCCGGATCGAAGATGCCGTCCTGGTATTCATAGGGCAGCTGTCCGGCATTCCAGCGCTGCAGGAACACCAGGAACAGCGCCGGCAACATGGCGGTTGCCTGGGGATCGCGGCCGGCGTTCAGGCTCTCCTGCAGGGTCGGGCGGATGAAACCGGGAATCTTGGAATAACCATCCGCGGCCACACGCTGGTTGGTGTCCTGGATGGCCGGGTTGGAAAAGCGCGCCAGGGTGGTATCGCGATAGGCCGCCAGATCGATGGGGCTGGGCGTGAGACAGGGGATCACGTCCTGCGTCACGTAGTCATAGGCCATCTGGCGGATGTCGTCGCGCAGCGTCCCTTCGTGGATGTACTGCAGGCCCGCCAGGGTGCCGGCCCAGGCGATGCAGCTATGACTGGCGTTGAGGATGCGGATCTTGGCCTCTTCATAGGGCAGCACCGATCGCACCATCTCCACGCCCGCCTCTTCCAGACGGGGACGACCGGCCTTGAAATCATCCTCGATCACCCATTGAATGAAGGATTCGCCCATCAGCGCGCACGGGTCATCGATGCCGGTGACCTCCTTCACGCGTTGCGCCACGGCCGGCGTGGGGCGCGGCGTGATGCGATCGACCATGGCGTTGGGGCTGGTGGTATGTGCCTCCATCCACTGCGCCAGCGTGCTCTCGCCACGCAGGGTCAGAAACTGGCGCAGGCCATCACCGAAGCGCTCGCCGTTGTGGCGCAGGTTGTCGCAGTTCAGCAGCGTCAGCGCCGCGTGCGGATGCGCCTGGCTGCGTGCCTGCAGGATGGCAGCAATGGCGCCATAGATGGTGCGCGGCGTACCGCTGCCATCGAGGGCGCAACGCAGGTCATCGGCCAGGTCGGCATTGGCGGTGTCGAGCCGGTGCTGGTGGTCCAGGTAGTAACCGCCTTCGGTGACGGTGAAGGAGATGATGCGGGTACGCTCTTCGGCGCCGGCTGCGATCAGTTGGGTGAGCCTGTCGTCCCAGGGCAGGATGCGGCCGATGGAGGCGATGCGCTGGTAGCTGCGCTCGCCCTGGGGCGTGACGGTTTCCAGCGTGTACTGGCCCTGCTGGCGTGCCAGCGCCTCCAGCAGCGGCCCCATGTCGGCACGGATATTGGCCAGCGCCAGTTGCCAGCGGCGGTCGGCGCCGCTCTCGCGCAGGGCGTTCAGATAAACCGCCTGGTGGGCGCGATGGAAGGAGCCGGCGCCGATATGCAGCCAGGTCAGGCTGTCGGCGGCGTCCTGCTCGGTGGAGGTGGCGGTGCGGGTCATGCCGTGTCCTTGTCGATGAGGTGAAGAAGGCGAAGGGTTCAATGGGTGCGCGGGGCGCTCACGCTGGAAGCCAGGCGCGGCAGGGCTTGGCCGTCGGCGCCGAACAGGTGGCAGCGGGCCGGATCGGCCGCCAGCTGGAGCACGCTGCCGTGCGGTGGATCGAGGCTGTCCGGCACGCGCAGGATGAGTGCATCATCGCTGCCCTCGTAGGCCGCGTAGAGGTAGGAAAAATCACCCAGCAGTTCCAGCGCCGTGCAGCGTGCCTGCAGCGCCGCCTGACCCTGCGCAATATTGAGATGCTCGGGCCGCACGCCCAATGTGACCTTCTGCCCGACCTGCAGACTGCTGCCATCCACCGACGCCCACTGCAGTCCGCCTGCAGGAAGTTGCACCTGCACGCCGTCGTCCTGGACGGTCGCGACCGTGCCGTCGATGAAATTCATCTTGGGCGAACCGATGAAGCCAGCCACGAAACGGTTGGCCGGATGGTGATACAACTGCTGGGGTGAGCCGACCTGTTCGATGCGACCCTCGGAGAGCACGACGATCTTGTCGGCCAGGGTCATGGCCTCGATCTGGTCGTGGGTCACGTAGATCATGGTGGTCTTGAGGTCGTCATGCAGCTTGGCGAACTCCAGGCGCATCTTCACCCGCAGTGCGGCGTCCAGGTTCGACAGCGGCTCGTCGAACAGGAACACGCTGGGCTGGCGGGTGATGGCGCGGCCGATGGCCACGCGCTGGCGCTGGCCGCCGGAAAGCGCACGGGGCTTGCGATCCAGCAGGTGGTCGATGTGCAGGATCTTGGCGGCGTGCTGAACGGCGGCATCGATCTCGGCCTTGGACTTGCCGGCGATCTTCAGGCCGAAGGCCATGTTGTCGTACAGGCTCATGTGCGGATACAGCGCATAGGACTGGAACACCATCGCCACCCCGCGCTTGGAGGCCGGCACGTCGTTCATGCGGCGGGTGCCGATGTCGAGGTCGCCGTCGCTGATCTCTTCCAGCCCCGCGATCATGCGCAGCAAGGTCGATTTTCCGCAACCGGAAGGGCCGACGAAGACGACGAATTCGCCATCCTCAATTTCCAGGTTGATGTCGCGCATGACTTCGTTCTCTTCATAGCGCTTGGCCAGGTTCCTGATGCTCACTGCTGCCATGTCTCTCTCCTCGGGGTCTCTTGTTGTGGGTATGTGGGTCTGCGGATCTGTAGGCCGTGCTTCAGCGCAGCCAGATCAATTCACAGATCAGTTGCGGGAACTGCTTCATGTCCTCGAATACCTGATGCGCGCCGGCCTCGCGCAGGCGCCGTGCCATCGCCTTGCGGTCGTGCGCCACGCCGGTGAAGCCCAGCACATGCATGCCGGCCGCCACGGCGGCGCGCACACCGGTGACACTGTCGTCGATGGCCACGCAGCGCGCCGGATCGACGCCGAAGCCGGCGGCAGCGGCCAGGTACACATCCGGCGCCGGCTTGGGATGGGCCACATCGTGGCCGCTGTAGATACGGCCGGCAAATTGCGAGTACAGGCCGCAGCGCTTCAGGCCGGCTTCGATGCGCGGTGCATCGCTGTTGCTGGCCACGGCGCGCGGCAGCCGGATCGCCTGCAGGGCTTCGACGATGCCCGGCACCGGCTGCGCCTGTTCGCTGCAGGCCAGCGCCACGGTGGCGTGGATGCGCTCCATCTGTGCCGCCTCCAGACCCAGTTCGAACTCCAGGTCCACTTCCGAGAGCAGCACATCGGTGTACATGCCCAGCCGGTTGGCGATGGCGTCGTGCAGCACCTGGCTGCGCTGTTCCTGCAGGTAGGGCGCTTCGTCGGCGTCGGGCCAGGCCGGCAGCAGCGGCAGGAGTTCGCGATGCAGCACGCCCAGGGCGATGCTCTCGCTGTCCAGCAATACGCCGTCGCAGTCGCAGATGAGATGGGTCACTGCCTGACGCGTCATCATCACTTGACCGCTCCGAAGGTCAGGCCCCGCACCAGTTGCTTCTGCGCCAGCCAGCCCAGCGCCATGATGGGCGCAATCGCCAGCAGCGAGGCGGCCGACAGCTTGGCCCAGAACAAGCCCTCGGGATTGGAATAGGAGGCGATGAACACCGTCAGCGGCGCCGCATTGACGCTGGTCAGGTTGAGGCTCCAGAAGGCCTCGTTCCAGGACAGGATGATCAGCAGCAGGGCTGTCGAGGCCAATCCCGGCATGGCGGTAGGCAGGAGCAGGTAGATCATTTCCTGCCAGGCATTGGCGCCATCGATGCGGGCCGCTTCCAGGATTTCCTTGGGCACGTCATTGAAGTAGGTGAAGGCCATCCACACCGCGATGGGCAGGTTGATCAGGGTATAGATGATCGTCAGGCCGCTGACCGTGTCGAGCATGCCGGTGTTCTTGGCCAGCAGGTAGATCGGGATCAGCACGCCCACGGCCGGCATCATCTTGGTCGAGAGCATCCACAGCAGCAGCTTCTGGGTGCGCCCGGTCGGGAAGAAGGCCATCGAGTACGCCGCCGGCACCGCCAGCAGCAGCGACAGCACGGTCGAACCGAGCGAGACGATCAGCGAGTTCTGCACATAGGCCAGGTAGTTGCTGCGGCTGAAGACTTCACGGAAGGTATCCAGCGTGGGCAGGAACACCAGCGAAGGCGTATAGGCCTGGGCCTCGGTCTTGAAGGCCGTCACCGCCACCCAGAAGATGGGGAAGAACAGCACGATGGCGCAGGCCCAGCCCAGCACGGCCACCCACAGGGGGCTTTTCTTTTGATCGCTCATTTTTCGTTGACTCCCTTGAGGTTCCTGGCCAGCATGCGCACCAGGAAGAACGAGACGATATTGGCCAGCACCACGGCGAAGATGCCGCCGGCCGAGGCGATGCCGATATCGAACTGCTGCAGGCCGATGGCATAGACCAGGAAGGTCAGGTTGGTGGTCGCCGTACCGGGACCGCCTGCCGTGGTGGTGAAGATCTCGGCAAACACCGAGAGCAGGAAGATGGTCTCGATCATGATCACCACCGTGATGGCGCGCTTCAGGTGCGGCAACACGATGTAGAAGAAGATGCGCACCGGACCGGCACCATCGAGCTGGGCGGCTTCCTTCTGGTCGCTGTCCAGCGACTGCAGCGCGGTCAGCAGGATCAGGAAGGCAAAGGGAATCCACTGCCAGGCCACGATGATGATGACCGACAGCATCGGGTACTCGGCCAGCCAGTCGATGGGCTCCAGTCCCAGGTGCCGCATGACATAGGCCAGGATGCCGTAGACCGGGTGCATGATCATGTTCTTCCAGATCAGCGCGGCCACGGTGGGCATGACGAAGAAGGGGCCGATCACCAGCAGGCGCGCGATGCCGCGTCCACGGAAAGGCTGGTCGAACAGCACCGCCAGGAGAGTGCCCCCGATGACGCTGATGGCCAGCACCGAACCGATCAGGAGCGCCGTATTGCCGATGGAGGGCCAGAAGGCCGGATCCTCCAGCAGGAAGACATAGTTTTCCAGACCGACGAAGCCGGTCTGGTCGGGGGCCATCAGGTTGTAGCGATTGACGGAAAAATAGATCGTCATCACCAGCGGCACGATCATCCACGCCAGCAGGATCAGCACCGACGGGGCCTGCATCAGGCGGATGGGATTGAAGCGTTCCTTGCGCGGAGGACTTTTCTGCCGCGGGCGCGGAAGTGACTTGGATGGACTCTGCATCATGGTGCTCGTGGGCGACGCGCCGGGGGCGGGCGACGCAGGGGTGGAGTGGATCGTGGGCATGACGGCCTCGGCTTCGGTCCGACCGTCATCCACGCTGGGTGGAGACGGCCGGGAGGACCAGGCGGCAGGCATGTCCCGGTGCTTTACCGGACATGCCGCCGCAACGACAGGAACCACGGCAGGGGCGACGGCGTGCTGCCTGCCCGCTTGCCGGGGGGCTTGCTCTTTACTTGATGTAACGACCCTGGCGCATCATCCGCACCGCCTGTGCCTGGGCGGCATCAAGCGCGGCATCCGAGCTGGTCTTGCCCGCCAGTGCACCGGCGATGGCCTGACCGGTCACGGTACCGATGGACTGGAACTCGGGAATGGTCGCGAACTGCACACCGGTATAAGGCACTGGCTTCAAGGTCGGCTTGTTGGCGTCCGCGGTCTGGATGGCATCCAGCACGAAGTCCGAGAAGGGCGAGACCTTCTTGTATTCGGCCGAGGCATAGGTGGAGGTGCGGGTACCCGGCGGCACCAGCGCCCAGCCGGAATCCTTGGCGACCAGGTTGATGTATTCCTTGGAGGTCGCCCAGGCGGCGAACTTCTTGGCCGCTTCCTGCGACTTGGAGGACTTCGGCACGGCCAGCGACCAGATCCACAACCAGTGCGAACCCTTGTCGGTGGCCTGTACCGGCGAGGGTGCGAAGGCGGTCTTGTCGGACACCTTGGAATCCTTGCCGTGGTAGAGCATGCCGGCGGCGACCGTGGCATCGACCCACATGCCGCACTTGCCGCTGGAGAACAGCACCAGATTTTCATTGAAGCCGTTGGAGCTGGCGCCCGGCGGACCGTACTTGCGCAACAGGTCGACGTAGAAGGCGACCGACTTCTTCCATTCCGGCGAGGACAGTTGCGGCTGCCACTGCTCGTCGAACCAGCGGCCACCCCAGGCATTGGCCATGGTGGTGATGATGGCCATGTTCTCGCCCCAGCCGGCGCGACCGCGCAGGCAGATGCCGTAGACGCCCTTGGCCGGATCGTGCAGTTGCGCAGCCAGCTTGCCGATCTCGTCCCAGGTCGGACGCTCGGGCATGGTCAGCTTCTTCTGCTCGAACAGGTCCTTGCGATAGTAGGTCATCGAGCTTTCGGCGTAGAACGGCAGCGCATACAGCTTGCCATCGACCGACAGGCCTTCGCGCACCGGCTTGATCAGGTCGGCTTCATCGTAGTCGGCCGGCAGGCCGCTCATCGGCGCCAGCCAGCCCTTCTTGGCCCAGATCGGCGCTTCATAGGCACCGATGGTCATCAGGTCGAACTGGCCGCTGTTGGTGGCGATATCGGTGGTTAGGCGCTGGCGCAGCACGCTCTCTTCCATCGTGACCCAGCGCAGCTTGATGTCGGGATTGGCCTTTTCGAACTGCGGCGCCAGCTTCTGCAATTCGATCATGTCGGGGTTGTTGATCGAGGCGATGTTCAGCGTCACCGGCTCGGCCTGAACCAGACCGGTGGCGAACAGTGCGGAAATTGCCGCAGCGGCCAGGTTGAAGCGAACACGGGTGATGCCGGACGCACGGGTGCGCGCGAGTTTGGACATGCTTGTCTCCGAATGTTATGTGCCGCCGTGCACGTTTCTTCCTGGGTGGCAGCGGCGGTGAGGCCGGTGCTGACGTGCAGGTTGGGCGGTTGTTGTGAACGACGTTGAGCAAATATTATTTTTATGGGCAAATATTCATCGATTCTCAAATTCATGTCAAGCATTTGCTTTTCAATTGAGCAATTGCCCATACTAGATGCTCATGACGGGAGCAAAGGCCGTAAAATGGCAGCCCATCGGGAAGACCCCGCACCACCCCACAACCAGATAAGACAGCACAAGCCGGGCGCCGCATGCGCCGGTGGCTGGCGAGGAGAACATGTCTAGCAGCGCATCCAAACTGGATCTGGCGGCGCGTGCCGCGTGGATGTACTACGTGGCCGGCAACACCCAGAACGAAATCGCCGAACGGCTCGGCATCTCGCGCCAGATGGCGCAGCGCATGGTGGCCTATGCGGCCGATGCCAATCTGGTGAAGGTACAGATCACGCACCCCGTCTCTTCCTGCCTGGAACTGGCACAGGGGCTGCAGCAACGCTACGGGCTGGAGGTATGCCGCGTGGTGCCGGGCGCCGGTGGCGCCGACAATCCCAACGAATCGCAGGAAGTGCAGCAGATGCTGGCCGTGGCCGGCGCCGAGCTGATGGAGCAGATGCTCAGTTCGGAGGCCCCACTGGTGGTCAACGTGGGCTCCGGACGGACGCTCAAGGCGGCCATCGAACGCCTGTCCGAACTGGAAAGACCGCAGCACCAGATCGTTTCCATGATCGGTGCGTTTGCCTCGGACGGCTCGGCCAATCGCTACGACGTGGCGCTGCAGGCCGCCGAAAAGCTGGGCGCGCGCTTTTACCTGCTGCCTGCACCCCGCGTGGCCGAGAGCGAGCGTGACCGCCAGCAATGGTGCAACCACCGGGCCTACAAGATCGTGACCGGCCTGGCTGAACGCGCCGACGTGACCTTCCTGGGCATCGGTACGATTGCCCTGCAGGGGGCCATGCACGAGGACGGCTTCATCGACGATGAAGAAGTCGCCGAGCTGCAGCGCCAGGGTGCGGTGGGCGAAATGATCTGCCACGCCTTCGACGTCGACGGCCGGATGCTGTCGTCATCGCTGTCCTCGCGGGTGACCACGCCCCTGCTGACGGCCAGGCCACAGCGCCCGGTGATTGCCCTCTCTGGCGGCAGCAAGAAGGCCGAGGCGGTGCGCGCCGCCCTGCGCGGCGGCTGGCTCACCGGGCTGGTGACCGATGAGGTCTGTGCACGCCACGCCTTGCAGGACTGAATGGTTTCACCCTGGTGGCTATGGTCTGCCCCTGACCCTGCAAGGCCATCATTACCATCGATAGCATCAATAACAACGATCCGAACGGAGACCCAGCATGACCCGACCTGCCGCATTCGTCGTCTTCGGCGAAGCCCTGACCGATTTCATCCGCCAGCCTGATGGCCAGTGGCGCGCCATTCCCGGCGGGGCCTGCTGGAACGTGGCACGCGCCGCCGCGCGGCTGGGCGTGGCCACCGGCTACGCCGGCAGCGTCAGTACCGATGTGTTCGGCGCCGAGCTGTATGCCCTGACGCAGCAGGCCGGTCTGGACATGCGTTTCACCCAGCAGCACGCCAAGGCCCCCCTGCTGGCGATGGTGACCTCCACCACGCCCCCGGATTATTTTTTCATCGGCGATGACAGCGCTGACCTGCATTTCGACCCTGCCCAATTGCCGTCCGGCTGGCTAGACGAGGCGCAGATACTGCACTTCGGCTGCATCAGCCTGGCCCGCGAACCGCTGGCCTCGCGGCTGCTGCAGATTGCCCGGGAAGCCGCCGGGCGCGGCAAGAAGATCGCCTTCGACCCGAACTGGCGCAAGCTGATGGACCAGCCCGCCTATCACGCGCTGTTGCGGGAGCTGCTATCGCTGTCGCATTACGTCAAGGTCTCCGATGAGGACCTGGAACGTCTTTTCCCGGGTGACGGCAATGCTCTGGCGACCCTGCAGGCGCTGGCGCCACAGGCTGAAGTGCTGCTGACGCTGGGCGCCCAGGGAATGCGATGGATCAAGGGGCAACAGATCATCGACCAGCCCGCCTATCGCGTCGAGGTGGTCGACACCGTGGGCTGTGGCGATGCCTCCATGGGGGGCTGGATTGCCAGCCAGCTGCGCCAGCCGGATGCACTGACGCAGATGCACCTGCAATGTGCGGCAGCTGGCGCGGCCATTGCCGCCTCCAAGGCAGGCGCCTATGCCGCGACCTGGGAAGAAGTGCAGGCCATGATCGCCCGCGGCTGAGCGCAGCTCAGCGCTGGCGGGCCACGCTCTCGCGCAGGTTCTGCGCGAACTCATCATCGCCCGCCACCTGCGCCATCCGCTCTCGTCGCCGGCGCTCCCCTGCCTGGAACTCGGAATGGATGCGCCAGAGTTCCAGGTGGCGGAAATAGGTCACGCCGCTATCGACCCGTCTTACCGGGCCGACCGGGTCCACAGGCAGCACTGCCGCCACGGGATTTCGGGCCATATCCTCTGCTCCAATGTCATGCCGGCACCGTGGCCGGCGCGGTGTCGATTACGATACCATCCCGGCGCGGGGCCGCGCCTGGCGGCGCAGCGCGATCACCTGTGCAGTGACACCCACCAGCAGCACCAGCAGCAACACGCCCTGCGCACCCAGGAGCAGCGGCGACTTCAGGTCGGTGACGAAAGGATGTCCGTCCGGGACCCGGCGCAGGGTTTCCGACACCGCCGGCACCAGCAGCAGGAATCCCGTCACGGACAAGGCGATGGTCTCGACATACCGCGCCAGACGCCCCAGCCATGATGCAGCAAAGCTCATCCCGAAACCCAGCAGCAGGAACACCAGTGTCAGCACCGCGACGAAGTTGCTTTCCGGTCGCTTCGCCACCAGGAATACCGTCAGGGCACCCACAAGCATGGAGACGAAATAGATCGCCCCCGGCACCGAACGCGCACGGATGCGCCCGTAGCGGGCGAGCATGTAGATGGCCAGCGGAATGGCCGGCAGGCTGCCGATCGTGTGGACCCAGCCCAGAGAAGAGATACCGAACATTGCATTTCCTTTTCGTTGGTGTTGATCAAGTGTTGCCAGTTGCCTGGCTCAGCGAACATGGGCTCTACCTACTAATCGGTAGGCTCCATGTTCAAAAAAGGGGACGCGACGGTGAAATCCCTCGCGTCCCGCGCGCCCGGTGCTTTCTGGCGGGTTCAGGCCGCCAGGCGCTCCAGCATGGGATGCACGATGACCCCGAACATCTTGGGATCGTCGTAGGCCCGGGCCGACAGCATGGCGCCATGGATGGTCGCCAGGAAGCGTTCGGCCTCCACCCGGGGCGCATCGGCCAGGCGCAGGCTGCCCTGGCGCTGGCCGCGCTCCAGCACCGACTCCAGCCACAGCGCAAAGAACCTGAAGTGCGCCTTGACCTCCATGGCGATCTCCTGCGGCAGCATGGGCATCTCGGCGGCCAGCATGGCGCACACGCAGAAGGCAGACTCAGGCTGGGTCATGCAGCTTTCCCAGTAACCGGCATAGGCGCGCAACTGGGCAAGCGGGTCGGTGATGTTGCGCTCCATGGCGGCCACGCCATCCTGCGCCGCCTCGCGGTATTGCCGCACCAGCGTCTGCACCAGTACCGCCTTGCTGGCGAAGTGATGATGGATGCTGGCATTGCGGATACCGATGACCTTGCCGATGTCGGCATAGCTGAAACCGTTGTATCCACCGGCCACCAGCAAGGCCTGGGCACATTGAAGAATCTTTTCGGAAGTGGTGGGAGCGCTATTCATGGACGCAGTCTACTTTCTAGTAGGTAGCCATGCAAGCAGATAAGCGCATCCTGTTGCGAACCAGATGAAGATTCCCTGTGGACAAGATGAACTGCAGCCGGGAGCAGCACCCGGCCGCCTTCAACTTGTTTTTCGACAATGGCCGCATCAATCCGGGGACATGGGCAAGGTGCGGCCTAGCGCAGGAAATCCACCACCGTCTTGCCCATTTGCGGCAAGGTGCGGCTGCGTTCGATGGCGGCCGGCAAGTCCTCGAAGGGGACCACCGCTGCGACCTGGGACTGCAGGCGACCCGCCGCCACCTGTCGGGCGATATCGGCCAGGCGGGCAGCGTCTGGCTGATTCATGAACCACAGGCCGCGACGGCCCGCCGGGGTGCTGGCCAGGATGGCGGGGGAAGCGGTACTGACGATGACACCGTCCTCGGCCAGCACCGACCAGGAACGCTCCAGGGTATCGCCACCGACGTAATCCAGTACCAGATCGACATTCTTGACCAGGCTCTCGAACTGCGAGGTCTGGTAATCGATGACGTGGTCGGCCCCCAGACCGTGCACATAATCCGCGTGACTGCCCAGGGCGGTGGCGCTGACATGGGCACCGGCCTGGTGGGCAAACTGCACCGCAAAGCCACCCACTGCACCCGCAGCGCCGTGGATCAGGATGCGCTGGCCGGCGTTGAGCGGACCGGCCAGATGCAGGCTCTGCCAGGCCGACACGGCCGCCACCGGCAAGGCCGCGGCTTGCACCATGCTCAAACCCTCGGGCAGCACGGCCAGCTTGTCGACATCGACCGCAACCAGATCGGCATAGGCACCCAGGCCGCCCAGCGGCCCCATGACGCGGTCGCCCACCTTGAACAGGCTGACATCACTCCCGACCTGCTCCACCACGCCGGCCAGCTCGATGCCGAGCACGGCGGGCAGTGGCAGCGGGAAGGCATCCTTGACGTAGCCTTCGCGCACTTTCCAGTCCAGGGCATTGACGCCGGCGGCATGCACGCGCACCAGCACTTGTGCGGGACCGGCGACGGGTGCCGGGAGATCGGCGATACGGACCGTATCCGGGCCGCCGTATTGCATCAGTTGCAGGGAACGAATGGTTTTCATGGTGTGGCTCCTTGTGGGTAAGTGACTGCGGTGGGTTGATGGAACACACGATAAGTCGTTTCATGATCGGAACACAGAGGATAGAATCTAGACCCACCGGATCATTTTTGAGACACCATGGATATCAACGCCCTCGTCGATCTACAGCTGGTCGCCACCCACGGCAGCTTCGGCCGCGCCAGCCGGGAAAGTGGCCGCGCCAAGGCCACCTTGTCACGCCGGGTGGCCGATCTTGAACAGGAACTGGGCGTGCGCCTGGTCGAACGCGGCACGCAACGGCTCACGTTGACGACTGCCGGCCAGCTGCTGCTCCAGCGCAGTGAGGGTCCGCTACGCGAAATCGAAGAGGCCATGACCCAGGCCAGCGAAGGCAGCACCGCGCCACGCGGTCGCTTGCGCATTGCGGCACCGCTGGTGTTCTCGCAGCTGGCGCTGGGGCGGTTGTCGGCCTTGTTCCGGGCGCAGTATCCGCAAGTGGAGCTGGAGGTAGTCGCAGAAGACCGCATGGTGGACCTGGTGCAGGAGCATTTCGACCTCTGCATCCGCATCAATCCTGATGAAGACAGCCATCTGGTCGGACGCTGCTTCGCCCGTGACAGCCTGGTGCTGGTGGCCCCGCCCACGCTGCCCATGCCGCGTACGCGGACGGGCCAGACGCAGACCGTCCCGGCCGTGGTGATGCCGAACTACCGCGATGGGGATGTGTGGTCGCTGCGCCAAGGCAAGCTGCTGATCGCACCACAACCGGTGCTGCGCCTGTCGTCATTGATGATGGTCAAGGATGCCGTCTGCGCCGGTGCAGGCGCAGCGCTGCTGCCGTGGTCGGTAGCCGGAACGCTGGTGCAGAGCGGCCAATTGAAGCGATGGGGTGAGATGGGCAACGAAGTCGAACTCTGGGTGCTGCATACCTCGCGCCGCCTGCAGAGTCCAAAGGTACGGGCCTTCGTCGAATTCCTGTGCGCCCAGTATCCGGATGGTCGCTTCATCGCCTGACGCAGGCGGGACGGGCTCCAAACTGGCCCTATAATCCGGCACCGTTCACCATCGCATTCCCATGAAGAAGCCAGCACCACATACCGTCAGTATCGTCGACGGCCAAACCGCCACCCGGCTGTCGCCCGCGCAGCAGAGTTTCAACACGCTCATCGACGAGATCGCCAAGCGCCGCGCCCGCTTGCAGGAGTGGGAAACTGCAAGCGACGAATTCCACAAGAAATATTCCGCCCACTACCTGCCACTGGAGCAGGAACTGCTGGGCCTGAAGCGACAGGCGGTCTACCGCCTGCACGACGCCTGGTCGCACAAGGCACTGGGCAAGGGTGAACGCATCACCCTGTCCGCCCTCATCGCCGACATGGCGCAGGCGCTGCTGCAGCGGGGCGACGATACCGAGCTGGCGCTGATCTACCAGCAGCACGGCATGCAGGATGTGGTGAATGAGGTGAATGAGGTGGATGAGGCGAAGGACATCGCGCCGGCCCCGAATGCACCAGGGTCAGCGGCAGAACCGCAAGACCGGGAAGACGGGGCTGCGGCCGACGACGACTTCACCAGCGGTACGCCCGAGGAAATCATGCAGCGCATGGAAGCCATGCTGGAGCGCCAGGAGCGGGAGCGCATGGCGGCAGCACAGCAGCGCGATGCGCAACGTGCCAGCCGCAAAAAGCCGCCCAGGCAGCGCGCCGCCGAACAACAGCAGCAAGCACAGCGCATCGAACTGAGCCAGTCCATCCGCGCGGTCTATCGCCGGTTGGCCAGCGCTCTGCACCCCGACCGCGAACCCGACGAGGCCGAGCGCGCCCGCAAGACCACGCTGATGCAGCAGGTCAACCAGGCCTATGAAAAGAATGATTTGCTCAAGCTCCTGGAGCTGCAGCTGGAACTGGAACACATCGGCCAACACACACTGGACACGGTGAGCGAAGCGCGGCTGGCCCATTACAACCACATCCTGCAGGAGCAGCTCACCGAACTGGATCAGGAAATCGCCCACGTCGAGCGCCAATTCAGGCGCGCCTATGGCCTGGCATCCCAGGCAAGGCTGACGCCGGAAAAGATAATGCGCTACCTCAACCGGGGCATCACGGCGCTACGCCAGGAAGGCCAGGACCTGCGCGCCGCGCTGGCGGCGTTCGGAGATATCGAACAGGTCCGGGCCTGGCTGAAACACGCGCGACGTCAGCGCGCGCAGGGCTGGGAAGACCTGTGATCCCGAGGCGGTCAGGCCTCGGTGCGATCAGATCTTGTCCAGCTTGGCCACCGACAGGTCCAGCAGCTTCATGCCGAACTTGCCGAAGTTGATCTGCGCCCGTGCCGCACCGCCGCCCCCTTCGATGTTGACGATGACGCCTTCGCCGAACTTGGCATGGGCGACGTTCTGACCGATGCGCCAGCCGGAGTCGGTCTGGCGCGAGAAGCTCTGGGCGATCTTGTTGTTGCCGGCTTCCGGCACCTCATCCCAGGCCGACTTGGGATTGGCGAACCAGTGGTGCTGGGCGATCTTGGGCGACAGCCACTTGATGGATTGCTCGGGCAGTTCGTCGAAGAAGCGTGAGCGCATGTTGTAGCGGGTCTGGCCGTGCAGCATGCGGGTCTGCGAGAAGGTCATGAACAGGCGCTTGCGGGCGCGGGTGATGGCCACGTACATCAGGCGGCGCTCTTCTTCCACCCCGCCCTCTTCCTTGGCGCTGTTCTCGTGCGGGAACAGGCCCTCTTCCATGCCGGTGATGAAGACCGCGTCGAACTCCAGGCCCTTGGCCGAGTGCACCGTCATCAGCTGCAGTGCATCCTGGCCGGCCTGGGCCTGGTTGTCGCCGGCTTCCAGCGAGGCATGGGAGAGGAAGGCCGACAGCGGCGACATGATGGTGACCAGCGGCGCATCGGCATCGATCACTTCCACGCCGTCGGCGGTGGTGATGGCGGTGCCGGCCGTGGCCTGCGCCTGCGGACCGAGGAAGGCCGGCGCATCCAGGCCATAGCCTTCTTCGGAAACGAAGAGCGTGGCCGCACTGACCAGCTGCTCCAGGTTCTCGATGCGGTCAGCGCCTTCCTTCTCGTTGCGATAGTGCGTGATCAGGCCGGACAGGTCCAGCACCACCTTCACCGTCTCCGGCAAGGGCAGATGCTGGGTCTCGAAGCGCGCGCCTTCGATCAGCTTGACGAAGGCATTCAGCGAAGAACCGGCCTTGCCGGCCACGTAAGGCACGGCGGCATAGAGCGAGCAGCCATACTGACGCGCTGCATCCTGCAGGGACTCCATGGCCTTGGCACCGATGCCGCGGGTGGGGAAATTGACCACCCGCAGGAAGGCCGAGTCATTGTGCAGGTTGTCCATCAACTGCAGGTAGGCGATGGCGTGCTTGATTTCGGCGCGCTCGAAGAAGCGCTGGCCGCCATAGACGCGGTAGGGAATGGCCGAGCTGAACAGCGCATGCTCCAGCACCCGCGATTGCGCGTTGGAACGGTAGAGGATGGCGATCTCGCTGCGCGACCAGCCTTCGGCGATCAGGTCCTTGACCTGTTCGATGATCCACTGCGCTTCCTGCAGGTCGCTGGTGGCCTCGAAGACCCGTACCTGCTCGCCATGGCCGGCGTCGGTGCGCAGGTTCTTGCCCAGGCGCTTGCTGTTGTTGGCGATCAGTTCGTTGGCGGCATCCAGGATGTGGCCGTGGGAGCGGTAGTTCTGCTCCAGCTTGATCAGGTTCTCGACGTGGAATTCCTGTTCGAAGGCCGACATGTTGCCCACGTTGGCGCCACGGAAGGCGTAGATGCTCTGGTCGTCGTCGCCCACCGCGAAGACCGCGTTGTGGTTGCCGGCCATGAGCTTGAGCCATTTGTACTGCAGGTCGTTGGTATCCTGGAACTCGTCCACCAGGATGTGGCGGAAGCGGCCCTGGTAGTGCTCGCGCAGCGGCTGGTTGCGCGACAGCAGTTCGTAGGTGCGCAACAGCAGTTCGGCGAAATCGACCACGCCTTCACGCTGGCACTGCTGGTCGTAGAGGTCGTAGAGCTCGACGAACTTGCGGTTGTAGTCGTCGTAGGCATCGACGTCCTTGGCGCGCAGGCCCTGGTCCTTGGCGCTGTTGATGAAGTACATCAGGTTGCGCGGCGGATACTTTTCATCGTCCACGTTCATCTGCTTCAACAGGCGCTTGATGGCCGAGAGCTGGTCTTGCGTGTCGAGGATCTGGAAGGTCTGCGGCAGTCCGGCATCCTTGTGATGCGCGCGCAGCAGGCGGTTGCACAGCCCGTGGAAGGTGCCGATCCACATGCCCCGGGTATTGATGGGCAGCATGGCCGACAGGCGCGACGTCATTTCCTTGGCGGCCTTGTTGGTGAAGGTCACGGCCAGGATGCCGGCCGGCGAGACCTGTCCGGTCTGGATCAGCCAGGCGATGCGGGTGGTCAGCACGCGGGTCTTGCCGGAGCCGGCACCGGCCAGGATCAGGGCGGACTGCGCCGGCAGGGTCACGGCGGCGAGCTGCTCTTCGTTGAGGTTGTGGAGAAGATTTTGCATCCCGCGATTATAAGGCGCTGGCGAGGGCGCCGGGCAGCCGGCGCTGGCGCTATACTGCCGTGCGGCGCTTGCCATGGTCTTTCCGGCGCCCTCATCCGTCCTTCTTCACGGTCCTGCTGCCCATGCTCCCCATGCCGATATCCCGCCTGCCGATGTCCCGCCTGCTCACGATCCTGGCCGCCCTGCTCCTGACGGCCTGTGCCACCACCCCGCCGCCGGCCTCGCGCGCCGATGTCGAACAGTTGCTGACGCTGCAGAAGACGCGCCTGGACGTGGCAGCACCGGTGGCGCGCAGCAAGTGGAATTCGCACGCGCCCATCGACGACCCGGCACGCGAAGCCCTGATCCTGGACGATGTGGCGGTCCGGGCACAAGCCCTCGGCCTGGACGTGGCCTGGACCCGGCGCTTCTTCCAGGACCAGTTCGATGCCGGCAAGATCGTGCAGCGCGACCTGCATCGCCAGTGGCGGGTGGAACAGCATGCCCCCTTCGCCAATCCGCCCGACCTGGCACGGCAGGTGCGCCCGGTGCTGGACCGCCTCACGCCCGACCTGCTGGCCGCACTGGTCCGCCTGAAAGGCCATTGGTGTGAGCCGGCCGTGCAACGGGACCTGGCCGAGCTGGAGCCGGAAATCCTCGGTGCCGACTATGCACCGGCCGTGCGTGAGCGGGCTACGGCGGCACTACGTTGCAGCCGCTGACGCGCATCCTGCGGGCAAGCGACGTCGTACAAATGCCACTAAGTTGCTGAATCGACAGGTAAAAATCTTTTGCTGTCCTGCAGCATTTTTGTGGCGGGAGTAAAATTCGGACTGCTGTTCACGCGCATCGGCGCGCGCAGCCTCCTCATTCCGAATTCCCCCGCCATGTCCGACGATTCCTGTAGTCCAGGTTCCACACCCGTTTCCGCCGCTGCGCCGGCTGCCGTACGCGCCCTGCCACCAGTGAAGGTCACGCGCCAGATCCTGGCCACCGCCTTCTTCACCTTCCTGGTCTACCTGGCCATCGGTATCCCGATGGCGGTGCTGCCGGGCTATATCCACCTGGACCTGGGCTATAGCTCGGTGGTCGCCGGACTGGGCATCAGCGTGCAGTATTTCGCCACCTTCGTCAGTCGTGCCAACGCCGGCCGCATGATCGATACCGTGGGCGCCAAGCAGACTGTGATGCGCGGCATGCTGCTGTGCTCGGCCAGTGGTGGCCTGCTGTTGCTGTCGGCACTGGCGCAGCCGCTGCCGTTCCTGTCGCTGGTGCTGCTCTTCACCAGCCGCGCCTTCCTGGGCCTGGGTGAGAGCCTGGTCGGTACCGGCGCCATCATGTGGGGCGTGGGGCGCGTGGGCTCGGAAAACACCGCCAAGATGATTTCCTGGAACGGCATCGCCACCTATGCGGCGCTGGCCATCGGCGCGCCGCTGGGCGTGGTGCTGGATCGTTCGCTGGGCTTTGCCGTGATCGGCCTGGCCGGCATGCTGCTGACGGTGCTGGGTTATGTGCTGGCCCGTGGCGGCCCGGTCACGCCGGTGGTGCAGGGCGAACAGCTGTCCTTCAAGCTGGTGCTGCGCAAGGTGTTCGCCTATGGCATGGGCCTGGCCTTCGGCACCATCGGCTTCGGCTCGATCGCCACCTTCATCACGCTGTATTACGCCGACCAGCACTGGAGCGGCGCGGCCTTTGCACTGACGGCCTTCTCCAGTGCCTTCGTCGGTGCGCGCCTGCTGTTCGCCAATTCCATCACGCGCTTCGGTGGTTACCGGGTGGCTGTGGTCAGCTTCCTGACCGAAGCGGTGGGCCTGCTGCTGCTGTGGAGCGCCACCACGCCAGAACTGGCATTGCTGGGCGCAGGCCTGGCCGGCTTCGGTTTCGCGCTGGTGTTCCCGTCACTGGGGGTGGAAGCGGTGAACCTGGTGTCGCCCGCCAATCGCGGCGCGGCACTGGCGGCATATTCCGTCTTCCTCGACCTGGCGCTGGGCATCACCGGCCCGGTGGCCGGTGCCATCGCCGGCCAGTTGGGGTATCCACAGGTCTTCCTGTTCGCGGCCATTGCGGCCATCGGCGCGGTAGCCTTGTCGCTGTCGCTGTATCGCAGCGCGCAGCAACGCGGCAAGCCATGATCTGAAGACGACGAGAACAACAAAACGATGGGGCCGATCGATTTTTATCTATCGGCCCCATTGATTTATAGGCCTGCATTGATCGCAAAAATCGATTGAAATCGGGAACGTCGGCCTCACTGTCTTATCAATAGATTGCGTGGCCGCAGCTTGTCCCTGTGCGATTTGCAATAGAATCTCAATGTTGTGTTCACCCGCTTACGAAAAACCGAACAGCTAAGGAGCGAAAGATGGCAAAGAAAAACGTGGCAGCCCCCTCGATCAACATCGGCATCAACGACAAGGACCGCAAGAAGATTGCCGACGGCCTGTCCAAGCTGCTGGCCGATACCTACACGCTGTACCTGAAGACCCACAACTTCCACTGGAACGTGACCGGTCCGATGTTCAATACCCTGCACCTGATGTTCGAAGGCCAGTACACCGAACTGGCGCTGGCCGTGGACCTGATCGCCGAACGCATCCGCGCCCTGGGCTATCCGGCACCGGGTTCGTACAAGGAATTCGCCAAGCTGTCCTCGATCCCCGAAGCCGATGGCGTGCCGAACGCCCAGGAAATGATCGCCCAGCTGGTAGCCGGCCAGGAAGCCGTGACCCGCACCGCGCGTTCGCTCTTCCCCGCCGTCGATGCCGCTGCCGACGAGCCGACCGCCGACCTGCTGACCCAGCGCATGCAACTGCATGAAAAGAATGCGTGGATGCTGCGCAGCCTGCTGGAAGGCTGATCCGTATCACTCAATAAAAAAATGCCGTTCTTGCGAACGGCATTTTTTTCTCGCTACCGTTCGGACTGAGTAGACCCGCAGGGTCGTATCGAAGGCGCAGGACCGTGTGCAAGCGTCTGCGCGCCTTCGATACGCCGCCAGGCGGCTACTCAGTCCGAACGGTCTTCATCGACGCCATTCATCAGCGATAAAGATCGGCCAACTCCCGCGTCTTACGCTCGGCCACCGGCACCAGATAGACGCTGCTGATGACGGCCACCATGTCGGCCCCCTGCGCCACCAGCGGCGGCGCATTTTCCAGGGTGATGCCACCGATCACCACCACCGGCAGGGCAATCTCGCGTTTGGATTGCGCGATGATCTCCGGCGCGGTGCGGAAGTCATACTTTTTCACCCGCGAGGGATAGAAGCCGCCGAAGGCCACGTAGCTGGCGCCATCGCGATGGGCGGCGTGCGCCAGCTCCAGCGTACCGTAGCAGGAAGCGCCGACGATACGGTCCGGGCCGACGGCCTGGCGCACCTCGGCAATGGAAGCATCGGTGCCGCCGACGTGGATGCCGTCGGCACCGATCTCCAGGCACAGGTCCACATGGTCATTGATGATCAGCGGCACCTCATACTGGCGGCACAGGGCCAGCAAGGCACTGGCCTGGTCGCGCCGTTGGGCGGGGTCGGCAGTCTTGTGGCGATACTGCACCAGTGCGGCGCCGTTCTGCAGGGCCATCTCGGTGGCCGCCAGCAGTTGCGCGGTGTCATCCCAATCCGGGGTGACGATGTAGAGGCCGCGCAGATGTTTGGCGTAGTCAGGTTTCATCTCAGGCTCCTGCCGCCGGGGCGGCATCAACAACGGGTTCGAACGCGGGGACGCGATGGGGGATGCGCTGCCCGGCGGCGATGGCGTAGGACGTGGACAAGGCATGCTGGGTGTATTGCTGGGCCAGGTCGATGGCTGCGCGCATGGGCAGGCCGCGTGCCAGACCGGCCGACAGGGCCGCCGCCAGCGTGCAGCCGCTGCCATGGAATTCATCCGGCAGCCGGCTCCAGCGCCAGCGGGCACTTTCGATGGCTTCCTGCGCAAACTCGGAACGGAACAACTGCCCATACCAGCGATTGACCACATCCTGCTCCTGCGGGCCATGCCCGCCCTTGAGCAACACATGAGCACAACCGCGCTCCATCAACAGTGCCGCCTGGCGCGCCGGTGAGACATCGCCACACAGACGGCGCGCCTCGTTGAGGTTGGGCGTGATCACGGTGGCCAGCGCGTACAGGGGTTCGATCACCTGCGCCGCATCGTCGCGCGAAAGCTGATCGCCACGGCCGTTGGCCAGCACCGGATCAAGCACCACCGGCATCTCCGGATTGCGCTTGCGCAATTGCCGGATCAGCGATGCAATCATCTCCGCATTGGCATGACTGCCGGCGATGCCCAGCTTGACGGCGGCGATATCGAAACGGTCGATCAAGACCTGGGCCTGGTAGCGCACCAGATCCGGATCGAGCGCATGCACGGCGAAGACGCTGACGTTGTCCTGCACCGTCAGCGCCGTAGGTACCGACAACGGGTGGCACCCCAGCGCCGTGATGGCCGGGATATCGGCCTGCATGCCGGCCCCGCCGCTGGGGTCGGAACCGGAGAAGACCAGCACGCAGGGCGGCGTGGGACGATAGGCGGCCTGCATCGTCAGGCCACGCGACCCGCCATCGGCGAGGATGGCGAGGCAGCGAACTTGCGCGGGATGCGACCGGCGAGAAAGGCTTCGCGGCCCGCCTCCACCGCCAGCTTCATGGCGCGTGCCATGCGGATGGGGTCGCGTGCGCCGGCAATGGCGGTGTTCATGAGCACGCCATCACAGCCCAGTTCCATGGCGATGGCGGCGTCCGAGGCCGTTCCCACACCGGCATCGACCAGCACCGGCACGCGCGACTGCTCGATGATCAGCGACAGGTTCCAGGGGTTGAGGATGCCCATGCCCGAGCCGATCAGCGAGGCCAGCGGCATGACCGCCGCCACGCCCAGGTCTTCCAGCATGCGTGCCTGGATGGGGTCGTCGCTGCAATAGACCATCACGTCGAAGCCATCCTTGACCAGCGTTTCGGCGGCCTTGAGGGTCTCGGGCATGTTGGGGAAGAGCGTCTTTTCATCGCCCAGCACTTCCAGCTTGACCAGCTTGTGGCCGCCCAGCAGTTCACGCGCCAGTTGCAGCGTGTAGACGGCATCAGCGGCGTTGTAGCAGCCGGCGGTATTGGGCAGGATGGTGAATTCGGAGGGCGGCACCGCGTCCAGCAGGCTGGGAGCGTTGGGGTCCTGGCCGATGTTGACGCGGCGGATCGCCACCGTGATGATCTCGGCGCCGCTGGCGACGGTGGCCGCGCGGGTTTCGTCGAGGTCCTTGTATTTGCCGCTACCCACCAGCAGGCGCGAGCGATAGGTCTTGCCGGCGATGGTCAGGCCCTGGTCTTCTTGCTGAAGGGGGGCGTCATTCATGTTCATGTCGTTTCCTTGTCTGTGAGATGCGCTGCATGGCGATAGGCAGTTAGCCGCCGCCGATGGCACGCACCACATCTACCTTGTCAGCCTCGGCCAGCGCGTGCGTGGGCCAGCGCGCACCGGGCACCACCTGGCGATTGACCGCCACGGCCACAGCCTTGCCGGCCAGGGAGAGGCCGGCAATGAGCTGTTCCAGCGTGGCGCCGTCGGGCAGCGGGTGAGGCTTGCCGTTCAGTTCGATCTGCATGGCTGCGCTTACTGCTTCGAGTAGATCTCGGCGCCCATCTTGACGAACTCGACCGACTTCACTTCCATGCCCTGCTTCAAGGCGTCGATCTCGGAGATGCCTTCCTTGGCTGCGTAGTCGCGCACTTCCTGGGTGATCTTCATGGAGCAGAAGTGCGGGCCGCACATGGAGCAGAAATGCGCCACCTTGGCCGAGTCCTTGGGCAGGGTCTCGTCGTGGAATTCGCGCGCCTTGTCCGGGTCCAGGCCGATGTTGAACTGGTCTTCCCAGCGGAACTCGAAGCGTGCCTTGGACAGGGCGTTGTCGCGGATCTGCGCGCCGGGATGGCCCTTGGCCAGGTCGGCGGCGTGGGCGGCGATCTTGTAGGTGATGATGCCGTCCTTCACATCCGTCTTGTTGGGCAGGCCCAGGTGTTCCTTGGGGGTGACGTAGCACAGCATGGCCGTACCGTACCAGCCGATCTGCGCGGCGCCGATGCCGGAGGTGATGTGGTCGTAGCCGGGGGCGATGTCGGTGGTCAAGGGGCCGAGGGTGTAGAACGGCGCTTCGTGGCACTGCTCCAGCTGCAGGTCCATGTTTTCCTTGATGAGGTGCATGGGCACGTGGCCGGGGCCTTCGATCATGACCTGCACGTCGTGCTTCCAGGCGATCTGGGTCAGCTCGCCCAGGGTGCGCAGCTCGCCCAGCTGGGCTTCGTCGTTGGCGTCATAGATCGAACCCGGACGCAAACCATCGCCCAGGCTGAAGCTGACGTCGTAGGCCTTCATGATCTCGCAGATCTCTTCGAAGTGTTCGTAGAGGAAGGACTCGCGATGATGCGCCAGACACCACTTGGCCATGATGGAGCCGCCCCGCGAGACGATGCCGGTCATGCGCTTGGCCGTCAGCGGCACATATTGCAGGCGCACGCCGGCGTGGATGGTGAAATAGTCCACGCCCTGCTCGGCCTGTTCGATCAGGGTGTCGCGGAAGATTTCCCAGGTCAGGTCTTCAGCCTTGCCGTTGACCTTTTCCAGCGCCTGGTAGATCGGCACGGTGCCAATCGGCACCGGCGAATTGCGGATGATCCATTCGCGGGTTTCATGGATGTTCTTGCCGGTGGACAGGTCCATCACGTTGTCGCCGCCCCAGCGGATGGCCCAGGTCATCTTTTCCACTTCCTCGCCGATGGAGGAGGTCACGGCCGAGTTGCCGATGTTGGCATTGATCTTGACCAGGAAATTGCGGCCGATGATCATCGGCTCCACTTCCGGATGGTTGATGTTGGCGGGGATGATGGCGCGGCCACGGGCGACTTCCTCGCGCACGAATTCCGGCGTGATCTCGGCCGGGATCGACGCACCGAAGGATTGGCCCGGGTGCTGGCGGCCCATCAGGTCGGCCAGCTTGTTGCCCATGGGGCCGGAGGCCTTCAGTTGCTCCAGGTATTCCTTGCGGCGCAGGTTTTCGCGGATGGCGATGAATTCCATCTCGGGGGTGATGATGCCGCGACGGGCGTAGTGCATCTGCGTGACATTGGCACCCGTCCTGGCACGACGCGGCTTGCGGTGCAGGTTGAAGCGCAGCTCGGCCAGGGCCGGGTCGTTCAGGCGCTGCTGGCCGTATTCGGAGGTGGGGCCGGGCAGCTCTTCGGTATCGTCGCGCTCCAGGATCCAGGGCAGGCGCGGCGTGGAGAGACCGGCGCGGATGTCGATCTTGACGTCCGGGTCGGTGTAGGGACCGGAGGTGTCGTAGACATAGATCGGGGGATTCTTTTCCGAGCCGAACATGGCCGGGGTATCGGCCTGGCTGATCTCGCGCATGGGCACGCGGATGTCGGGGCGCGAGCCGGTCACGTAGATCTTGCGGGAATTCGGGAGAGGCTGGACGGCTGCCTCGTCGACGGTGGCCGTCGCGGACAGGAATTTCGGGTTGGCATTCATTTCGGCTCCTTTGCTTGATGACTCATGGCTCGGAGCCAGCAAAGGAGGTTGCGGAAGAGGACGGACGGCGGGGATGGGACGGTGCCGTGGGTACGTCATACTGCCGGTTGCTTCCCTTCGCTGGCATTATCCAGATCAGGTTCAAGGGTATTTCTCACCCGGCTGCCAGAGCATGTGCTCCGGTGCCAGGACCCCTAGCGATGCGACGCTGCCCGTTGGTGCGGTCGGCGTCGTGGGCCGGATTCTACTCCAAATACGGCGATGAACAAGGCTTCATTTCGGATGAGCTGGAGGTGCAGCACGGCAATTGAAGCCGTCAGGCTGCCTGGCAGCAACATGTTGAGGGTCGCCCTAGCGCATTTCTGCCCATCCCCCAGGGATGCGTCAATTTCGCGCCCGTGGAGGGATTTGCCCTCCCCGTCCCTTATAATGTTGGGTTTCGCAAAAACACACGTCAAATCATGGAATTAGCCAAGTCGTTCGAGCCTGCCGAGATTGAGAAATTCTGGCGCGAGGAGTGGGAAAAGCGCGGTTACTTCGCCGCCACCACCGACGCGGAGAAGCCCTCGTTTTCCATCCAGCTGCCGCCGCCCAATGTGACCGGTACCCTGCACATGGGTCACGCGTTCAACCAGACCATCATGGATGGCCTGACGCGCTACCACCGCATGCGCGGTTTCAACACTGCCTGGATTCCCGGTACCGACCACGCCGGTATCGCCACCCAGATCGTGGTGGAACGCCAGCTGGATGCGCAGAAGGTCTCGCGCCACGACCTGGGCCGTGAAAAGTTCGTCGAGAAGGTGTGGGAGTGGAAAGAGAAATCCGGTTCCACCATCACCGGCCAGATGCGCCGCATGGGCGCCTCCACCGACTGGGCCCGTGAATACTTCACGATGGACCCGAAGATGTCCAAGGCTGTCACCGAAGTGTTCGTGCGCCTCTACGAACAAGGTCTGATCTATCGCGGCAAGCGCCTGGTGAACTGGGATCCGGTGCTGGGCACCGCCGTCTCGGACCTGGAAGTGGTGTCGGAGGAAGAAGACGGCTCCATGTGGCACATCAAGTATCCGCTGGCCGATGGCAGCGGTCACATCGTGGTCGCCACCACCCGTCCGGAAACCATGCTGGGCGACGTCGCCGTGGCCGTGGACCCGACCGACGAGCGCTATGCGCCGCTGGTGGGCAAGATGATCAAGCTGCCGCTGGTGGGCCGCGAGATTCCGATCATCCAGGATGAATACGTCGACAAGGAATTCGGCACCGGCTGCGTGAAGATCACCCCGGCGCACGACTTCAACGACTACCAGGTCGGCGCCCGCCACAACCTGGAAAAGATCAGCGTCTTCACCCTCAAGGCGACCATCAACGAGAACGCCCCCGAGAAGTACCAGGGTCTGGACCGCTTCGAGGCGCGCAAGCAGATCGTGGCGGACCTGGATGCATTGGGCCTGCTGGAACAGGTCAAGCCGCACAAGCTGATGGTGCCGCGTGGCGACCGTACCGGTGTGGTGATCGAGCCGATGCTGACCGACCAGTGGTTCGTGGCCATGAGCAAGCCGGCGCCGGAAGGGACCTACTTCCCGGGCAAATCGATTGCCGAGACCGCGCTGGAGAAGGTGTCTTCGGGCGAAATCAAGTTCGTCCCCGAGAACTGGACCAATACCTACAACCAGTGGCTCAACAACATCCAGGACTGGTGTATTTCGCGCCAGCTGTGGTGGGGCCACCAGATTCCGGCCTGGTATGACGAGGACGGCGGCATCTATGTCGCCCGTACCGAAGAAGAGGCCAAGGCACAGGCCGGCGGCAAGACCGTCAAGCGCGATGAAGACGTGCTCGACACCTGGTTCTCCTCGGCGCTGGTGCCCTTCTCCACCCTGGGCTGGCCGGAAGAAACCCCGGATTACAAGCTGTTCCTGCCCTCGTCGGTGCTGGTGACGGGCTTCGACATCATCTTCTTCTGGGTGGCGCGCATGGTCATGATGACCACGCACTTCACGGGCAAGGTGCCGTTTGACACCGTCTACGTGCACGGCCTGGTGCGCGATGCCTCGGGGCAGAAGATGTCCAAGTCCAAGGGCAACACGCTGGACCCGATCGACCTGATCGACGGCATCGGCGTGGATGAACTGGTGGCCAAGCGTACGGTTGGCCTGATGAATCCCAAGCAGGCAAGCAGCATCGAAAAGGCCACCCGCAAGGAATTCGCCGACGGCATTCCCGCCTTCGGTACCGATGCGCTGCGCTTCACCTTCGCCTCGCTGGCGACCCTGGGCCGCAACATCAACTTCGACCTGAACCGCTGCGAAGGCTATCGCAACTTCTGCAACAAACTGTGGAACGCCACCCGCTTCGTGCTGATGAATACCGAAGGCCAGGACTGCGGTTTCGACGGCCACGTCAAGGGCGTGTGCGACAAGGAGCAATTGCAGTTCTCCAAGGCTGACCGCTGGATCGTGTCGCTGCTGCAGCGTACCGAGGCCGAGGTGGAAAAGGGCTTTGCCGACTACCGCTTCGACAACATCGCCACTGCCATCTACAAGTTCGTCTGGGACGAGTATTGCGACTGGTACCTGGAAATGGCCAAGGCCCAGATCCAGAGCGGCAACGAGGCGCAACAGCGCGCCACCCGCCGCACCCTGCTGCGCGTGCTGGAAAGCGTGCTGCGTCTGGCCCACCCGGTGCTGCCCTTCATCACCGAACAGCTGTGGCAGAGCGTGGCGCCGCTGACGGACCGCAAGCCCGATCCAGCGGGCGACTCCATCATGCGCCAGGCCTATCCGCGTCCGGACCTGGAAAAGATCGACACCGAAGCCGAAGCCTGGGTCGCCCAGTTCAAGGCCTACACCGATGCCTGCCGCAACCTGCGTGGCGAGATGCAACTGGCGCCGTCGCTGCGCGTGCCGCTGATCGTGGAGGCGGCCGACACCGCTGCGGTGGAGTCCTTCCTGCCCTACCTGCAAGGCCTGGTACGCCTGTCGGAAGCGCAGATCGTGGCGCAACTGCCGGAGTCGCCGGCACCGGTGGCCATCGTCGGCGAAGTCAAACTGATGCTCAAGGTGGAAATCGATGTGGCCGCCGAGCGTGAGCGCCTGGGCAAGGAAGTCACCCGCCTGACGACCGAGATCGCCAAGGCCAATGGCAAGCTGTCCAACGAGAGCTTCGTGGCGCGTGCCCCTGAGGCCGTGGTGGCGCAGGAGAAGGAGCGTGTCGCCAACTTCAGTGCAACGCTGGAGAAAGTGAAGGAACAACTGGCCAAGCTGAAGTAAGCCCGGCCTTTTCCTGCCAAAGCCGTCGTCCCAATCCGGGACGGCGGCTTTTGTTTTTTGTGCTTGCCTTGCAGGGCGGGCTTGTCTAGACTGGATCGAAAAAATTAGAACAATCGTGCTTTTTTATGGCATACGACGTGATCAACAGGAGACCAGCATGACCCGCACCGCATCCCCCGCCCGCCTGCTCGGGCGCACCCTCCTTATCGCCGGCCTGCTGGCCAGCACCGCCGCCTGGGCCGATGGCTCGCCGCTGGGCCTGTGGAAGAGTATCGACGACACCACCGGCAAGCCCAAGGCACTGATCCGCATCACCGAGAACAATGGCGAGTTGAGCGGTCGGATAGAAAAGCTGTTCCGCTCCCCCGAGGAAGACCAGAACCCGGTCTGCCAGAAATGCGAGGGCGAGCTCAAGGACAAGCCGGTCATCGGCATGACCATCCTGTCGGGACTGAAGAAGGACGGGGACGAGTACAACGGTGGGCAGATCATCGATCCGGCCAATGGCAAGGTCTACAAGAGCAAGCTGAGCGTGGTCGACGATGGCCAGAAGCTCAACGTGCGCGGCTATGTCGGCATGCCCATGCTGGGTCGGACCCAGACCTGGCTGCGCGAACAGTAAGCACGACTCAGGCGGGGCGGCTGGCCTTGAGGACGTAGCGGTCCAGTTCACGGGCGAAAGCGCGCCCGTCGCTGGTGCTGAAGGCGGCCGGGCCGCCGGTTTCCACGCCGCTGCTGCGCAGTTCTTCCATGAAGTTGCGGGTGCTGAGGTGATGGCCGATGTTCTGGCCGGTATAGAGCTCGCCGCGCGAATTGAGCGCCAGCGCGCCGCGGCCGATGACGTCGGCCGCCAGCGGGATGTCGGCGGTGACCACCAGGTCACCGGGCGCGACCTGGCGGGCGATCTCGCGATCGGCCACGTCGAAGCCGGCCGGGACCACCATGGATTTGATGAAGCGTGAAGGCGGGGTGCGCAGCGGCCGGTTGGCCACCAGCGTGACGATGATGCCGGTACGGTCGGCGACCCGGAACAGCATCTCCTTGATCACGCCCGGACAGGCGTCCGCATCAACCCAGATGGCCAAGATGAAAACGCCGTCCCGTAGCTAGACGAAGGATACCGTCAGACCCGGCAGGGTCACGCCGGAGAAAGCGGTGGTCCAGGTCTGGCCCGGTTCGATCGGACAGGCGTCGGTCCAGGTGCCGGTGCTGATGATTTCGCCCGCCTGCAACTGGCGGAAGCGGCTCTGCTTCTGCAACAGCTGGTGCAGATGCCACAGGGCGTGCAGGGGGCTGTCCATCTCGTCATTGCAAAAGCCGGCGGCACGCAGCACGCTCGAACTCTCGGTATTGCAGGACAGCGAGACGCTGGCGCTGGCCAGGATCTGCGGCAGGTGATGCTTGGTGGCCGAGGAGAGCACATGCGGCTCGCCCACGATCAGGGTGCCGTGCAGGCCGAAGGCGGCAATCGAATCGGCCACCGTGAATTCCCAGTTGGGGAAGGGGCAGACCACGATTTCGAAACCATGCGCCATCCACTCCAGGCAGTCGGCCAGTTCATCCAGCGAGGCATCGGGGGCCGGGGTCTTGCCCAGCTTGAGGACGATTTCCGGCTCGATACGCGGTTGCACCGCACCGGCCAGCGATTGCGCGCCGTGGTTGTCCTCGGCAAAGCGCACGGTGGTGTCCCACATCGGTGCCCAGGTGGGGATGCGGGTGTCGTCGATGATGCCGTAACGCTCCCAGTTCTTGCGCACCACGAAGCCGATCTTGCGGCCGATGGGATGCTCGCCCTGAGCCACGCGGATATTGCGGATGTTGTGGGCGATGTCGTAGGCATCGTCCACCGACAGCGGTTCGGATTCGGAGATGCGCGGGATGATGCGAGACTGGGCGCGCGCATCGAGCAGCTGATGCGCGTATCGAAGGGCTTGGCTCGACATTAGCATGGAGGGCTCACATCGAAAGATAGTGAATAGCTATCCATTGTCGATGACGATTAATTTTTGCACAAGCAAAAACTCGCTTTTTGACGAGATCTGACAAAAATTTCATCTGATTGCCTCGCCACGCGTCATGCTGTTTTTCAGCTGCCGCAAAAGTCACCTAACTGGCGAGAAAACTGAATGTCACGGATGGGTCAGGCGCCCCACAGCTCGCCATTGGGACCGGTGCGCGGGGCTGCCACGCCGAAGTGCTGGTAGGCCGCGCCGGTGGCGATGCGGCCACGCGGGGTGCGTTGCAGGTAACCCTGCTGGATCAGGTAGGGTTCCAGCACGTCTTCGATGGTGTCGCGTTCCTCGCCGATGGCAGCGGCCAGGTTGTCCAGCCCCACCGGTCCGCCGCCGAACTTGAAGAGCACGGCCTCCAGCAGCTTGCGGTCCATCAGGTCGAAGCCGACCGGGTCCACGTCCAGCATCACCAGGGCGGCGTCGGCCATCTCGCGGGTGATGCGGCCCTGGCCCTTGACTTCGGCATAGTCGCGCACCCGGCGCAGCAGACGGTTGGCAATACGCGGCGTGCCACGGCTGCGGCGGGCGATTTCCAGCGCGCCATCGTCGACGATGGGGGCGTTGAGCAGTCCGGCGCTGCGGGTGACGATGCGCGCCAGCTCGGGCGGGGTGTAGAACTCCAGCCGGGCGACGATGCCGAAGCGGTCGCGCAGCGGGTTGGTCAGCATACCGGCGCGGGTAGTGGCGCCGACCAGGGTGAAGGGTTGCAGGTCCAGCCGCACCGAGCGGGCTGCCGGACCTTCACCGATCATGATGTCGATCTGATAATCCTCCAGGGCCGGGTAGAGGATTTCCTCCACCACCGGCGACATGCGGTGGATCTCGTCGATGAAGAGCACATCGTTGGCCTCCAGATTGGTCAGGAGCGCGGCCAGGTCGCCGGCGCGCTCCAGCACGGGGCCGGAGGTCTGGCGCAGGTTCACGCCCATCTCGCGGGCGATGATATGGGCCATGGTGGTCTTGCCCAGGCCGGGCGGGCCGAACAGCAGGGTGTGGTCGAGCGGTTCGCCGCGCTTGCGGGCGGCCGAGATGAAGATTTCCAGCTGGGCGCGGACCTTTTCCTGGCCGACGTATTCGTCCAGGTGCTTGGGCCGCAGGGCGCGTTCGATGGCCTCCTCATTGGCCGAAGCCGGAGTGGCGGCGATGATGCGCTGTTCGGAGAAATCGTCGGTCTGGATGCTCATGCTCTGATCCTTGTCGGCCCTGACCTAGCCCTTGGAGAGGGCCTTGAGGGCATGCTTGATGCCGTCCGAGACGCTGGCGTCCTTGGGAACCTGCTTCATGGCCAGGCTGGCTTCCTTGTCCGAATAACCCAGTGCCAGCAGGGCGTTGAGGATGTCGGCCGTGGCGTCGCTGTGGACCACGCCGGCCACCGCGCCCAGGTCGGCACCGAGCTTGCCCTTCAGTTCCAGCAACAGGCGTTCGGCGGTCTTCTTGCCGATGCCCGGCACGCGGGTCAGGCGACCGGCCTCCTGCAACGTGACGGCCTGGGCCAGGTCGGCCACCGACATGCCCGAGAGGATGGCCAGCGCGGTACGGGCGCCGACGCCGGAAATCTTGATCAGTTCCTTGAACGTATTGCGTTCCTCGGCGGTCCCAAACCCGAACAGGATGTGGGCATCCTCGCGGATGGCGAGGTGGGTCAGCAGCGTCACCTTCTCACCCAGCCCGGGCAGGTTGTAGAAGGTGCTCATCGGCACCACCACCTCGTAGCCGACGCCCTGGCAGTCGACCAGCAGATTCGGGGGGATTTTTTCTAGAAGAATTCCTGAGAGGCGACCGATCATGGCGTCTTTGATGTGCGTGAGCTGCAGCTTCTGTGATAATCCCGGGATGATACAGCACTGTTCGGATAAACAGTATCCAACGATAACAAGCTTGAATAAAGGACAACCATGGCCGGCAGCGCCTTCTTCGCATTGATCGACGACATCGCCACGGTGCTCGACGATGTTTCCCTGATGACCAAGATGGCGGCCAAGAAGACCGCCGGCGTGCTGGGCGACGACCTGGCCCTCAATGCCCAGCAGGTCAGCGGGGTGCGCGCCGAGCGCGAACTGCCGGTGGTGTGGGCGGTCGCCAAGGGCTCGCTGAAGAACAAGGCCATCCTGGTGCCGGCGGCGCTGGCCATCAGCGCCTTCATTCCCTGGGCGGTGACGCCGCTGCTGATGCTGGGTGGCGCCTTCCTGTGCTTCGAGGGCTTCGAGAAACTGGCCCACAAATACCTGCCGCATGACGAGCAACACCACGAAGTGGCCGCCACCGCGCCCGAGGACATCGACCCGGTCAGCTACGAGCGCGAGAAGATCAAGGATGCCGTGCGCACCGACTTCATCCTCTCGGCCGAAATCATCGCCATCACGCTGGGGACAGTGGCTGGCGCCCCGCTGCAGCAGCAGATCACGGTACTGGTGGGCATTGCGCTGATCATGACGGCCGGTGTCTATGGCCTGGTGGCGGGCATCGTCAAGCTCGACGATGGTGGCCTCTATCTGGTGCAGCACGCCGGCTCCAGCGCCTGGGGCCGTCTGAAGGCTGCGGTGGGCCGCGCCATCCTGGCGGCGGCGCCGAAGATGATGCGCAGCCTGTCGGTGATCGGCACGATCGCCATGTTCATGGTGGGCGGCGGCATCCTGACCCACGGCCTGCCGTTCGCCCATCACGCCATCGAAGCGGCAGCGGTTGCCGTAGAGGGCGTTGCGGTGATCGGCCCGGTACTGGGCGCGATTGCGCCTGCGGTATTGAATGCGCTCTTCGGCGTGGTCGCCGGTGCGGTGGTGCTGGTGATAGTGAAGCTGGCGCAGCGCGTGCTGTCGCTCTTCAGGACGAAAAACTAACCGACCAGCCGCCCGCCGCGCATGCGGATGCCCTTGCGCGCCAGCGCCGGGGCCAGCGCCCCCAGGTCGGACAAGACCCCTCCCCCGTGCGCATGGCAGATCGCCACGCCCAGCGCATCGGCGGCGTCGGTACCGGGCAATCCCGGCAGTTTCAGCAACCGCGCCACCATTTCCTGCACCTGCGCCTTTTGCGCCCGCCCATGGCCGGCCACGGCCTGCTTGACCTGCAGCGCCGTGTATTCGGCCACCGCCAGGTCGGCCGCGACCATGGCGCAGATCGCCGCGCCCCGGGCCTGCCCCAGCAGCAGCGTGGATTGCGGGTTGACGTTGACGAACACCTTCTCGATGGCGGCGCAATCAGGTGCATAGGTCCGCACCACCTCGCCGACGCTGGAGAGGATCACCTTGAGCCGGGACGGCAAATCGCCATCCGGCGTCTTGATGGTGCCGGAGGCGATATAGGACAGCGTGTTGCCCTGCTTGTGGATGACCCCGAAACCGGTGGTGCGCAAGCCAGGGTCGATACCGAGGATTTTCATGCCCGCCAGTCTAACCGATCGGACCGCCCCAGGCCCTAGAACAACACGCCCTGACCGGGGTCGACGGTCTTTTTGCGGCCGCGTCGTTGCGTGGTCGCGGGCAGGCCGCTCTTGCGCGAGCCGTGCCTGTCCTGGATGGCGTCGGCTTCCTGACGGGCGACCGGGCTGTGACGGTGGCCATAGAGCGCCTCCTTGGCCTGGGCCAGCGCGCTCTTTTCGTCGACGATGGGCGCGGGATAGGCTGGCGTGCCATATTCCGGCACCCAGCGCCGCACATACTCGCCCAGGGGATCATGATCCCGCGCCTGCTTGGCCGGCGAATAGATGCGCAAGGCATTGATGCCGGTGGTGCCGGATTGCATCTGCATCTGGCTCCAGTGGATGCCGGGTTCGAAATCCAGGAACTGGCGTGCCAGGAACAATCCCGGCGCGCGCCAATGCAGCCACAGGTGGTAGGCGGCGAAGCTGACCAGCATGGCGCGCATGCGGAAGTTGAGCCAGCCGGTGCTGCATAGCTGGCGCATGCAGGCGTCCACCATGGGATAGCCGGTACGCCCTTCGCACCAGGCATCGAAGCGTTCCTGTGCCAGTGCGCCCCACGGCCCGCCATCTCCGGGGCGCAGGCCATCGAGCGAGCGGGCGATATTGCGCCATTCGAGATCGGGCTGGTCTTCCAGCTTCTGCATGAAGTGGCAATGCCAGCGCAGGCGGCTGGAAAAGCCGCGCAGACCGTAGGCCAACTCGCGGTCCGGTGTGTGTTCGATGGCCAGCTCGGTGGCCTGGTGCACGCTGCGCATGGACAACGTGCCGAAGGCCAGGTGCGCGCTGAGACGGCTGCAGGCTTCAGGGGCAGTCAGCGGGCTGGACAGGGCACGCCGGTAATCGCGTCCATCACCGCCGAGAAAGGCGCGCAGGCGCTCCCAGGCATCGGCTTCCCCGGCGGGCGGCTGCAGGCGCGGCGTGGGCAGGCCGAGATCGGCCAGCGTGGGCAGCGGATCGGGCTGCATGCCCGGCGGGGCGCGAAAGCCGGCAGGCATCGCCACCTGCGGCGCCTCCATGCGCTGCAGCCAGCGCGCCGCCCAGCCATCGCGACTGCGCAGGCGGCGGATCACGCCGGTCTGCGGCCATTCCTGCCACTGGACATGCTGGATGCGACTCCAGCGGCCGACCGAAATATCACGGGCGTAGCTCCAGGCGGGGCCGGTTTCTTCGTGGCTGAAGAGATGGGTGACGTTCCATTCACGAAGCAGCGCTTCCAGCACCTGCACCGCCTCGCCGATGCGCACCAACAGCGGCATGCCACGCTGTCGTAGCTCGATCTGCAGCGGCTGCAGCGAGCGCAGCAGGAAATCCACGTGGCGCGGATCGCATTCGAAACTCTGCAACCAGGCCGGTTCGATGATGAACAGGCCAAAGGCGCGTTCGCACTGTGCCGCCTGCGCCAGCGGTTGATGATCGCGCAGGCGCAGGTCGCGCTTGAACCAGACCAGGCCGACCGACATCAGGACCGCCGCGAGCGCCCTTCCAGGCGCAGGACCAGACGCTGGAGCGCCGGCCGCAGGCGCAGGAAGCCGCGATAGGAGCGCTCCATCAGCCACAGCATCCCGGGCAGGCGCGCCAGGCGGGCCAGCCAGCGCCAGCCCGGCAAGCTCGCCCATAGCTGCACGAAGGCCGCTGCCCCGCTGGAGACCACACCGTCGGCGCGTTGCACATGGAAGCGCGCCAGGAGCTGCTCGCGCGTCAGGCCGGATGGCAAGGCGGAGCCACGATCGGGCTGGCTGATGTCGCAGAAGCGCAGCGGCGCCTGCTCGCCAAGGCGCTGGTACAGACCGATCTCACGGCGGCAGAGCGGGCAGGCGCCGTCGTAGAGCACGGTCAGCGCATCCTTCTGATTCCCGCTGTTGCGTTCCTCGCCGTCAGCCATCGCAGTGGCCCTCCCGTGCCAGCAGCTCGGCCGCGTCGCGCAGGCCATGGGTGCTGCGTCGCCACCACTGAGTGAACAGATCGCTGGGCTTGTCCACCGCCGGAAACAGTCCGGGCGGCGCGCTGCATTGCGCCCACAGCGGCAGCCACGGTGCCAGGTGCGGATCGGACTGGCAGCGCACGCTGCGTGCCGCCTTCAGGGCGCGTCCCACGCTGGCGGCGTCGCCGTGCCAGCACAGCGGTGCAAGCTCGCGCATGCGCGCGCCGACGAAATCCCAGCGGCGCTGGCTCCACGGCCACAGCAGATGGAAGTCGGAGAGGTACAGCCCCACCACCAGCGTATCGGGTGCAAGATCGGCCGGCAGTTCGCCCAGGCTCCAGGGATGAACCAGCCAGACGTCGCGCCCGGCCACGGCCTGCGGGTCGGGGGCGACGCTATCCAGGCTGGCCGGGGGTGCCGCCAGCAAGGGGGGCTCGGCAATGCGCGGGCAAGCGCGGGCAGAGGCCGCAGGTTCAGGCGCCACCGGATCGGGCTGCAGGGCGATCTGGCCCAGCGCTTCATAGCTGGTGTCGAGTACTGTACCCGGGCTATGCCAGGCAGCAGGCGCGTACTTGGCCACATTCTCGGCATTGAAGAGATAGGGCTTGTGACTGCCGGTTCCGGCCACCCACTGCCAGCTCAGGTGATTGCTGGCCAGGTCGCCATCCAGCAGGTGACCGACCATCCAGTCGGCACCGGCGCGCCAGTGCAGCTTGCGCAGATGCACGATATAGCTGGCCAGCCACATGCGGGCGTGGTTGTGCAGGGTCCCGGTGGCATACAGGGTGCGCACGGCCTGGTCGATCACCGGCAGCCCGGTGGCGCCCTCCCGGATATCGGCCGGCAACTCACGCGCATAGGCCGACTCCGGCAGCGGACCGGGATGCAGTGAATCGAAGATGCGGGCGCCACGGCGCGCCCAGACATAGCGGTAGAACGCGCGCCAGCCCAGTTCATAGACGAACTTGTGCTGCACCTCCAGCGCATGGCGCGCGCAGACGCCAGCCAGCACCTCACGCAACGTGACCATGCCATGGGTGAGGTAGGGCGACAGCCCTGTCACGGCACCCTCCAGGCTGTTGCGGGAGCGGGCATAGGCCCCCGGGCGCACGGCGGCGATACGCTGGCGGGCGGCGGCCAGGGTGGGCAGCGCAGGGGGCGCCAGGACTTGCGGCGCGGCTTGCGCCGCTTCTTCCGGTGACACGGCATCCAGCACCAGGTCGAATTGGTGTTTGCGGTACATGACTCGACTCCTCAGGAAGCAGCGTGGGCAGGCTTGCGGCGACAGGCGTCGGAACAGTATTTGACGTCATCCCAGTTCCTGGCCCACTTGCGCCGCCAGGTCATGGGCAAGCCGCAGACGGCGCAGGGCTTGCTGGGCAAGTGCGCCTTGTTGCCGCGATGAGCGATGGCCTGGCTGGTGGATTTCATGACTCAGAATTGTACGCAATAAATGGTTCAACCTTGATTCAAATCCCCGATTTATCGCCTATACTCTGCGTCATTCCTGATTCAACGAGAGAGATCATGAGCACAGACCAGCCGCAGCAGTCCGCCCCTCCCGCAGACAAACCCGCGACCGAGTCATTGCGCCGCACCGGGGCCGTGGCCCGCATGTTGCGCATGCCGGTGGCGACCCTGCGCGTGTGGGAGCGTCGTTATGCGCTGACCCAGGGCAAACTCTCGCCCAGCGGGCAACGCCTGTATTCGGAAGCCGATGTGCGGCGCCTGGCCCTGATCCGGCAGTTGACCGAGCTCGGTCATGCCATCGGGAGCCTGGCCGGGTTGGACATGGAGCAGTTGCAACAGGTGGCGGCCACCCATGCCGAACTGCACGCCGTACGCCCCACCCCACCGCAGACGGTGCAGGGCCAGTGGCGGGTGGCGGTGATCGGCGCCACCCTGGCGCAGCGGCTGGACAAGCCAGGCCTGCTGCAGCGCCTGGGCCGTCCGCTGCAGTTGCTGGGACCCTTCGAGAGCGTCCAGCAGGCCGCCCTGAGCCTGAAACGGGAAGAAGTCGACGCCCTGCTGCTGCACGAGCCGCAGTTGCATGCCGGCTGGCTGGGGGCGCTGGAGAGTTCGGCACCGGCCTTGAGTGGCTTGCCGATGGCGGTGCTGTATGGCTTTGCCAGCGAAGCGGTATGCGAGACGCTGGCGGCGGTAGGCATCAGTCTGCTGCGCGCGCCGCAACCGGATGTGGTGATCCTGCAATGGCTGCGCGCACTGATGGCGCTGACGGTGCCGGCGCGCAGCGAACCGGCCTGGTCGCAGCAGGCGCAGGTAACACCGCGCTGGAGCGACAATGAACTGATCGCCTTTGCGAACCGCTCCACCACGGTGGCCTGCGAGTGCCCGCGCCATGTGGCCGAGTTGCTGATGCAGCTGTCTCAGTTCGAGCGTTACAGCGCGCAGTGCGCCAATCGCAACGAGGCCGATGCGCAGTTGCACCAGTACCTGCAGCAATTGACCACGGAATCGCGCCAGCGCTTCGAAATGGCGCTGAGCCGGATTGCGATGCATGAGGGCCTGGTTCCGGAGCAATCCTGAGCGCAGGCGACCGCGCAGACAACAGCGCAGGCAAACCGAACCCACCAACAAGAACGCCCGGCATATGGCCGGGCGTTCCTGTTTAAAGCATGCAGATGATCAGTGACGGAAGTGACGGGTTCCGGTCAGCAGCATCACCACGTCGCGCTCGTTGGCGGCGTCGATGACTTCCTGGTCGCGCATGGAGCCACCCGGGTGGATGACGCAGGTGGCACCGGCATCAACCACCACGTCCAGGCCGTCGCGGAACGGGAAGAAGGCGTCGGAGGCCACGGCAGAACCCGCCAGGGTCAGGCCGGCGTTCTGCGCCTTGATCGAGGCGATGCGGGCGGAGTCGATGCGGCTCATCTGGCCGGCGCCCACACCCAGGGTCATGCCATTGCCGCAGAAGACGATGGCGTTGGACTTGACGAACTTGGCCACGCGCCAGGCAAACATCAGGTCCTGCAGTTGCTGCTGGGTCGGCTGCTTCTTGCTGACCACCTTCACGTCGGCCAGCAGCACGTTCTTGGCATCCGGCGACTGCACCAGCAGGCCACCGCCGACGCGCTTGAAGTCGTAGCCGTTCAGGCCATTGCCCAGCGGGATTTCCAGCAGGCGCACGTTCTGCTTGGCGGCGAAGATCTGCCTGGCTTCAGCGCTGAAGGACGGGGCGATCAACACTTCCAGGAACTGCTTGGCCACCGCTTCGGCCGCAGCCGCATCCACTTCGCGGTTGAAGGCGATGATGCCACCGAAGGCCGAGGTCGGGTCGGTCTGCAACGCCTTGCTGTAGGCTTCCAGCGGGTTGGCACCGATGGCCACGCCACAGGGGTTGGCGTGCTTGATGATGACGCAGGCCGCTTCGGTGGCGGGGTCGAAGCTCTTGACGCATTCCCACGCCGCATCGGCATCGGCGATGTTGTTGAAGGACAGTTCCTTGCCCTGCAGCTGGGTGTAGTTGGCCAGGGCGCCCTCGACCTTCTTGATGTCGCGGTAGAAGGCGGCGCTCTGATGCGGGTTTTCCCCATAGCGCATGTCCTGGACCTTCTCAAAGTGAAGGTTCAGGGTGGACGGGTAGGCGCTGCGGGTGGTGTGCTGCTTGTCTTCGCCCAGAGAGGTGAAGTAATTGGTAATGGCGCCGTCGTATTGCGCAGTGTGGGCAAAGACCTTCTTGGCCAGCGCGAAGCGCTTTTCGTAGGGCAGGTCGCCGCCCGACTTCAGCTCGGCCAGCACACCTTCGTAGTCGGTCGGGTCGCAGATGACGATCACGTCCTTGTGGTTCTTGGCCGAGGAACGCAGCATGGCCGGGCCGCCGATGTCGATGTTCTCGATGGCGTCTTCCAGGGAGCACTCTTGCTTGGCAACGGTCTGCTGGAACGGATACAGGTTCACCACCACCATGTCGATGGTGGGGATGCCGTGCTGGTCCAGGGCGGCCACGTGCTCGGGGAAGTCACGACGCGCCAGGATGCCGCCATGCACCTTGGGATGCAGCGTCTTCACGCGGCCATCCAGCATTTCCGGGAAACCGGTGTAGTCGGCCACTTCGGTGACCGGCACGCCATTGTCGGCCAGCAGCTTGGCGGTGCCGCCGGTGGACAGGATGTTGACGCCCATGGCGGACAGCGCGCGCGCGAATTCGAGCACGCCTGCCTTGTCGGATACGGAAATGAGTGCTTGTTTGATCATGGTAGGCAAGACTGGTAAGGGAAAGGAAACCTGAAAAACCGTGGAAGGAAGCTGCACCCCTGCATGAACCGGCCCCCTGCACTGCGGCGCCGGCCTCGCGCGGGCTACAGCAGGCCGTGCTGCTGCAGCTTCTTGCGCAGCGTATTGCGGTTGATGCCGAGGATCTCGGCGGCCTGGGACTGGTTACCCTCGGCGCGCGCCATCACGGTCTCGAAGACCGGTTTTTCGACCGTGGCCAGCACCATGTCGTAGACATTGGTGGGGAGTTGCTCTCCGAGATCCCGGAAATACTTTTCCAGGCTCTTCTTGACGACATCCTCGATACTTTCTTTGCTCATGGCGTTGCTGCTTCTGTTTTTTTCCGGTGTGGCCACTGCCGGCGACGCTCGCCGTTGTGAACTGCGCGCCTGCCTGCGTGACCTGCCGTGTTGTTGATCAATTGCGCGCAAGGCGCATCCGATACCCGTTACCCCAAGCCCGATCTCCGTCCCTGCCGGGCGGTCGGGCCATTGCTCGTTCGCTCAGGCGGCCAGGGCCACCTCATCCACCAGACCGTATTGCAGACGCTCGCCGTGCACTGCCTGGTCGGCGAAGAACTGCCGCACCGCCTGCAACTGCTGGTTGCAGTCTTCGATGCGATTCATGCCGCGACGGAACTGCTCGCCGCCGGCCAGTTCGCGCACATACCAGCCGATATGCTTGCGCGCCGTGCGCACGCCCAGATACTCGCCGTAGAACGCGTAGTGGGCCTGCAGGTGTTCATCCATCAGCTGCACGACCTCGCTCACCAGCGGCGCCGGCAGGTGTTCGCCGGTCTGCAGGAAGTGGTCGATCTCGCGGAAGATCCAGGGACGCCCCTGTGCGGCGCGGCCGACCATGACGGCATCAGCCCCGGTGATGCGCAGGACCTCGCGCGCCTTCTCGGGCGTGGTGATGTCGCCATTGGCCACCACCGGAATGCTGACGGCAGCCTTCACGGCGGCGATGGTCTCGTACTCGGCATGGCCGCTGTAGCCGTCGGCGCGGGTGCGACCATGCAGCGTCAGCATGGCGATGCCGGCCGCCTGGGCGCGGGCGGCGATCTTCAGGGCGTTCTTGTTGGCGCGGTCCCAGCCGGTGCGGAATTTCAGCGTCACCGGCACGTCCACCGCCGACACCACCGCATCCAGGATGCGCGCCACCAGTTCCTCGTCCTGCAGCAGGGCTGAACCGCACCAGCTGTTGCAGACCTTCTTGACCGGACAGCCCATGTTGATGTCGATGATCTGGGCACCGCGCTCGACGTTGTACTTCGCGCAGTCGGCCAGCATGACGGGATCGGCCCCGGCGATCTGCACCGCCTTGGGTTCCATCTCGCCATCGTGGTTGATACGGCGCGAGGTCTTCTCGCTATGCCACAGCCGGGGATCGGAAGCCGCCATCTCGGACACGGCATACCCTGCCCCCAGCTGCTTGCACAGCTGGCGGAACGGACGGTCGGTCACGCCCGCCATGGGAGCGACGAACACGTTGTTTCGCAGGGAGTAAGGCCCAATGTTCACGACGTGGATCAGGGGGAGGTACGGGGAAGGGCGCTATTTTAGCGCGATTGACGGCCTCGCCCAACAAGAATCGGGCGCGGTTACATCTTTGGGGCTGATTATTTATTGGGCAAAATCAATTGTTGGCAGTATGCCAATCCTGATTGCCATCCTGCAAGAATCCGGGCCGCCTGGCGCGGCCCGGCGCGCGGATTCAGCGGTCGACCTCGTCCAGCGTCTCGCGCTGGAGGTGACCGATCTCGCCCCAGGAACGGATATGGGCGCGTTGGCCATCCCAGTGCAGGCGGTTGACGCTGGCGTTGAAGATGTCGAAGTTGCGCGGCTGGGCGAAGGAGCTCTGGCTGGCCCAGTGATGGATGCACTCCAGCACGCCGCCATGGGTGACGATGGCCACCTTGCGGTACGGGCCCGAGGCCAGTACCCGCTGCACCGTCGCGACCGAGCGCTCGTAGAACTCGCGCATGGTCTCGGCGATACGCTCGCCGGCCGGATAGCGGAAGTCCGGCTCGCGGGCTTTCCACTGCCGATAGGCCTCGGGATAGCGCGCCTCGATCTCCACATGGCGCAGACCTTCGAAGGCGCCATAGCAACGCTCGCGCAAGCCGGTATCGATGGCCACCTGCCGTCCGCTGGCATGGGCCACCGCCTGCGCGGTGTCGCGAGCGCGCTGCAGGTCGCTGGCGAAGATGGCATCAATGCCCTCCTCGGCCAGCAGCTCGCCCAGTGCCAGGACCTGGCGCTGGCCGGCCTGGTTGAGCGGAATATCGATATGCCCTTGCAGGCGCTTGTCCACGTTCCAGTCGGTTTCGCCGTGGCGGATCAGCAGGATGTCGGTCATGCGGGTTTTCAGGTGCGCGGTATGGCGCTGGGGTTGAGGGTGTACAGGCCGGTGAGGGAGGCCTGCGCCAGGACATGGTCGCGTAGCGCCGTCACCACCACCGAACCTTCGAGGTTGCCGGCCACCGGCAGCTGTTCCACGTCCAGTGCATAGAGGGTGAAGATGTAGCGGTGCACCAGCGCATCGTTCCACGGTGGGCAGGGGCCGTCGTAGCCGAAGTAGTCGCCGCGCATGTCGCCGTCGCCGGCGAACCAGCCGGTGTAGTCGTTGATGCCCTGGCGTGCACCGGGCATGACGTCGCCCAGCACCGCCGGACCCGGCTTGCCGCGTGCGGTCACGCCGTTGCTGAACTGGCCGGCCTTGATCTGGCTGACACTGGCCGGAATGTCCACCAGGGTCCAGTGATAGAAATCCACCCGCGGCAGCTCCAGCGGCACGGTCTTGCCTTCCTGGTTGACGTCGTCGCCACGGGAAGGCACGTCAGGGTCATGCACCACCAGCGCCAGCGACCTGGTACCGGCCGGCAGATCGCTCCAGGCGAAGTGCGGGTTCCGGTTGGCCGACAGGGCGACGTGGGTCTTGGCGTCCATCACCGCGAAGGCGAACTCGCCGGGGATGTTGCTACCGTCCTTGAAAGAATCGCTCCAGAATTTCATATCACCTCCTAAAGTAAGGCCACATTCAACACGCTTTGCAAATTCATTTGGGGACGTCCGGCCCGGCTTCAAGCCGGACCGAGGTTCATGACACCAAAGCCTGAGGCTTCACCTGCAGCCAGAAAGTGACCGGCCCGTCGTTGGTCAGCGACACTTTCATGTCGGCGCCAAAACGGCCGGTGCCGACCTTTTCCTGTCCATGCTGCACCCGCGCCTGCGCCACGAAGTGCTCAAACAGCTGCCGTCCTAGTTCGGGCGCGGCCGCTGGCGTGAAGGAGGGGCGTGTACCGGAATTGGTATCGGCGGCCAACGTGAACTGCGGGATCAACAACAGGCCGCCTTGCACGTCGACAACACTGCGATTCATCTTGCCTGCCTCGTCGCTGAAGACGCGATAGGCCAGCAGCTTCTTGAGCAGGGCATCGGCCTGGGCCACGCCATCATGGCGTTCGGCGCAGACCAATACCATCAGGCCGGGGCCGATGGCACCCAGCGTCTGCCCGTCCACCACCACGGCGGCCTGGCTGACCCGCTGCAACAGGGCAATCATGCGCGCACCAGCTTACGCCAGGGTGACGCGGGCAAACTTGCGCTTGCCGACCTGCACCACGCACTGGCCGGCCTCGACCTTCAAACCCTTGTCGCTGATGACGGTGCCGTCGATACGCACGCCGCCCTGCTCCACCATGCGCAGTGCTTCCGAGGTGGAGGCACAGAGGTTGGCCTGCTTGAGCAACTGGCCGATGCCCAGCGGCGCGCCCGACAGCGAGACCTCCGGGATGTCGTCCGGGATGCCGCCCTTGGAGCGGTTGACGAAATCGGCCAGCGCGTCTTCGGCAGCCTGCTGCGAGTGGAAGCGGGCCACGATCTCCTGGGCCAGGGCGACCTTGATATCGCGCGGATTGCGGCCCCCCTCGACCTCGGCCTTGAAGGCAGCGATCTCGGCGATGGAGCGGAACGACAGCAGGTCGTAGTAGCGCCACATCATCACGTCGGAAATGCTCATCACCTTGGCGAACATGGTGTTGGCCGGTTCGGTGATGCCGATATAGTTGCCCTTGGACTTGGACATCTTTTCCACGCCGTCCAGGCCTTCCAGCAGCGGCATGGTCAGGATGCACTGCGGCTCCTGGCCAAAGTCCTTCTGCAGTTCGCGGCCCACCAGCAGGTTGAATTTCTGGTCGGTGCCGCCCAGTTCCAGGTCGGACTTCAGGGCCACCGAGTCATAGCCCTGCATCAGCGGGTAGAGGAATTCATGCACCGAGATCGGCGTGCCTTCCTTGAAGCGCTTGGTGAAGTCGTCGCGCTCCATCATGCGCGCCACGGTGTAGCGCGAGGCCAGCTGGATCATGCCGCGACTACCCAGGGCATCGCACCATTCGGAGTTGTAGCGGATTTCGGTCTTGCTGGCATCCAGCACCAGGCTGGCCTGGGCGAAATAGGTCTTGGCGTTGATCTCGATCTGTTCGCGCGACAGCGGCGGACGGGTGGCATTGCGGCCGGACGGGTCGCCGATCATCGAGGTGAAGTCGCCGATCAGGAAGATCACCTGATGCCCCAGGTTCTGCAACTGGCGCATCTTGTTCAGGACCACCGTATGGCCCAGGTGCAGGTCAGGGGCGGTCGGGTCCAGTCCCAGCTTGATGCGCAGCGGCTGGCCGCTCTGCTCGGCACGCGCCAGCTTCTGCGCGAATTCGCTTTCGATGAGCAGCTCATCGATACCGCGTTTGGTGATGGCCAGCGCCTCCTGGACCTTGTCGGAGAGGGGCAGTTTGGAGGGGGCAGCGGAGGGCGCGGAAGGGGTGGACTGGTCGGCGTTCATCGATATAACTAAAAAATTGGCATTTGTAGGACAAGACCGCTAAAGCGTGTTGCTATAATTCCGACTTTCGTTTTTCTGCTGGGCGCCAGGACGCCGCCTCAGAAGCTCATCAGCAGGAACAATATTCACACCCGTGCGTATGAAGAATTACGCGGGCGCAACACGGCGGGGGGACAGGAAACGCCGCATTGCAGCCGTACCCGCCATCCGCCACGGAAACGTCAGATTTTAACGTATTCGTATTGCATGTTCCCACAAGATAAACTCAAGCACCTCTCGTCCCTGTGCTTCACCGCGTTGCGATCCTGCCACCACAAAGTCGCCGCCTCCTCGCCCAAGACCCGCATCGTCGGCGCCAGCGCCCTGTTCCTGGCGGCCTTTACCATCGGCGCCGCCGGCTTCGCACCGGCCGAGCCCGACCTGAAGGACGCCCCGGTCAACCCGATTTCCAAGGAACTGGCCCTGCCCGACCTGCAACAGCAGATCAGCGCCCTGGAAGAGCGTTCGCAGTATTACGTGAACGAAGAGAAGGTACGCAGCGGCGACACCCTGGCCACCCTGCTCAACCGCCTGGGCGTGGATGACGACGAGGCCACGGCCTTCATCAAGTCCGATACCCTGGCGCGCACGGTGATGCAGTTGCGCGCCGGCAAGCGTGTGGTGGCCCAGACCGACGACAATGGCGAACTGGTCAAGCTGTCGGCCACCCTCGACGACGGCAGCGACACCCCGAAGAACCTGGTCATCTCGCGCCAGGAAGGCAAGCTGACCGCACAGGCGCAGCCGGCCGTGCTGGAGCGGCGCGTGGAAATGCGCGCCGGCACCATCTTCTCCTCGCTGTTCGCGGCCACCGATGCGGCCCAGATCCCGGACGCCATCGCCATGCAGCTGGTGGACATGTTCGCCACCAACATCAACTTCGCTTCCGACCTGCGCCGCGGCGACCGCTTCAACGTGGTCTACGAGACCTATTACCAGAACGGTGACCTGGTGCGCACCGGTCGCGTGCTGGCCGGCGAATTCGACAATGCCGGCAACCGTTACCAGGCGGTGTGGTTCAGCGACCCGGCCAGCAAGATCGGCGGTGGCGGCTACTACGCCTTCGACGGCAAGTCGCTGAAGAAGGCCTTCCTGAAGTCGCCGCTGGCCTTCACCCGTATCTCTTCCGGCTTCTCGATGCGCCTGCACCCCATCCTGGGCCAGTGGAAACAGCACACCGGCGTGGACTTCGCGGCGCCGACCGGCACCCCGATCCATGCGGCGGCCGATGGCGTGGTCGACTTCGTGGGTCAGCAGAACGGCTATGGCAACATCGTCGTCATCAAGCACTGGAGTGGCTACTCCACCGCCTACGGCCACATGAGCCGCTTCGCGCCCAACATCAAGAAGGGCATGAAGGTCAGCCAGAACGACGTGATCGGTTTCGTCGGCATGACCGGCTGGGCGACCGGCCCGCACCTGCACTACGAGTTCCGCGTCAACAACCAGCCGCGCAACCCGCTGTCGGTGGAAGTGCCCAATGTCCAGGCATTGACCGGCCCGCAGATGCAGCGCTTCCGCGCCGTGGCCGACGAGATGCAGCACCGCATGGCCATGCTGCGTGTACCGGGCGCGCCGGATGTGAAACTGGCTTCCATCAAGTAATTCCGCCCGGCATCGTTCCTGCCGGCATGAGCTACGAAGGGCGGTCGCTGTAGAATCAGCGACCGCCCTTTTCTTTTTCCTGCGCCCCTGCCATGAGTTCTTCTTCGTCCCCGTCGTCTTCCCGGCCCCCTTCCCTCTACATCGGCCTCATGTCCGGTACCAGCCTCGATGGCGTCGATGGCGTGCTGGCCGACTTCGACGGCCAGGCCATTTCGGCCACGCTGGCAGCGGCCTACGTTCCCTTCCCCGACCATCTGCGTGCCGACCTGATGGCACTGCAGGCAGCCGGTCCCAACGAGATCGAACGCGAAGCCATGTCCGCCAATGCACTGGCGGTGCACTACGCCGACTGCGTGGCGCAACTGCTGCTGCAGTCGGGCAAATCGGCGGCCGACTTGCGCATGGTAGGGGTACACGGACAGACCATCCGCCATCGCCCGGAACTGGGCTTCACCCGCCAGACCAACAACCCGGCGCTGCTGGCCGAGTTGACCGGCATCGACGTGGTGGCCGACTTCCGCAGCCGGGACGTGGCCGCCGGCGGCCAGGGTGCGCCGCTGGTACCGGCCTTCCACCGGGCCATCTTCGGCGATGCGTCGCAATCGCGGGTAGTGGTCAATATCGGCGGCATCGCCAATGTCAGCATCCTGCCGGCCGGTGAAGAAGGGGCCTATGGCTTCGATACCGGCCCCGGCAATGCACTCATGGATGGCTGGATACAGCTGCACCTGCAGCGCAGCTACGACGCCAACGGCGACTGGGGCGCCAGTGGCCAGGTACACGCCGGCCTGCTGGCGCAACTGCGTGACGAAGCCTTCTTCCGCGCCGCGCCGCCCAAGAGCTCGGGACGCGACCTGTTCCACCTGGACTGGCTGCAGGCCGCCCTGCAGCGCAGCGGGCAAACCATACCGGCACCCGACGTACAGGCCACGCTGACCATGCTCACCGCCAGCACGATCGCCGATGCCATCGTGGCCCATGCTCCTGATGCGGGCCAGGTCTATGTCTGCGGTGGGGGGGCTGAAAATGCGCTGCTCATGCGCCTGCTGCGCCAGCAACTGCAGGGGCGCGCCGAGGTGCAATCGACGGCCGTGCTGGGTGTGGCGCCCCAACGGGTGGAAGCGCTGGCCTTCGCCTGGCTGGCGCGACGCTTCGACCTGCGCCTGCCGGGCAACCTGCCGGCGGTGACCGGAGCGCGTGGCCTGCGGGTGCTGGGCGCGCTCTATCCTGCCTGAGCTGCCTGATCTACCGGACCAATCCCCCTCTGGCCGCCCACAAGAAAAAGGCCGTCCTGCCTAAGCCGGACGGCCTGAACTTTTGCGCTGGATGACCGGTTTCACCCGACCACCCGGCGCCCTCAAGAACTATTGAAGACTATTGCACGGCACTGAAGCTGGTGCTGCTCATCTCTGCATGAAACGCTCTGTAGCGATCAGGTGCGCTCAGTAGCGCGAGATACGACCGTTATCCAGACGCACGCGGTCACCGACGCGGAAGTCGGTGTTGTCTTCCTGCGCGAAAGTCTGCAAGGAGCCATCGCTCATGCGCACACGGATGTTGTAGACCTGGTGGCCAGCCGAATTGTTACGCTGCACCTGGTTGCCGGCGTAGGCACCGCCGGCGGCGCCTGCCACGGTGGCCAGTACACGGCCGGTACCGCCGCCGACTGCGTTACCAAGCAGGCCGCCTGCCACGCCGCCGACCACTGCACCGGCAACACCGTTGCTTTCCTTGTGGGTGACTTCGATGGCCTCGACCACGCCGGTACCGGAATAGGAGGCAACGCGATCGTAGTTCTGCGACTGCGGGGCCGCGCCGTAGGGTTGCTGCGGGCTGGCGCAACCGATCAGCAGGCCGGCGAAGCTGGCGCTGACGATGGCCAGCGAAATGTAATGGTGGCGAGTGGACATGAGGCTCTCCTGATCTGGCGATATACGATGGATGCAGTGTGCCGCGCCGGCAGCGCGCACGGCATCGGAGAAGCCCGGGAAACGGTGTCAGAGAAATGAGGACGTCGCCGTCAGCAGACAGGCCTCAACGGATAGGACTCAGTTGAGCCAGCCGCGCCGACGGAAGTACCAGAACGGCGCAATGGCCGAACCGATCATCATCAGGATCGCCAACGGATAGCCGATGGGCCAGTCCAGTTCCGGCATGAGCTTGAAGTTCATGCCGTAGATGCTGGCAATCAGGGTCGGAGGCAGGAAGGCTACCGACGCCACCGAGAAGATCTTGATGATCTTGTTCTGGTTGATGTTGATGAAGCCGACGGTGGCGTCCATCAGGAAGTTGATCTTGTCGAACAGGAAGGCGGTGTGGCCGTCCAGCGATTCGATGTCGCGCAGGATCTGGCGGGCGTCCTCGAACTGCTCCGAACTCAGGAGCCGCCCGCGCATCAGGAAGCTGACCGCACGCCGCGTATCCATCATGTTGCGACGGATACGCCCGTTCAAGTCTTCTTCGTGGGCGATGGTGTTCAGTACGTCGGCGGCATCCTGGTCGGACAGGCTCTTCTTGAGCACGCTGGTGCTCACCGCCTCCAGCTTCTGGTAGATGCCTTCCAGGGCATCGGCGGAATATTCTGCATCGGTCTCGTAGAGGTCCAGCAGCACGTCGCGATAGTCGCCGATCGAGCCAGGCCGCGAACGGGCGCGCATGCGCACCAGACGGAACACCGGCAGGTCTTCGGCATGCACCGAGAAGAGGATGTTGCGGGCCAGGATGAAGGCCACCGTCATGGTGGAAGAGGAATCGTCATCCCCTTCGAACAGGAAGTCGGTGCGCAGGTGCAGGTCGCCGTTCTCGGCCTCGAAGTAACGGGCCGAGGCTTCGATGTCGCTGAATTCATCCTCGTCCGGCAGGGTGACGCCATAGATGCTCTTGACCCAGGCGCGTTCCTCGTCGTTCGGCTCGGTCAGGTCCACCCAGACCGGCGCCGCCTGTTCCAGGTCGGTACGGCTGTCGATGTTGACCTGGCTCAGTCGTCCGTTTTGCAACACGAATACATTGATCATGGGCTCTCGCTGGATGGAACGCGGGTGGGAGTGCGGCGACCCGCTGCCGCCGGTGCAGGCCGGCGCGACCTCAGGCGCGAAACGTGCGCAAGTGTACGTTCAACCCCGGCGGCAGGCAAGCACGACACGGGGCCTGTTGTCAGGCCCGTGCTGGCAGCCTGACGTCATACGCCGGTCATGCGCACGCGGCAAGAAAATCGCTCACTTGTGGGTGGGCGGCAGCGTGGCGGCGTTCATGCGGCGCAGGATCAGCCCGGTACGGGCCGCCAGATAGGCCGAGCCGCGATTGCGGTCGTAGTAGCGCGGACGCGGCAGCATCACCGCCAGGCGCGCTGCCTGCTCCGCACCCAGGCCGGCGGCCGTGGTGCGGTAATAGTGCTGGGCGGCGGCCTCGGTGCCGAATACGCCGTTGCCCCACTCCACCACGTTGAGATAGATCTCGAAGATGCGCTGCTTGTCCAGCAGGAATTCCAGCATGTAGGTGATGATGAATTCCTGGCCCTTGCGCAGGTAGCTGCGCTCGCCGGAGAGGAACAAATTCTTGGCCAGCTGCTGGGTGATGGTGGAGCCGCCGGCGACCACCTTGCCCTTCTTCTCGTTCTTTTCGTAGGCCTTTTGCAGGGCTTCCCAGTCGATGCCGTCATGCTCGGAGAAATTGGAATCCTCGGAGGCGATGATGGCGCGCTTGAGATTGTTGGAAATGCGCGCATACGGCGTCCACCGGAATTGCAGCTGCGCGTTGGGATCCTTCTCTCGCAGCAATGACAATTGCTGACGCATGAAGCTGGTGGACTCGGGGTTATGGTCCTTCCACCACCAGATCTGGACGAAGAAATACGCCTGCAACAGCAGCACCAGTGCGATGGGCAGGACGATGATCCAGAAGAGCAGCTTGCGTAGCGATTTCATGTGCCGGTTCTTGTTCTGTGGTTCTCGGGTGTCACGATGTGCAGATTCTCACGCGTGCCGGCCGGGCCGACCCTAGGCGCATGCCCCTCATTGCGCCAGTTGCGCGCGCAGGCTGGCGAACACCTCGGCGGTGGCCGGACGCACCCCGCGCCAAAGGTGGAAGGCTTCGGCCGCCTGCTCCACCAGCATGCCCAGGCCATCGCGCACGCAGGCGCCGTGCTGCTGGGCGCTCTGCAGGAAGATCGTGGGCTGGCGGCCATACATCATGTCGTAGGCCAGGGTATCGCTGCCGTAGACCGACACCGGCAGCGGCGGCAGGTCGTCGGTGAGGCTGGCCGAAGTGGCATTGACGATGACATCGAATACCCCGTCCAGTTCGGCATAGGCGGCGCTCCTGACCGGGCCGTGCGAGGCGAACTGCGCGGCCAGCTCGGCCGCTTTGGTCTGGGTGCGGTTGACGATCACCAATTCGGCCGGCTTTTGCTGCAGCAGCGGCAGGAGTGCCCCGCGCGAGGCACCGCCGGCCCCCAGCAGGAGCACGCGACGCCCCGCCAGCGCCTGGCCGGCATTGACCACGATGTCAGTCACCAGACCGGCACCATCGGTGTTGTCGCCCAGGATGTGGCCGTCTTCGAACTTGAGGGTATTGACCGCGCCGGCCAGGCGGGCGCGCTCGGTCAGCTGGTCGGCCAGGGCATGGGCCTCCAGCTTGAAGGGGACGGTGACATTGGCGCCACGTCCGCCACGCCGCTGGAACACCTGTACCGCCGCCTTGAAGCCATGCAGTGGCGCCAGCAGGCGATCGTAGTGCAGTTGCTGGCCGGTCTGGGCGGCAAACTGTGCGTGGATCTCGGGTGATTTGCTGTGGGCAATGGGATTGCCGATGACGACGTATTCATCCATGGTGGTCCGCCTGCTCCCTTGTTCTCTGTTTTCGTTGAATGATCCGTCAGCGCTCCTGCCCCGCGCCGCTGACCCTCAGTGCGTCAGCCTCTCAGCCGGCCCCCAGTTCGGCCTGCACACCCTGGTCACGCGTGAAGCGGAAGCGGGTGATGATTTCCCACACATCGTCCTTGCCGCTGGTGCGCATGTTCTCCGGGAAGCGGCCGAACGGCGCCGAGCGGCGCACGATGGCCACCGCCGCCTGGTCCAGTGCGGCATTGCCGGAACTGGACCTGACCACCACGCCGCCATCGCGTTCATAGATGGTGCCGTCCTGGAAGACCGGGATGACGATCAGCAGTTCACCATAGAGCTTCTTGCCGTCCCGGGTCGGGAAGTTCAGGGTACCGATCTTTTCTATCTTGTCCTGCAGCGTCTTGTAGTACTGGGCATAGCCGACTTCGCGGGTGCTGGGCGTGATCTGGGTCTTCTTCGGGCGCTTGTTGTATTGCTCGATGTTCTTTGCGACCTCGGCTTCCATGCGCGCCATGGCCTTGGCCGTCTCGGTCATGTCGTGCGCGTTGGGCTGCGGCGTCTCGACCGGCTTGATCTGGTCGGCGCTGGTCACATGCTGCTGTGCCGCCTGCAGCTGCGCGAGCATCTTGCGCTGCTGCTGTTCCAGTTCGACCACCTTGCGTTGCGCGGCCTTGACGCTGTCGCCGCTCTCGACCCGCTGCATGTCCGGCAGCGGTGACTTGGCGCGGCCGTCCTCGGCATTGCCGCCCCCATCCAGGTTGGCCTGCGCCAGGGCCTGGGCATTGACCGGCTTCTTGTCGTGCTTGGCGTTGACCAGGATGACTTCCAGTTCCGGGTCGGAAGGCTTGAAGCGGAAGGCATCGGGCGCGGCGAAGTGTACGGCCAGCAGCAGGCCGTGCACCAGCAGCGAGATACCGAGCGCCACGCTGAGCAGGCGATGTTGAGCAAACAGGTTCACGGCAGGCAGGCAAAAGCGACGATAGGGACAGCGGCAATTCTACGCCAGCACCGCCTCATTGCGCCGCTGCGGCGGGCGGGTTTTCGCCATCGGCCGCTGCTTCCGTTTCAGCGGCAGCGTCGGGTTCACCCTCCCCGGCGTCGGTCGCTTCGTCGCTGGAGGCATCCTCCTCGCTGCCCAGCGCAGCCATGCCCTCTAGCAACTCCTCGTCGTCTTCACCCAGATCGGTGGCCAGCGCCTGAGCCGCCGCAGCCGGCACTTCCAGCAGGCGTGCTTCCACGCTGAGATCGACCTCGTCCCAGCGCAGCAGGTCGAGCTTGACCTGCAGGCCGCGCGCCAGTTGCGGCAGGCCTGGCATGCGCAACACCAGCGGGATATCGACCAGGCGCAGGATTTCGTCCTTCAGCACCACCGCTTCCACGGTGCGGGCGTTTTCCTGGGCCAGCCAACGCAGGCACCAGTAGCGCTCCATGGTGGACTGGAAGTCGGCATAGCCGGAATAGGCCGCGTCGAAACCGGAGACGATGGCGAACAGGTCGGCGTCACGCGGCTTGAAGGGCGCCACCAGCGGTGCGGTCACGCCATGCTCGATGCAGGCCAGGATCTGCCACTGGTTGACCAGGTCGGTATAGCGACGCAGGGGCGAGGTGCTCCAGGCGTACTGGTCCACGCCCAGGCCCTGGTGGGGAGCGGCATGGGTGACCATGCGCACCTGCATCTTGGCGGCCCAGCCGCCGGCACCGCCGCCCTGGGCGCGATAGATGCCCGGCACGCCGTGGTCGGCCATGAGCTTGCCCCAGGTGCTGTTGGCGAAGATCATCAGTTCGGCCACGATCTTGTCCAGCGGCGCGCCACGACGGCGGCGGACAATGCTGACCACGTCGTTCTCGACGTAGAAGTTGAAGTCCACGCGGTTGTTCTGTTCCGGCCGCAGGCCGAAGGCCTCGCGCTTGGCCATGCGGCCCTGCTCCAGCAATTGCACCCATTGCCAGAGCAGCGCGATCTCGTCCTTGTGCGGATAGTCGCCGCGATTCTCGGCCAGGGCTTCCTCGGTGACCAGGTCATCGAGGTCGTTGTGGCGCAGGTTGGCGGCAATCGGCACCAGTTCGGCGCGGGTTTCGGTGGCCAGCACTTCCCAGCTGGCCGGGTCCAGCGTGGCATACAGCGACAGCGCCGGGCGGGCGGCGCCGGCATCCAGGGTGTAGGTAGCCACCAGATCGTCGGGCAGCATGGTGATCTTTTCGCCCGGCATGTAGACGGTGGACATGCGCGCGCGCGCCATCGCATCGATGGCGTCGCCACGCTTGATGGCCAGGCCCGGTGCGGCGATGTGGATGCCCACGCACAGCTTGCCGTCGGCCAGCCGGGTCACCGAGAGTGCATCGTCGATTTCGGTGGTGGTGACGTCATCGATGGAGAAGGCCTGCACATCGGCGGTGGGCAGGTCTGTGGTCGGCGCGGGGATGTCGATGGCCGGGAAGCCCGTGCCACGCGGGAAGAACTCATGAAGGAAGCGCGCATAGTGCAGGTCCTTGGGCGAGGCCACGCCGCCGGCGGCCAGCATCAGGCGCTGCGGGGTGGTCTGCAGTTCCTTGGCGGCGGCGTCCAGGGCCTTGTATTCGATGCCGTTCTTGTCCGGCTTGAAGAGCAATTGCAGGGCGATAGGACGGAAGGCTTCGGGCAACTTGTGGGCCTTGAGTTCTTCCACATAGGCGGCCTGCGCCAGCAGTTGCTGCTTCTTCTTTTCCAGGCCGGCCAGGGCGGCCTGCAGCGAGGCTTGCGGGGCCGCCTTGTAGCGGCCGCGACCCTTCTTGTAGAAGTAGATCGGCGCGTGATGCAGGCACAGCAGGAGACCCGCGGCTTCCGGTGGCAGGGGCGCGTGGCCGAAGTATTCGGCCGCCAGTTCGGTGAAGCCGAACTCTTCCTCGCCGGCCACTTCCCACAGGAAGTCCAGGTCGACCTCGGCGGCGATGGCCTGCGCCTGCTCCAGCAATTCCTGCGGTGCAGGAGAGGCGAACTGCAGCAGCGCGTCGCGCGACTTGACCTTGGTGCGCTTGCCGGAGGCCATCTCGACCTGGTAGGACTCGCCCTGCTGGGTCATGATGGAGCCGGCCTTGAAGTCGCCGGATTCTTCGAACAGTAAATTCATCTGCTTCTATCGCTTCTCAATCTGGTACATGGGCCGGCACCGGACGCATCAGCGCCTCCAGTGCCGGCAGGAAAACATCGGTGACCATCAATATCCCGCCGCGCCGCGTAAACAGGGAGCGGCGTGCCAGCAGGGTGGTCGGTATCGGGGTCTGCGGCAGGGCCTGCGCGATGCGGCGCATCAGCGGGTGGCCGGACCTCAGGCGAGCATACTGGATGGGGCGGCGCCCGACCAGCGGATCAAAGAACAGGTTGGCGCCCAGCGGCGTATTGCCCAGCTTGCTGAAGAAAGGCCAGTCGGATTTCACCGATCCGGTGGACAAGACGGTGTGACCAAACACCACCGGCAGGCCGTCGCAATGCAGGATCACGTCGCGCTCGACCACCCGGCTGCGCGCCGCCACGCCCAATGCCTCATGCTCATCGGCCAGGATCATGGCGGGCCGCTGGCGCAACAGGCGCACGCTGAAGGCGTCGGTACGGGCCTTCAGTTTCAGGGTCATGGAACCGGGGTCGGCCAGCCAGGCACGAACGCAGCGCATGCGCTGGCCCTCGGTGGCCAGCAGCGTTGCCAGCGCCTGCGGGTGCGCCATCCAGCGCGCCTTGCGCGGGACACATCGCATCAACGCAGCACCTTGCCCGCAGGCGCGACACCGCAGAAAGCCAGCACTTCGTCCAGGTAGTCCACGAATTCGGCCATGCCGTGGTCGCTCCCCTGGATGACGATCTGACGCGCACCCGGGTAATGGGCCACCATCTCGCGCCAGTCCAGCACTTCGTCGCCGGTGGCGGCCAGCAGCAGGTAGCGCTGCGGGCGGCTGATGGCCGGGACCACCAGCGAGCGCAGTTCGCCGATGTATTCGTGCTTGAATTCGAAGGGTTCGTCGGAGTGATACTGGGTGCTCACGCCAACATAGGATTCCAGGTCGCGTGGCGGCTTGACCGCCGGATTGAGCAGCACGGCGCGGCAACCGAGGTGTTCAGCCAGCCAGGTGGCATAGAAGCCGCCCAGCGAAGACCCGACGACAGTCAGCCGCGCCGGGTCGACACCGGCCACCAGCGACCCGGCCAGGGCGATGGCTGCGGCGGGCGAAGCCGGCAGTTGCGGGCAGAGGTAGTCGTCCTGCAAGCCCAGCTCGGCCATGCGCTGCCCCATCACCCGCGCCTTGAAGGATTGCGGCGAGGAACGAAAACCGTGCAGGTACAGGATCATGCCAGCGCGTCCAGCAGCTTCTGGTGTACGCCGCCGAACCCGCCATTGCTCATCACCAGCACGTGGTCGCCCGGCCTGGCGGCGGCCTTGACGGCCTGCACCAGGGCATCGAGCTCATCGAAGGCGGCTGCCTTCTGGCCCAGCGGCGCCAGTGCCTCGGCCAGGTCCCAGCCCAGCGCGTCGCGTCCGGAACGGGCACCGAAGCCGAACACCAGGTCGGCCTCGGCCAGGCTGCCGGGCAGGGCTTCCTTCATGGTGCCCAGCTTCATGGTGTTGGAACGGGGCTCCAGCACGGCCAGGATGCGGGCGTCGCCGACCTTCTTGCGCAGGCCGGCCACGGTGGTGGCGATGGCGGTCGGATGGTGGGCGAAATCGTCATAGACAGCCACGCCATTGGCGCTGCCGCGCAGTTCCATGCGCCGCTTGACGCTCTGGAAAGCCCCCAGCGCCTCGATGGCCTGGGCTGCAGGCACACCCACATGGCGGGCGGCGGCGATGGCCGCCAGGGCGTTCATGCGGTTGTGCTCGCCGGTCAGTTCCCAGACCACGGTGCCTTGCAACTGGCCCTCGAAGAAGACATCGAAGCGCCCGTCCTCGTGGGTCTGCAGGGACCAGCCCGGCTGACCCTGGGCCACGCCGAAGTCCTCGCGTTCGCTCCAGCAACCGCGTGCCACCACGCGCTGCAATGCCGGTTCGCGGCCATTGACGATGAGCCGGCCGATGCCCGGCACGGTACGCACCAGATGGTGGAATTGGGTCTCGATGGCGGCCAGATCGGGGAAGATGTCAGCGTGATCGTATTCCAGATTGTTCAGGATCGCGGTGCGGGTACGGTAATGGACGAACTTGCTGCGCTTGTCGAAGAAGGCGGTGTCGTACTCATCGGCTTCAATGACGAAGAAGGGCGAAGGTCCCCCCTGGCCATCGCTACCCAGGCGCGCCGAGATCCCGAAGTTCATCGGCACCCCGCCGATCAGGAAGCCGGGCTGGTAACCCGCATGCTCCAGCACCCAGGCCAGCATGGCCGAGGTGGTGGTCTTGCCGTGGGTGCCGGCCACCGAAAGGACCCATTTGTCCTGCAGGATGTTCTCGCCCATCCACTGCGGGCCGGAGACATAGGGCAGGCCGCGATTGAGGATTTCTTCCATCAGCGCATTGCCGCGCGAGACCACGTTGCCGATGACGAACAGGTCCGGCTTCAACTCGACCTGGGACGGCTCGAAACCCTGGATCAGGGTAATGCCCTGGGCTTCCAGCTGGGTGCTCATCGGCGGATAGACATTGGCATCGCAGCCGGTCACGGTATGGCCGGCCTGCTTGGCCAGCACGGCCAGACCGCCCATGAAGGTGCCGCAGATGCCGAGGATATGTATGTGCATAGCGAATCTTGGGGTGTAATCCCGAGATTTTACCTGAGCCGGCCCATCCTCCCTATCCCCGCAGGCCAGCCAGCGCTGCCATGCTCATGGGCCGCCCCCATTCCCGGCGCCGGGTGGCGGCGTTGGCAGGTCGGAGGAGGACAGGTTGCCGCGGTCTGTGGAACAGTTGTCCGGCCCGCGAAGGATGAGCAGGCGCCTGAGCACCTGCTCGGCATGCCGGGCCGTGCTGTCGAGCCGGTTGATGAGCAACTTGAGATGTTGCCATTCCTCGGGCTGGAGGGGTTGGTCCAGACCATTCCTGACCGTGCTGACCCGCACCACGAGGGCGGCGACCTTCCAGGCAGCATCTTGGTAGACAGTAGCCAGCTCGTGACGGATCTGGTCCAGTTCGGCCTTGCCGGGCTTAGCCATGCCGCACCTCAGAAGGTTTCCCACGCGTCATCGGCTGCGCCATGGCCGGCTGCCGCACCGGCACTGCCCGCTAACACCGCACTGTGGGCGCGGGCCGGGCCAGGCCGGGGGTGCCCAAGACGAACTGCGCGTGGCGGCAATGGCGCGGATTCATCGATGATTTCGGGGCTTGCCGCCTGTGCGCGAGGGCCGCCCGGCAGACGGAACACGCCGACCAGTTCGGACAGCTGTCTGGTCTGATGGGATAGCGAGTGCGAGGCAGAGGCGGCCTCTTCCACCAGTGCGGCATTCTGCTGGGTGACCTCGTCCATCTGGGTGATCGCCTGGTTGACCTGCTCGATGCCCTGCGTCTGTTCATTGCTGGCGGCGGAAATTTCGGCCATCACGTCGGTAACGCGCTGCACACTGGACACCACCTCGGAAATCGTCACCCCGGCCTGCTGGACCAGTCCACTGCCCAGGCCGACCTGCTCCACCGAATTGTCGATGAGCGTCTTGATCTCCTTGGCTGCGGTGGCCGAACGCTGCGCCAGCGAACGCACCTCGGTGGCGACTACTGCGAAGCCGCGCCCCTGTTCCCCGGCGCGCGCGGCCTCCACGGCCGCGTTGAGCGCCAGGATGTTGGTCTGGAAGGCGATACCGTCGATGACGCTGATGATGTCCACGATCTTCTTGGACGATGTATCGATACGTCCCATGGTCTGGATCACCTGGCGCACCACGTTACCGCCCTCTTCGGCAATGGTGGAAGCGCTCAGGGCCAGCTGGTTGGCCTGCCGTGCATTCTCGGCATTCTGTCGTACGGTGGAGGTCAGCTCTTCCATGGCCGAGGCCGTCTCCTCCAGCGAACTGGCCTGCTCTTCGGTACGACTCGACAGGTCCAGGTTACCGCTGGAAATCTGGCCGGAGGCCGTGGCAATGGTGTCGGTGCCGCTCCTGACCTGGCTGACGATGCGTCGTAGGCTGGTATTCATCGACACCAGCGCCTCGGTCAGTTGTCCGGTCTCGTCCCGGGATTGCGCTGCGATCTCGGCCGTCAGGTCACCGGCGGCAATACGGTGGGCGAACTCGCCGGCCGTACGCAGTGGCGTGGAGATCACCCGGGCGATGAACAAGGCCAGCGCCAAGCCTGCAAGCAAGGCGCCGGCCAGGATGGACACCACCCATACCCTTGCCTGCTGGTAGGTGGCCTCTGCGGTCCGGGTGGACTGCACACTGCCGTCGAGGTTGACCTGGGCCAGCTTGTCGATTTCATCGAGCAGGCTCAGATAGTTCTGGAATGCCTGGCCCAGCAGCACGCGCTTGGCCTCATCTGCCCTGCCCGCCTCGATGTCGGCAATGGTCTGGCCATGCAAGGCGATGAATTTCTCGATGCGCTCATTGACGCTGGGGAAAAGCGCCTTTTCCCCGGGCTCGGAGATCTGGGCGGCGTAGGTCTTGCGCGCAAGAGCCAGCGTTTCCAGATTCTTGTTCATGATGGCGACGATGGCTTTGCGTTGCGTCGCATCGTCGTCGTAGAGCGCCATCTGGGCCTCGTTGGCGCGTAGCCGGGAAAGCGCCACTTTCAGGTCATTGAGCGAGCGAATACTGGGCAACCAGTTGCTGGCCAGCTCGCCCGTTGCCTGATTGACCTGGTTGATCTGGAGTACGGCAAAGCCCCCTAGCGCGCCCGTCAACAATAGCAGGCAGGCGAAGGCCAGTAATAGTTTGGTGGCAATTCTCCGGTTGTAGAACCAATTCATGACTTTCCCTCGTCGTCGGATATGCAAAAAATGGCGCCGTTCCGGCTACCGCAGCCGGACTGGCACCCATGCTGCCCCCGAACTTAACCGCATCCTCGCTGCAGTTCCCCTTCCCGAAAAAAATTCCTGCGCATTTTTTCGGAGCGCTTCGTTTCCGTGGAGAGGACGCCCGGACCTTGAGGGAAAATCACAAGAAGAACTTGAACTTTCGTTAAACATTTTCTGACCCTAATCGACATGCTGCCCCCTTGGAAACGCCATGGAAGCAACAGAAAATGCCACTGAGCGCTTTTCTGATCGAAAGCCGTATCAAAAAGCAAACCTCCATTCCCCTCCCGGGTTCAAGAACCGAGGTCACACTCTCCAGCCCGGAAACCAGCGATGCATGGCTGCAGGAGACAAACGCGAAGGTAGAGCTGCCGGAGGGGCATCACGGGCCCCTGCACTATGAAAGTGAATATTTCCTGCTGCCCAAGGGAGGGGCATATCGCTCCTCCAGTCCCTCTGGATGGGTCCTGCACAATCCGCCCGAAATTGACGGTTACAGCCTGTACATCCCGCGCAGCGGCACGCTGTCCTGGCAAACCGGCGCCGACGTCATCGAGTGTCGCGGTGGCAGTGGCATCCTCCTCGACCTGGGGCAGACGCAGCAGATCGCCTGTTCCAGCCAGTCATCGGGACAGGGCTTCTTCTTTTCGCGGCATGGTCTGACGCTGAAACTGTCCATGCTGCTCGATGCCCCGGTACACCGGCAACTGCACTTCCACTCCCCGCTGGTGCAGGCGCCGCACCTGCTGGCGCCACTGACATCGCTCATCGACATCGTCGCCCAGGGGCTGGTGGGAGCGGCACCGCTCAAGCATGCACCGCTGGCCATGGCCAATCTGCTGCAGGCGGCAAGCTACCTGATCCTGCACAACCTGCCGCACAATCATTCGGACGCCCTGGCACGCCACCCTGCCGCGCCCGCGCCGCGCCAGATCAAGCGGGCCGTCGAGTTCATCATGGCCAGGCTGTCGGCGCCCATCACGCTCGTCGACATTGCCCAACACGCCGCCATCAGCGTGCGCTCACTGCAGTCGGGATTTCGCAAATACCGGCAAATGACGCCGATGGAATACCTGCGGACCCAGCGCCTGGCACGGGTGCGGGAAGACCTGCTGGACCCGGCCATCCCGCCTGAAATCCCGCACATCGCGCTGAGCTGGGGCTTTACCCATCTCTATCTGTTCATGCGCTATTACAAGAAACAGTTTGGTGAAAGCCCGCAGGCGACGCTGGGCAGGCGTCAGGTGAAATGAGGGGATGCATGACGGCAGGCGGGCACGGCCTCGCCCGGCTGCGGGTATCATAGCGGCCATGTCTGAATTCGAATTCACCTCCCCCACCGAGCAACTGCGTGCAGAGATTGCCGCCGCCGCTGCCCGCATGATTGCCGAGGACGGCGCCGACTATGGCAGCGCCAAGCGCAAGGCCGCCCGCCAGATCCTGGGCAACCAGAAGGCCAGGGGCGAGATCATGCCCGATAACGAGCAGATCGAAGAAGAAGTGCGCATCTACAATGAGCTCTTCTTTGCCGACACCCAGCCGGCGCGCCTCTTGCACCTGCGCCGGGTAGCGCTGCAGCTGATGCAGGATCTGCAACATTTCAATCCTTACATCACCGGCGCAGTCTGGAATGGCACCGCAGGTGAACATTCTGACATCCACCTGCAGCTGTTCTCGCCCAGCGCCAAGGATGTGGAGATCTTCCTGCTCAACAAGAATGTGAACTTCGAGGTCGGCGAGACCGCGCACTTCCGCACCGGTCAGGCGGTCGAGACCCTGAGTTTCCTGCTGCCCCAGCGCGGCGCCGATCCGGAACTGGCGCACCTGGCCCTGTACGACGAAGATGATCTGCGCGGCAGCCTGCGCGTGGCGCCCGGAAAACGTGCCGACCGGGGCGACGCCGCCGCCCTGGCGCAACTGATCGAGACCACTTCAGAAGAAGACGTGTGATGAAGAAACTGAAAAATGTGATCCTGTTGGCCGTCGTTGCCGTGATTTGCGTGGGTGTGGGCATCTATGCCAGCCATCGCGCCCACCCCGCCGACTCACCCGAGACGCTCGCGCTGAATCAGCTGCTGTCGCAATCCATGCCGGATGCCACCGGCCAGACCCAGTCGCTGGCGCAGTACAAGGGTAGGCCGCTGGTGGTCAACTTCTGGGCCACCTGGTGCGGCCCCTGCGTGGAGGAAATGCCCGAGCTGACAGCCTTGCAGCAGGAAATCGCGCCGGTGCAAATTCTGGGAATTGGCGTGGATAGTCAGGAAAATATCGCCAAGTTTGCGCAAAAGTACCAAATCCGCTATCCTCTCTTCGTTGCCGGAACCGGCGCCACCGATTTGCTGCGGCAATTCGGCAATCAGGCAGGCGGTCTCCCCTTCACCGCTCTGGTGGGCAAGGACGGCAAAGTCAAGAAGGTCTACCTGGGTCGCATCAAGTTCGATGAACTGCGTGCCGACCTCTCCAAGCTCTGATAGAGCAACGCTGGCGCAAATGCATGCGCGACTGCAAATCCGTGAAAAGAAAGTTTTTCTTGCCAAATGATGTCATTTGACGGCAAAATGCGCGCATCGTCGTCAAACGGAGCTTAATCTCCATGGCAAAACAGCTTCTCCTGCTCAATGGCCCGAACCTGAATCTGCTCGGGACCCGGGAGCCGGAAGTCTACGGATCCACCACGCTGGCTGATATCGAGCAGCGCGCGCAAGACCAGGCCCGGGCCGCCGGTGCGGCCCTGGTCGCGTTCCAGAGCAACCATGAAGGTGCGCTGATCGACCGCATCCATCAGGCCCGCCACGAAGGGGTGGACGGCATCATCATCAACCCGGGTGGACTGACCCATACCAGCGTGGCGCTGCGCGATGCGCTGGCCGGGGTGGCGATTCCCTTCATCGAGGTGCATATCTCCAATATCCACCAGCGTGAGCAGTTCCGGCATTTTTCCTACCTGTCCGGCATTGCCCGGGCAGTCCTGTGCGGCTTCGGTGTCGACGGCTATCGCATGGCCGTGGACCATTGGCTGCGTCAATCCTGACGGCGGGCCCGCCCCGTCCCGAACGGATCGTTTCACGTACTGCAAGACCTTGACTGAACCTGCCGGCCGCGACAGAGCGCTGGCGCTTCTCTAATACTACTCATCTACATTCCGAGGGATTCAAATGGATTTACGAAAACTCAAGACGCTGATCGACCTGGTTGCTGAATCGGCGATCGAAGAGCTGGAAGTCACCGAAGGCGAAAGCAAGGTCAGGATCGTCAAGTCGTCCCCGAATGCGCAGAACCAGGTGGTGATGGTGCCGCAACAGCAGGCCTATGCCCCGGCCGCTGCCCCCGTGGCAGCCGCTCCGGTGGCCGCCGCTGCGCCGGCCGCGCCGGCTGCAGCTGCCGTGCCGGAAGGTCATATCGTCAAGTCGCCCATGGTCGGCACCTTCTACCGCTCCTCGGCACCGGGCGCTCCGGCCTTCGTGGAAGTGGGCAAGGAAGTCAAGGAAGGCGACACCCTGTGCATCATCGAAGCCATGAAGCTGCTCAACGAGATCGACGCCGACAAGGGTGGCGTGGTCAAGCAGATCCTGGTGGAAAACGGCCAGGCGGTCGAGTTCGGCCAGCCGCTGTTCGTGCTGGGCTGATCGCATTCAGTCCCTGGCCTGGTCGGCAGGGTCGGTGGTCCTTACGGATACGGCCCTCCTCCGGAACCTATAACGCTTGAACTGGCGACGTCCCATTCCTGTTATGTTTGAAAAAATCCTCATCGCCAACCGTGGCGAAATTGCCCTGCGCATCCAGCGCGCCTGCCGCGAATTGGGTATCAAGACCGTGGTCGTGCACTCCGAGGCCGACCGCGAAGCCAAGTACGTAAAGCTGGCCGATGAGTCGGTCTGCATCGGCCCGGCCCCTTCCGCGCTGTCCTACCTGAACATGCCGGCCATCATCAGCGCGGCCGAAGTGACCGATGCCCAGGCGATCCATCCGGGCTACGGCTTCCTGTCGGAAAACGCCGATTTCGCCGAGCGCGTGGAACAGTCCGGCTTCGTCTTCATCGGCCCGCGCGCGGAAAACATCCGCATGATGGGTGACAAGGTCTCGGCCAAGCAGGCCATGATCCGCGCCGGCGTGCCCTGCGTGCCCGGTTCGGAAGGCGCGCTGCCGGACAACCCCAAGGAAATCGTCCAGATCGCCCGCAAGATCGGCTATCCGGTCATCATCAAGGCCGCTGGCGGCGGCGGTGGTCGCGGCATGCGCGTGGTGCATACGGAAGCTGCGCTGATCAATGCCGTGACCATGACCAAGACCGAAGCCGGTGCCGCCTTTGGCAATCCGGAAGTCTATATGGAGAAGTATCTGGAAAATCCGCGTCACGTGGAAATCCAGATCCTGGCCGACGAGCACAAGCAAGCCATCTGGCTGGGCGAGCGCGACTGCTCCATGCAGCGCCGCCACCAGAAGGTGATCGAGGAAGCACCGGCACCGGGCATCCCGCGCAAGATCATCGAGAAGATCGGCGAACGCTGCGCCGAAGCCTGCCGCAAGATGAACTACCGTGGCGCCGGTACCTTCGAATTCCTGTACGAAAACGAAGAGTTCTACTTCATCGAGATGAACACCCGCGTGCAGGTCGAGCACCCGGTCACCGAGATGATCACCGGCGTGGACATCGTGCAGGAGCAGATCCGCATCGCCGCCGGCGAGAAGCTGCGTTACCGCCAGCGCGACATCGAGCTGAAGGGTCACGCCATCGAGTGCCGCATCAATGCCGAGGACCCGTTCAAGTTCATCCCCTCGCCGGGCCGCATCACTTCCTGGCACGTACCGGGTGGTCCTGGCATCCGCGTCGATTCGCATGCCTACTCCGGCTATTTCGTGCCGCCCAACTATGATTCCATGGTCGGCAAGGTGATCGCCTACGGCGCCACCCGCGAACAGGCCATCCGTCGCATGCAGATCGCCTTGTCGGAAATGGTGGTGGAAGGCATTTCGACCAATATCCCGCTGCACCGCGAGCTGATGGTCGATGCCCGTTTCTTCGAAGGCGGAACCAATATCCATTATCTGGAACATAAGTTGTCGGAGCGTCCGACGGCGCCGGATGCGGAAAAGTCGCTGAAGAAGTAAGCACGCTCCAATCGCAACAACAAGCAACAACGCGCAACATCACGCAACAGCAAAGGCAGGCATATGGCTTGGGTAGAAATCGTCATCGAAGTGGCGCGGGAAGAGGCGGAGGCACTGTCCGACGCCTTGATGGAATCTGGCGCCCTGTCGGTGTCGGTGGAAGATGCGGACGAAGGGACGGACGCCGAGCGTCCGCTCTTCGGCGAACCCGGCATGGAGCCGGAGGAAGCCGCCTGGGACCGCAGCCGCGTGGTAGCGTTGGCCGGCAAGGATGCCGACCACGCCGCCATCGTGACCGATGCGGCCAAGGCCATCGGCCTGGACTATGCCCTGCCCTTTGCGACGCGTAACGTGGAAGAGCAGGACTGGGTGCGCCTGACGCAATCCCAGTTCGAGCCCATCCACATCGGCCAGCGCATCTGGGTCGTGCCGAGCTGGCACGAAGCGCCGGCCGATCCCGATGCTCTGGTGCTGGAACTGGACCCCGGTCTGGCCTTCGGCACTGGCAGCCATCCGACCACCCGGCTGTGCATGGAATGGCTGGAAAGCAATTCCACCAGTGCCCGCACCCTGCTGGACTACGGTTGTGGCTCGGGCATCCTGGCGCTGGTCGCGGCCAAGATCGGCGTTCCCCAGGTCATTGGCGTGGACATCGACCCGCAGGCGCTGGAAGCCGCCCACCACAATACCGAACGCAATCACTGCAGCGCGACCTACTATCTGCCAGAACCCTTCGCCCAGGCCTACCCGGAAGGTGAAAAGTTCGACGTCGTGGTCGCAAATATCCTGGCCGGCCCGCTGCAACTGATGGCGCCCATGCTGGCTGGCCGCGTGCGTGCCGGCGGGTCCCTGGTGCTGTCGGGCGTGCTGGCGCGCCAGGCCACGGAGGTCATCGCCGCCTATGCACCCTACATCACGCTCTCGGTATGGGCGGAGCATGAAGGCTGGGTGGCGCTGGCAGGCCGCCTGCCGGAGTAATCCATGGCGTTGGCGACCCAGTGTCCGCACTGCCTGACCATCTTCAGGGTCGCCAGCGACCAGCTCAAGCTGCGTAACGGACTGGTACGCTGCGGCAGTTGCCGCGAAGTCTTCAACGGCAATGAATTCCTGGTCGAGCCCAGCATCGCCGACGGTCATTACCAGCCGGTGCCGGGCAGCAAGGCCCAGGCCGGCGCACTCCCTGCAGCGAGCACTGCATCGGCAGCACCTGCCATCACAGCCAAGCGCAACCCGCCCTCGGCCTCCCCCTCTTTCCAGCCCCAGCCCGACCCGCTACCCGAGGTCAGGCTGCCGGTGGCACCTGCTGCATCAGAAGCAGCACCACCGATGGCGGAGACCCCAGCGACACCGGCAACTCCGGCGCCCCCGACCACGGCCGCCATTCCGCTGATCGCGGAACCCAAGGTGTTCCGCTCCCCCGCCAGCCCGGGCTATATCCCCGATCTCGGCGCGCCCCTGAAGCTGTCCCAGCCTGAGGACAACGACAAACCCGATCAGACCGGGCCTGCCGCGGACGAAGACCTCGATACCGGCGCCCTGCTACGTCGCTCCTCCGACCCGGCCGAAAACCTGGCGGCACCGCCCGAGGTCGCGGCCGTCTTCAGGATCGACAATGAAACGCCGCCAGCATCGGCAGATGTCACTCACGACGTCGAGTCCGCGCCGATCGAGCGCGAAGAGAGCCTGGAAGACGAGGATCACGCTGCCGTCGATGAGCAGCAGGCGGCCGACGAGCCCGGTTTCGTCAAGCGTGCCGAGCGCAAGGCGCGCGTCGGCCATGCGATGAAGATGCTGATGATGGTGCTGGCCGGCGTGATGGTGCCGGTGCTGCTGCTGCAATCGCTCTATTATTGGCGCAACCCGCTGGCGGCCTCGGTGCCGGTGCTGCGTCCCATGCTCAATGGCATGTGCGTCGCCTTGCATTGCACGGTGGGATTACCGGCCGAAATCGACCGGCTCTCGCTGGAATCCAATGAATTGCAGGTGGTACCGCCCAACCAGAACGTCTATGCGCTGTCCATCGTGATGCGCAATCGCGGCACCAGCGCCCAGGCCTGGCCGCACATCGAACTCACTCTCAACAACGATGACGAGAAGGCCGTGGTGCGAAAGGTCTTCCGTCCACGCGACTATCTTGCCGATGCCGGCCTGATCGACAGCGGCCTGGCCGCTGACAGCGAGCGCCAGATCAAGCTCAACTTCGAGCTCAAGGATGCGCTGGTGTCGGGGTATCGCATCTACCTGTTCTATCCCTGATCCGGCCCTGTCTCCGGCCTGTCCTTGCACCGTGAGGTGCTGCCTGCGTGCCGCTTTTCTTCTACAATGCGGCATCATTCACTTTTCCCGGCGGCCATCTCCATGAGCTCACTGATCTGCGGTTCTCTCGCTTACGACAACATCATGCAATACGAGGGCCGCTTTGCCGAAGCACTGCTGGCCGACCAGTTGCACAAGGTCAACGTATCCTTCCTGGTCCCGACCATGCGTCGCGAGTTTGGCGGTTGCGCCGGCAACATCGCCTACAACCTGAAGCTGCTGGGTGGCGAGCCCATCGTAATGGCTACCGTCGGCCTGGACAGCGCGCCCTATATGGAACGCTTCGCGGCACTGGATATCTCTACCCGCTGCGTGCGCCAGATCGAGGACTCGTTCACCGCCCAATGCTTCATCACCACCGATGCCGACAGCAACCAGATCACCGCCTTCCACCCGGGCGCGATGACCTGGTCGCATGAGAACAAGGTCGCCGATGCCGGTCCGGTCAAGTTCGCCATCGTGGCGCCGGATGGTCGCGACGGCATGCTGCAGCACGCACAGCAGGCGGCTGAACTCGGCATCCCGCTGATCTTCGATCCGGGCCAGGGCATGCCCATGTTCGACGGCAATGACCTGAAGAACTTCATCGACCTGGCCACCTATGTCGCCGTGAACGACTACGAAGCCGAGCTGCTCACGGCCCGTACCGGGCTGACGCTGACGCAGATCGCCGAACGGACCAAGGCCCTGGTGGTCACCCGCGGCGAACTGGGCGCGGAAATCTTCGTGGCTGGCCAGAAGTTCGATATCCCCTGCGTACCGGCTGACCGCATCGCCGACCCCACCGGCTGTGGCGACGCTTTCCGCGCCGGCATGCTGTACGGTCTGACCGAAGGCTATGACTGGGAAACCACCGGTCGCCTGGCCAGCCTGATGGGTTCGATCAAGATCGCGTCGCAAGGTCCGCAGAACCATGCACCCACGCGTGCCGAGATCGAAGAGCGCTTCCACAAGGCTTTCGGTTACCGCTTCGGTTGATACCGGAACGCACGTCGCCTCTGCACAGGCCATTCGCAAGACAGACCAGGAGATCGATCATGCCAGACCATTCATCCTCGCCGCGCCAGGTACGTCTCTTCCTGCGAAGCCTGATTGCCGGCGGCGCGCTGCTGGCGGCAACGCTGGCTTCACCGCTGGCGCTGGCGGCACTCAAACCCGGCGACAAGGCCCCCAAGTTTTCGGCGCCGGCCTCGCTGGGTGGACAGGTCTCGACCTTCTCGCTCTCGGCCGCGCTCAAGAAGGGCCCGGTGGTGCTGTATTTCTACCCGGCGGCCTTCACCTCGGGTTGCACCATCGAAGCCCACCTCTTCGCCGAGGCAGTGGATCGCTACAAGGCATTGGGGGCGACGGTGATTGGCGTGTCCGGTGATGATATCGAGACGCTCAACAAGTTCTCGGTCAGCGAATGCCGCAGCAAATTCGCTGTGGCGGCCGATGTCGACAAGAAGATCATGAAGGCCTATGACGCGCAGTTCATGAAGGTGACCGGTTATGCCAGCCGCACGTCCTACGTGATCACACCCGACCATGCCATCCTCTACGAATACACCGACATGAATCCGGAGAAGCACGTGGAAAACACGATGCAGGCACTGCAGCAGTGGGCGAACCGGCAGAAACGCTGACCGGGGCAATGACCGTGCCCGCCGTGTCTTCGATAGCCCGGCGCAGCGCTCCAAAACAGAAGAGCCGGACAAGTCCGGCTCTTTTTTCGTCGCAGCGATGATCAACGAGGATCGTCAGACCGCCCCGAACAACAGGCCGCTGACCACCCGCACGGCGATCTGCAGCAGGATCAGCAGCACCAGCGGCGACAGGTCCACGCCACCCAGTGGCGGGATGATACGGCGCAGCGGGCGCAGCAGTGGTTCGTTGAGCGCGCGCACGAAGGGCGCCAACGGCGCATAGGGATTGACCCAACTGAAGATGGCTTCGATGATCAGCGTGGCCATGAAGCCATAGCAGATCCATTCGAAGAAGCGCTCCAGCGCGATGAGCAGGATGAGCTTGAAATCAAAATTGGTCTGCAGTCCGAGGATGGCGATGATGGACAGCAGCACGATGATGAAGGCGCCCAGCAGGGATGCCCAGTCATAGGTCCCGCCCGGCAGCACCCGGCGCAGGGGGCGTACCAGCCAGTCCGAGAGCTGGTAGACGAACTGGCCCACCGATTGCGGCGGACGCACGCGTACGACCTGCATCCAGAAACGCAGCAGCATGACACCGGCCAGGATGCTGGCAACGGCATTGACGATCATCGTGAAAATACTATGCAGCACAGGGTTCTCCATCAGTGAGAGGCAGGGCACATACTAGAGTGCATGCGACATCGGTGCAATCCTCACGCCATGCACCGAAGCAGAGGTGGGTGCAGAGGCGGGCACGCACGATCCTTCATATATTGTGCCATCCCTCGTGATTGCCAGAGCCTTGCGGCCCGCAATGCGGGTATAAAAAAACCGCTGCATGGCGGCATGCCATACAGCGGCTTTTCGTCTGAAGGACTCAGACGGGACGCGCGCCGATCTTACGGACGGCCAGCGCCGGTCGGGAACGGCCATGCGGCGGCCGGGTTCAGCACGGTCTTGGCGGCCGGTGCTGCAGCTGCCGGCTTGGCGGCTGCCTTCTTCGGAGCGGCGGCCTTCTTGGGGGCTGCCTTCGGAGCTGCTGCCTTCGGTGCGGCTGCCTTCGGAGCTGCAACCTTCTTGGCGGCTGCCTTCGGAGCGGCGACCTTCTTGGCTGCTGCCTTCGGAGCTGCAACCTTCTTGGCGGCAGCCTTCGGAGCTGCAACCTTCTTGGCGGCTGCCTTCGGAGCGGCGACCTTCTTGGCGGCTGCCTTCGGAGCTGCAACCTTCTTGGCGGCTGCCTTCGGAGCTGCGACCTTCTTGGCGGCTGCCTTCGGAGCTGCAACCTTCTTGGCTGCTGCCTTCGGAGCTGCAACCTTCTTGGCGGCTGCCTTCGGAGCTGCGACCTTCTTTGCGGCTGCCTTCGGTGCTGCAACCTTCTTGGCTGCTGCCTTCGGTGCTGCTGCCTTCTTGGCGGCTGCCTTCGGTGCTGCAACCTTCTTGGCTGCTGCCTTCGGAGCTGCAACCTTCTTGGCTGCTGCCTTCGGAGCTGCGACCTTCTTGGCGGCTGCCTTCGGTGCTGCAACCTTCTTCGCTGCTGCCTTCGGAGCGGCTGCCTTCTTGGCAGCTGCCGGCTTGGCGGCGGCCTTCGCTACGGTCTTCTTGGCAGTAGCCGCGACGACCTTCTTGGTGGTTTCCTTAGCGGCTGCTGCCTTCTTTGCCGCCGGCTTCTTGGCCGCGGGCTTCTTTGCTGCTGTTGCCATTTTGTTTCTCCTTCTTCACGTGAATGGAAAAAATCAAGCTTGATATAAGCAACCCGCAAGCGACATCGCGATGACGCGGGCGGGTTATTCATCGGCACAAGCAGCCTGTCGCTTGCGCTAATGAATTCGGCACCAGCTGAACTGCTGCATCCCCTCACCTATGCAGCGCTTCAGCTATCTTGGCGACGCCCCTCCGGTAGTGCCCGCGCAATGGCGCAGGATGAAGTCGACTACGGGAGCAGGCGCGACACCAAAAAAAACGCCAGCGTGTTCAAACGCTAGCGTCGGAATCGCGTTCCTGAAAAACTTCGGCGTTTTTCAAAGGAAAAGCCGCCTGACCCGACACGATGGGGTTAAGCGGCGATAACAGAGAAGAATGGTTCGGTCTCTGACTGTTCATTAATTTGGCGTATGCCTTTCAGTTTCAGCGGCCGGGTATCTTGCAAGCTACCCGACCACCGTTGTGCATCCTGTCTCGCGGAAGAGTACTTCGAGACTGCACGTCATTCCCAACTCAGCGCGCCCCCGGTTTGGTATTCGATGACTCGGGTCTCGAAGAAGTTGCGCTCCTTCTTCAGATCAATCATCTCGCTCATCCACGGGAACGGATTTTCTTCTTGTGCGAACAGCGGGTCCAATCCGATTTGCTGTGCGCGGCGGTTTGCGATGAATCGCAGGTAGCCCTTGAACATGGTGGCGTTCAACCCGAGCACGCCTCGCGGCATTGTATCCTCTGCGTAACGATATTCCAACTCCACCGCGCGTAAAAACAACGATTTGATCTCTTCGCGGAATTCAGGAGTCCACAGGTGCGGGTTCTCCATCTTCACGGTGTTGATCAGGTCGATGCCGAAGTTGCAGTGCATCGATTCGTCACGCAGGATGTACTGGTACTGTTCGGCCGCGCCCATCATCTTGTTCTGGCGACCCAGCGCGAGGATCTGCGTGAAGCCCACGTAGAAGAACAGACCTTCCATGATGCAGGCGAAGACGATCAGCGACTTCAGCAGCTTCTGGTCATTCTCCATCGTGCCGGTCTTGAACTCGGGATCGGTCAGCGTATCGATGAAGGGGATGAGGAACTCGTCCTTGTCGCGGATCGAAGCGACCTCGTGATAGGCGTTGAAGATCTCGGCTTCATCCAGGCCCAGCGACTCGACGATGTACTGGTAGGCGTGGGTGTGGATGGCTTCCTCGAAGGCCTGGCGCAGCAGGTACTGGCGGCACTCGGGTGCAGTGATGTGGCGATAGGTGCCCAGCACGATGTTGTTGGCGGCCAGCGAGTCGGCAGTGACGAAGAAGCCCAGGTTGCGCTTGACCAGACGACGCTCGTCCTCGGTCAGGCCGTTCGGATTCTTCCACAGCTCGATGTCGCGCTGCATGTTGATTTCCTGCGGCATCCAGTGGTTGGCGCAGCCGGCCAGGTATTTGTCCCAGGCCCACTTGTACTTGAAGGGGACCAGCTGGTTGACGTCGGTGTGGCCGTTGATGATGCGCTTGTCGGCAGCGTTGACGCGACGGGTGGTATCGACCGCGTCGGCCTTGCCGGCCATGAGCGCCGGGTTCAGCGCAGCATTGGACTGCTGCACGTTGCCGAAGGCAGGTTGCAACTGCGGCTGCGCCATGTTCGGAGTGCGCGGCGCCTGGGTCGGCTTGGCTTCATCATCCCAAGAAAGCATCTGTGGTTCCTCTTTACTGTGTCGGAAGCTGCCGGCCGGTGACACTGGCTCGGCGGAGTTCCGGGTATCTATCAGGTGACAACGGCGCATCCGGTGAAGTTCACCGCGATGCGCCGACTAGGTTGGGTGGGGCTGGGGACAGTGTAGCTGCCGGCATCTCGGATGACCTTGATCATCCTCATCGGCAGGCCATCCCGGCCCCCACCCGGGTTGCTTACTGGCAGGCCTCGCACTCTTCGAAGCCGGCGTCGCCCGGACGCATGGTGCAGACCGGACCATCGGCTTCGATGGAAGCGCCCGGGGTCGGCATCACGTAGGCCGCCGAAGCGGTGGCAGCCGAGGCGATGGGTGCGGCCGGAACCGCATTGCCCGAGGCCGAAGCCATGCTGCCGGCGCCGCCGTCGACTGCCACGGCGTTCAATGCACCCGCGCGGGAAGTGGACTTCTCGGTGTGGGTGGCACCGATGGTGCGCAGGTAGTAGGTGGTCTTCAGACCGCGCAGCCAGGCCAGCTTGTAGGTCTCGTCCAGACGCTTGCCGGAGGCGCCGGCCATGTAGATGTTCAGCGACTGGGCCTGGTCGATCCACTTCTGGCGACGCGAGGCGGCTTCCACCAGCCAGGACGGGTCCACTTCGAAGGCGGTGGCGTAGATGTCGCGCAGGTCTTGCGGGATGCGGTCGATCTTGGCCAGGCTGCCGTCGAAATACTTGAGGTCGGCGACCATCACTTCGTCCCACAGGCCACGGGCCTTCAGGTCACGTACCAGGTACTCGTTGATTTCGGTGAATTCGCCCGACAGGTTCGACTTCACGTACAGGTTCTGGTAGGTCGGCTCGATGCAGGCCGACACGCCGATGATGTTGGAGATGGTCGCCGTCGGCGCAATGGCCACGCAGTTGGAGTTGCGCATGCCGTGTTCGGCGATGCGCGCACGCAGGGCGGCCCAGTCCAGGGTCTCGGTGGTGTCGGTTTCCAGGTAGCCGCCGCGCTCTTGCGCCAGCAGCTTCAGGGAGTCCTGGGGCAGGATGCCGCGATCCCACAGCGAACCGCGGTAGGAGGCGTAACGGCCGCGCTCTTCAGCCAGTTCGGTGGAGGCCATGTAGGCGTAGTAGCAGACGGCTTCCATGGAGCGGTCGGCGAACTCGACAGCGTCCATCGAGGCGTACGGCACGCGCTTGATGTGCAGGCAGTCCTGGAAGCCCATGATGCCCATGCCCACCGGACGGTGACGCAGGTTGGAATCACGGGCCTTCTTGACGGCGTAGTAGTTGATGTCGATGACGTTATCCAGCATGCGCATGGCGGTGCGGATGGTCTTTTGCAGCTTGGCATGGTCCAGCTCGCCATTGACCAGATGCGCCGGCAGGTTCACCGAACCCAGGTTGCAGACCGCGATTTCGCTGTCGTTGGTGTTCAGGGTGATCTCGGTGCACAGGTTGGAGCTGTGGACCACGCCCACGTGTTGCTGGGGCGAACGGATGTTGCAAGGATCCTTGAAGGTGATCCAGGGGTGGCCGGTCTCGAAGAGCATCGACAGCATCTTGCGCCACAGGTCGTTGGCCTGGACCTTCTTGAAGAGCTTGAGCTCGCCGCGGGCGGCTTTGGCTTCATAGCCGGTGTAGGCTTCTTCGAAGGCACGGCCGAACTTGTCGTGCAGGTCCGGGGTGTCGGAGGGCGAAAACAGGGTCCACTCGCCCTTTTCCATCACGCGCTTCATGAACAGGTCGGGAATCCAGTTCGCGGTGTTCATGTCGTGGGTGCGGCGGCGGTCGTCGCCGGTGTTCTTGCGCAGCTCGAGGAATTCCTCGATGTCCATGTGCCAGGTTTCGAGGTAGGCGCAGACTGCCCCCTTGCGCTTGCCGCCCTGGTTGACCGCCACGGCGGTGTCGTTGACCACCTTCAGGAAGGGGACCACGCCTTGCGACTTGCCGTTGGTGCCCTTGATGTGGGCGCCCAGGGCGCGCACCGGGGTCCAGTCATTGCCCAGGCCGCCGGCGAACTTGGCCAGCAGGGCGTTTTCCTTGATGGCTTCGTAGATGCCGTCCAGGTCGTCGGCCACGGTGGTCAGGTAGCACGAGGACAGCTGCGAGCGCAGGGTACCCGAGTTGAACAGGGTCGGGGTCGAGCTCATGAAGTCGAAGGACGACAGCAGGTCGTAGAACTCGATGGCGCGGGCTTCGCGATCGATCTCGTTGAGCGCCAGGCCCATGGCCACGCGCATGTAGAAGGCCTGCGGCATTTCGATGCGGGTACCGCTGATGTGCAGGAAGTAGCGGTCATACAGGGTCTGCAGGCCGATGTAGCCGAACTGCAGGTCACGCTCGGGCTTGATGGCAGCAGCCAGCTTGGCCAGGTCGAACTGGGCCAGCTTGGTGTCGAGCAGCTCGGCGTCGATACCCTTCTTGACGTATTGCGGGAAGTACTCCAGGTACTCGGCCGGTGCATCGGCTTGCGCCACTTCCTTGCCGAAGACTTCCTTGCGGATGGTGTGCATCAGCAGACGCGAAGTCACCTGGCTGTAGGCCGGGTCCTTTTCCATCAGCGCGCGGGCAGCCAGGATGGCGGACTTGTACAGCTCTTCGACGGGCACGCCGTCGTACAGGTTCTTGACGGTCTCGGCGAGGATGGCATCCGCATCGACATGACCGTCCAGGCCGACGCAGGCGGCGTCGATCAGGGCACGCACTTCGGCGATCTCCAGCGGGCGGCTCTGGCCATCTTCGGTCACGTGCAGTTGCGGGGCGACCACTTCGGTCTTGTTGGCGGCACCCTGCTGGGCGCGCTCTTCCATGCGCTTGGCACGGTACAGCACGTAGGCGCGGGCCACGTCATGCTCGCCCGAGCGCATCAGGGCCAGTTCGACCTGGTCCTGGATGTCTTCGATATGGAAAGTGCCGCCGGCGGGCTGGCGACGCACCAGCGCCGACACCACGTTGGCGGTCAGTTGCTCGACCATCTCGCGCACGCGCGCCGAGGCCGCGCCCTGGCCACCGTTGACGGCCAGGAAGGCCTTGGTCACGGCGATGGAAATCTTGGAGGGCTCGAAACCGACCACGGCGCCGTTGCGGCGGATGATGCGGTATTCGCCCAGACCAGCGGACTGGGATACGACGGTCTGGCCTTCAGCGGAGCCTTCCAGCTCGGCGGACACGCCAAACGGGGCAGGCGATTTGACGGAAATTTCTTGGGTTGAGCGCACTTAGCCTCCTGGATACATGGAGCAGACGAGCGGGGTGATCGCCTGCGTTGCTAATAACTAAACAATTCAATCCCGGCTGCAGGGATTGGAAAACGACGGAAGCGCCGCACAATGACTATCCCTTGCGTGGACATTCATGCTGACGCAAAAACTGCTTGAACCTGATGAGTGGAACGACGGAAATAAAAGAAGGATGAACCGCGGGCGTTGTCGTACTTGGTTACTGCCTCGTGGGTCTTTCACCTTCTGAAGCACTGCCGAAACGGGCCATCTGTGGATGAAGACCCTTGTACAAAAATAAGTTCACCAGAACACTACATCTAGTATCAAAACATCGATTGGGACTAATTCTAGTGGCGCCACTTTGATGATGCAACCGCTATTTCTAGAATTTTTCGTCCGTGGAAGCTTGACTTTTGTGTAGCCCAAGAGGGAAGCGCAATTGCGCCCCGTTAATGATTTTCATCATTTCCTCCCGATAGCGGTCCCAGTCGAAACAGGGACCGGGATCGGTCTTGCGCACCGGCGCGATGTGTTCGTGACCGGCGACAGAGGTGAGTCCATAGCGGGTGACCAAGGCCTGGGACAGCTTCGCCAGGGCCGGATACTGGGCCTCGGCAAAGGGTGCGAAGTCGGTCCCTTCCAGCTCGATGCCGATGGAAAAGTCATTGCAGCGCTCACGGCCATCGAAGACCGACACCCCGGCATGCCAGGCTCGACGGTGAGCGGGGACGAACTGCACGACCTCGCCGTCGCGGCGGATCAGGAAATGCGCCGAGACCCGCAGCGGCCGCAACTGGTCGAAATAGGGATGGGCTTCGAAGTCGAGACGGTTGCAGAACAGGTCTGCTATATAAGGGCCACCGAACTGACCGGGCGGCAGGCTGATGTTGTGGATCACCAGCAGGTCCGTCACCACGCCCGCCGGCCGCTCATCGCAGTTGGGCGAGGGCTCGCGGCGGGCTTGTCGGCACCAGCCCTCGTCGTCGATATCCCAGGTACTCCAGGTATCGGCCTCGGTGATGGGTACGCTCATGGCTCAGAAGGAGGCCAGGCGGCGATGCTCTTCCGAGCAGTAATAGGCACCCGAGGCATGCACCACGGCTTCCGAGGCGGGGAAATGGATGCCGCAATGGGCGCATTGGACCATGGTCTCGACATTGCTGTCGGTACGACGCCGGAAACGCGAGGGCTTGGGGCGCGGCATGCCGGGTTCGGCACCCGCCTCGCCCTCGCCGGCCGCGTCATTGCCGGCCAGCATGGATTTCTTGGCGCGCTGGAACCACACCACCACGGCCAGCAACACGACCAGCCAGATCAGATATTTCATGTCAGTACCCGATGCAGCACGACTTCAAGCACGAACCGGCTGCCCACATAAGCCAATAAAAGGATGGCGAAGCCGGCCAGCGTGAAGCTGAGCGCAGTCCGCCCCCGCCATCCCTGCCAGCGACGGCCGGCCAGGAGCAGGCCGAACAGCAGCCAGGACAGCATGGTGAAGACCGTCTTGTGGTCCCACCGGAATGGCGTCCCGAACAACTGCTCGGAAAAGACAACGCCCGATAGCACGGTCAGCGTCAGCAGCGCGAAACCGAAGGCAATCAGGCGGAACAGCAATTTTTCCATGGTCAGCAGCGCCGGCAGCCGATCCAGCGCCAGGCCGAACCAGCTGGCCTGGGCAGTCGGCCCGGGGCGGGTATGCAGGCGCGACTCCTGCAATACCATCAGCACCGCATGGAAGGCAGCAATGGTCAGCGTGCTGTAGGCCAGGATGGAGATGGCGATATGCGCCAGGAACCAGTCCGACTTGCCGGCCAGCGCCACCAGGTTGCCGGGGAAGACGCTGGGCAGGATCACCGACAGTGCCGCCACGGGCAGCACCAGCACGCGCATGCTGTCGAGCGAGAAATTGCGATTTTCCAGCCAGTAGGCGGCCACCGAAATCCACAGCGTGGAAGAGAGCATGACCGCAAACCCCACCCGCACGGCGTCGGGCGCGAACATGTCCGACAGCAGTGCCCCACCATGCAGCATCCAGCCAACCACGATGCCCAGCGAGATCGGCATGCGCCGCTGCGAGGGCATGAAGGCGCATGCCAGGTAGAGCAGCGCAGCCAGGATGAAAAAATAAGTTTGCATCGCCCAAGTTTACACTATCTCGGCCGACGACCCGGTTGCGCCTGGTCAGACAAACCGTGCAGATGGTCCCCGCAAATGCGACACGGCAGGACTGGCCTGCCGTGTCCGGAGGAGTACCTCGACCCTCAATCGACGGCCGCAGCCTTCATCTCGGCATTGTGATGGCGCTGCTGCTCTTCCATCACCAACTGGCCCAGTTCACGCTTCAAGGCATTGAAGTCGGGATCGGCCGGATCGCGCAGCCGCGGCAGGTTCACCAGCATGTCACGCTTGACCGTACCGGGACGGTAGGTCATGACCACGATGCGGTCGGCCAGGTAGATCGCTTCCTCGATGCTGTGGGTGACGAAGACGATGGTCTTCTTGAACTCGTCCCAGATCCGCAGCAATTCGTCCTGCAGGTTGCGACGGGTCAACGCATCCAGGGCACCGAAGGGCTCATCCATGAGCATGATGGGCGAATCCAGCGCCAGCACCCGGGCGATCGCCACCCGCTGGCGCATCCCGCCCGACAGATCCTTGGGGAAACGGGTGCGGAAGTCGATCAGGCCCAGCTTGTCCAGCAACTGGGTCACGCGCTGGACGATCTCGGCCTTGGGCGTTCCCTTGATTTCCAGACCAAAGGCGACGTTCTGCTCCACCGTCATCCAGGGGAAGAGCGCATATTCCTGGAACACCATGCCACGATCCGGCCCCGGCTCGCTGACCACCTTGCCATCAGTGAGGATTTCCCCGGTGGACGGCAGGGCGAAGCCGGCGATGGCATTGAGCAAGGTGGACTTGCCGCAGCCGGACGGCCCCAGCAGGCAGACGAACTGGCCGTCGGGAATGTCCAGATTGATATCCTTCAAGGCGACGACTTCGCGGTCATCGGTCTTGAAGACCTTGTGCACGCCCTGCACGCGGATGCGGGGCGAAGAATTGGCTTGGTTCATGTCAGCTCTCCAGCCCGCGATGCCAGCGCAGCATGTAATTGTTGAGGCGGCTCATGCCCAGGTCGATGGCCAGGCCCAGCAGGCCGATGGTGATCATGCCGGCGATGATCTTGTCCGACCAGAAATACTCACGCGCTTCCATGATGCGGAAACCCAGGCCATTGCTGACGGCGATCATCTCGGCCACGATCACCACGATGAAGGCCGTGCCGATACCGATACGCACCCCCGAAAGGATGTAGGGCACGGCTGCCGGCAACATCACCCGCAGGAATAGCGTGGACTGGCTGGCGCCCAGGTTGCGGGCGGCACGCAGGTAGATGCTGTCGACCTGGCGCACCCCGGCGATGGTGTTCATCAGCACCGGGAAGAAGGCCCCCAGCGAGATCAGGAACAAGGCCGGCGGATTACCCAGCCCGAACCACAGGATGGCCAGCGGGATATAGGCAATCGGCGGAATCGGGCGGATCACCTGGACCGTCAGGTTCATGAGGCCATAGATGCGCTGGCTCGACCCCATCAGCAGGCCCAGCGGCAAGGCCAGGCCGGCGCCGATCAGGAAGCCTGCCACCACGCGATAGAGACTGCCGATGGCGTCCATCACCAGTTCACCCGAGAACACCCAGGCCAGCCAGCTGCCGGCCTCGGGGTCATAGGGCTTCAGCGGCGAGGCGTATTCGCCCCACTTCTTCAGCACCGCCCAGGGCGAGGGCAGGATCTGCGGGTTGATCCAGCCGGCGCGGGAGGCCCCCTCCCACAGGGCGATCACCACCAGCGGCACCAGCAACCCCTGGAGGAAGCTGCCATTCTTGTTCTTTGCCATGCAGGATTCCCCTTCTTACTTGAGGTTCATGCTCTTCTTGGCCTGCTCCAGCAGATCGGTCTTCACCCAATCCTTGGCCACGGGCGGCTTGGCCATCTTGCCGGTACCGTACTTGGCCATGGTGTCGGTGGTGACCTGGATGTGCTCGACAGTGATGTCGTAGGCGTAGGGCGAATTGCCGATGGCGTCGTAGAAGTCTTCCTTGGTGATCTGGTTCTTGAAGATCACTTCACGCACGTACTTCTCGGCCACTTCCGGCTTGTCGATGAAGGTCTTGGTCGCCTCCAGGAAGCAGCGCATGAACTTCTCGGCCAGCGGGCGCTTCTCGGTGTAGAACTTCTCGGTCATCACCATGGTGCGGTAGGGTTCGCCGATCGGGGTGTCGTAGGGCTTCATCACTTCCACGCCGAAACCCTTGTTGATGGCCTGCGAGGATTGCGGTTCGCTCTGCATCATGGCGTCGATGTTCTTGCCAAGCAGGGCTTGGTTGAGGTCGGCGAAGGCCAGGTAGACGATGGTCACATCCTTGGGCGTGAGGCCGTTCTGGCCCAGCTCGGCGTCCAGCAGCACTTCATGGATGCCACCGCGGGTCACACCGACCTTCTTGCCCTTCAGGTCCTTGACCGACTTGATGCCCGAGTCCTTGCCCGCCACCAGGCGCGCGCCACCCTTGGCGAAGCCGGCCACCACGTAGATCGGTGCGCCGTTGGCGCGACCCGAGATGGCAGCTTCCGAGGCAGTGGTACCCACGTCGAGCTCGCCGGCCAGGATGCCCTGCATCACGTCGGGACCCTTGGCAAAGACCTTTTCATCGACCTTGATGCCACACTTGGGCGCGATCTCCTTGATGTAGGACACCGCACCATAATGGGCGAACTTCAGGTTGCCCAGTCGGATCACATCGTCTGCGGCATGGCTGGCGGTCGCAAAGCCGGCGCTTGCCAGCAGGGCCAGGGCGATCAGTTTCTTGTGCATTTCCTCTCTCCTCTTGTGTGTATCGTTATTGATGCGGCGGGCCGGCGGCGGCGATGCCTCGCCGGCTGTCTCGATGGCGTTGGCCGCCGCTGCATGGCGGCTGGCCTTGATTATTATTTGCGCTCGGAAATTCAGCGCCCATGTATACACAAAGAGGACGGCCTGTACAAGCTGTTAATTTTACGTAGCAGCCCCATCTGGGTCTGCAGGCCGGCTTGCAGACGCGGGCGCAGCAGGGCTCTTCGGTTAAAATGCAGGATTGCCCGTCGCCTGCGGCGCCACCTTGCCGCTCAAGTCCTGGCCCGCGGCCATCCACTCATTTGCAGATATCACCATGCTAGACAACCTGACCCAACGCCTCGCCAAAGTCGTCAAAACCATGCGCGGCGAGGCGCGACTGACCGAATCCAATACCGCCGAGATGCTGCGCGAAGTGCGCCTGGCCCTGCTGGAGGCCGACGTGGCCCTGCCGGCGGTGCGCGAATTCATCGCCAAGGTCAAGGAAAAAGCCCTGGGCGAGGAAGTCATCGGCTCGCTGACTCCCGGCCAAGCCCTGGTGGGCGTGGTACAGCGCGAACTGGCCAGCCTGATGGGCGCCGATCTGGGCCCGGAAGCCTCGCAACTGAACTTCGCCACGCAGCCGCCGGCGATCATCCTGATGGCAGGCCTGCAGGGTGCCGGTAAAACCACCACCGTCGGCAAGCTGGCCAAATACCTGCGCGAAACCACCAAGAAGAAGGTGCTGACGGTATCGGCCGACGTCTATCGCCCGGCCGCCATCGGCCAGCTGCAGACGGTGACCGGCCAGGCCGGTGCCGACTTCTTCCCCAGCCAGCCGACCGACAAGCCGGTCGATATCGCCCTGGCGGCGCTGGACTACGCCAAGAAGCATCACCACGAAGTGCTGATCGTCGACACCGCCGGCCGTCTGGGTATCGACCAGGCCATGATGGACGAAATCCGCGCCGTGCACGCCGCCATCAAGCCCATCGAGACCCTGTTCGTGGTCGACGCCATGCTGGGCCAGGACGCCATCAACACCGCCAAGGCCTTCAGCGACGCCCTGCCACTGACCGGCGTGGTGCTCACCAAGCTGGATGGTGATTCCCGCGGTGGTGCGGCACTGTCGGTGCGTCACATCACCGGCAAGCCCATCAAGTTCGCCGGTGTGGCCGAAAAGCTGGACGGTCTGGAAGCCTTCGACCCCTCGCGCATGGCCAACCGCATCCTGGGCATGGGCGACATCCTGGCCCTGGTCGAGGAAGCCCGCAAGGGCGTGGACATGGCAGCCGCCGAAGGCCTGGCCAACAAGATCAAGGGTGGCGGCAAGTTCGACCTCAATGACTTCAAGGCCCAGCTGTCGCAGATGAAGAAGATGGGCGGACTCACCAGCCTGCTGGACAAGCTGCCGGCGCAGATGCAGGCCGCAGCCGGCAACGCCAACATGGACCAGGCCGAGAAACAGGTGCGTCGCATGGAAGGCATCATCAATTCCATGACCCCGCAGGAGCGCGCCAAGCCGGAACTGATCAAGGCTACCCGCAAGCGCCGCATCGCCGCCGGCGCCGGCGTACAGGTGCAGGAAGTCAATCGCATGCTGTCGCAGTTCGAGCAGATGCAATCGATGATGAAGAAGCTCAAGGGTGGCGGCATGATGAAGATGATGCGCGGCATGAAGGGCATGCTGCCCGGCGGCATGCGCTGACCTGATCACCGGAATCCCTTTCTGGTGCTGGCTTTTCGGCTGGCACCAGGCGTTTCCCGCACCATCTTCCTGCCGCCCTTTCCCGCTGCCCTGCCCCTCCCCTGCTGTATTCCTCCACCCGCATTCCCCCCTCTCCGGATCACTGGCAGATGCCCTCGCGCGCGGCTGCGGTCATGTCCTTTTTTCATCTTCCGGGCAGCCTCGCAAACCGCACGCGAGGGGTCCTTCCACGACCTGCCGGCATCCGCCGCGATCCCTTTACCGGCGCGGCTTGACGCCGGATCGGAGCGGCTCGTTGTTTCCTGGTTATTTCATCCGGAAATCTGCCAAAAAATACTTGCATGGCCGTGCAAAGAGCACCACTATTAGCGGTGCGTAAATTGACGCATTCATCTCATTCTTGTGAGGAGTCTTTCAGATGGCCACAGCAAAAAAAGCAGCAGCCGCAGTAAAGAAGCCAGCAGCAAAACCCGCCGCCAAGCCGGCAGCAAAACCGGCAGCTAAGCCTGCCGCGAAAGCCGCAGCACCGAAGGCAGCGCCAAAGGCAGCGGCCAAACCCGCAGCCAAGCCGGCGGCCAAGGCAGCTCCGAAAGCCGCACCCAAGGCAGCCCCCAAGAAAGCCGCAGCAAAACCGGCTGCCAAGCCCGCCGCCAAGAAGCCCGCAGCAAAGCGCACTCCCAACGCCGCCTTCATGAAGCCGCTGACGCCGTCGGCAGCACTGGGCGAAGTGGTTGGCGCCAAGCCGCTGCCACGCACCGAAGTGACCAAGAAGGTGTGGGAATACATCAAGAAGAACAAGCTGCAGAACGCCGAGAACAAGCGCAACATCGATGCTGATGACAAGCTCAAGGCGATCTTCGGTGGCAAGAAGCAAGTCACGATGTTCGAAATGACCAAGCTGATCTCGGCTCACCTGAGCTGATCGACGCCCGCGGTTTGCAAGCGACTTGCAAACAAAAACGCCCGCAGAAATCATGCGGGCGTTTTTGTTTCTGGATGTTTCAGACGGGGCCGCTTCCACCCAGCGCGGTCGCAGGCAGGCTTGGCAGACAGCGATCCGCCTCGGACAACCTCAACGCTTCCGCTTTTCCGACGCCCGTAGGCGGGCTTTTCTGATGGCAGCCGCCGTAGCGATCCCATAGAATGCATGTTCTGCACTGGTGCGCGTGGCAAGGACCTCTTGCTGACCTCTTGCTCACTCTCACCTCCCATCCCGCAGAACTGAACAAGCAACGCCGGGTCTATCAATATGCCATCCACTGATGAGCTTGGAAGCTCATTACCAAGAGAAAGGAAATGACCATGCCAAACCACACCCACAGCCTGCGTCACCAGGTCCTGCGCTCGGCCAGCGCGCTCGTGATCGGCCTGGCCGCCCTGGGCGGCGCCTCGCATGTATTGGCTGCCGGCAAGGCAAGCAATACGGAGTACCAGCAACAGATCGCTGCCTGCAAGAACGGTAGCTCCACCGAAGACCGTGCGACCTGCCTGCGTGAAGCAGGCGCCGCGCAACAGGCGGCCGCGCGCGGCACGTTGACCGATCCGGGCGCGAGCCAGCTGAAGGAAAACGCGCTGCGCCGCTGCGAAGGCCTGCCGCAATCCGATCGCATCGATTGCGAAAAGCGCGTCAATGGCCAGGGGCGTACCGAAGGCAGCGTTGCCGACGGCGGGATCCTGCGCGAAACGGTGACCATCGTTCCGGCGAAGTAAGACGGCGTAGCTGCTCCAGCTGCGACCAAAACAAAGGCGGACGCCGTGGCGTCCGCCTTTTTCATTGCTGCGTCACCGCAGCACCAGGGTGGCTCAAGCTGCCAGCTTGCCCTGGATGAAGGCCAGCGCCTCAGCCAGCGGGACCTGGGTGGCTTCGCTGTCGCGACGGCCCTGGTATTCGATGTTGCCATCCTTGAGGCCACGATCACCGACGACGATACGATGTGGCACGCCGATCAGTTCCCAGTCGGCGAACATCGCGCCGGGGCGTTCGCCACGATCATCCAGCACCACATCCACGCCTGCCTCGGTCAATTGCGCATACAGCTTGTCGATCTCGGTCTTGACGGCTTCGCTGCGGTCATAACCCATCGGGCAGAGCACGACCTCGAACGGTGCAATCGAAGTCGGCCAGATGATGCCACGCTCGTCGAAATTCTGTTCGATGGCCGCGCCCAGGATGCGGGTCACGCCGATGCCGTAGCAACCCATCACCAGCGGTTGCGGCTTGCCGGCCTCATCCAGATAGGTCGCCTTCATCGCCTCGGAATAGGTCGTACCCAGCTGGAACACGTGGCCCACTTCGATGCCGCGCTGGATCGCCAGCACACCCTGGCCATCCGGCGAGGCGTCGCCTTCGACCACGTTGCGGATATCGGCCACCACCGGTTCGGGCAAGTCACGGCCCCAGTTGGCGCCGGTGTAGTGGAAATCAGCCTCGTTAGCGCCGCAGACGAAGTCGGCCATGTTGGCGACGGTACGGTCGGCCACAACCTTGACCGGCTTCTTGGTACCGATCGGGCCCAGATAGCCTGGGGGCGTGCCGAACCATTCGACGATCTCGGCTTCGTTGGCGAAACGATAGGTGGCCAGACCAGGGATCTTGCTGGCCTTCACTTCGTTGAGCTCGTGGTCTCCACGCAGCAGCAGCAGCCAGATTTCCTTCTTGGCAGGATCATCGTTGTCCACGGCCAGGACGATGGACTTGACGGTGCGCGCCAGCGGCAGGCCCAGCAACTCGGCCACCGCCTCGCACTTGGACTTGCCTGGCGTGGCGGTCTTTTCCAGCGCCTGGGTAGCGGCGCCACGGGCGCTGTCCACCGGCAGGGCTTCGGCCGCTTCCATGTTGGCGGCGTAGTCGGAGGTGGGGCAATAGACCAGTGCGTCTTCGCCGGTGGCGGCGATCACGTGGAACTCATGCGAGCCGGAACCGCCGATGGCACCGTTGTCGGCCGCCACCGCGCGGAACTGCAGTCCGAAACGGGTGAAGATGCGCACGTAGGCGTCATACATGGCCTGGTAGGACTTCTTCAGGCCGTCGATGTCGCGGTCGAAGGAATAGGCATCCTTCATCGTGAATTCGCGCCCGCGCATCAGACCGAAGCGCGGGCGACGCTCGTCGCGGAACTTGGTCTGGATGTGATAGAAGTTCACCGGCAGCTGCTTGTAGCTGCGCAGCTCGGAGCGCGCCACGTCGGTGACCACTTCCTCGGAGGTCGGCTGGATGGCGAAGTCGCGACCATGGCGATCCTTCACGCGCATGAGCTCGGCGCCCATCTTGTTCCAGCGCCCGGTCTCCTGCCACAGCTCGGCCGGCTGCACCACCGGCATCAACAGCTCGACGGCGCCGGCACGGTTCATTTCCTCGCGCACGATGGCTTCGACCTTGCGGATCACGCGCAACCCCATCGGCATGTAGGTATAGATGCCGGCACCCAGACGCTTGATCATCCCGGCCCGCATCATCAGCTTGTGGCTGACGATTTCAGCGTCGGAAGGGGCTTCTTTCAGGGTGGAAATAAAAAAACGTGAGGCGCGCATGACGGTCGGTTCTTTTTAAAAAGAGGAGGGTTATAATCGTTCTAATTTTAAAGGATTAGCTGGCTGATGCGCCCTTTCTTTGCAGATTTGCTCCTAGTTTCAATGACATCCGTGCATCGATGTGATTGCTCCTGACCCGCCTGGCGCACCGATTTCCATCGGCGCGCCCGCAGTCGCATGAGCCTGCCCGAAAGGCACTTCCAGCCGCAGAAAGTTTGAGGATCACCATGCTGGATCGAGAAGGCTTCCGCCCGAACGTCGGCATCATCCTGCTCAACGCCAATAACGAGGTGTGGTGGGGCAAGCGCGTACGCGAGCACTCCTGGCAATTCCCGCAAGGCGGCATCAAGCACGGCGAGACCCCCGAACAGGCGATGTTTAGGGAACTGGAAGAGGAAATCGGCCTGCGGGCCGAGCACGTCAAGATCATCGGTCGCACCCGTGACTGGCTGCGCTACGAAGTCCCCGACCATTTCATCAAGCGCGAAGTGCGCGGCCATTATCGCGGCCAGAAGCAGATCTGGTTCCTGCTGCGCATGGTCGGGCGCGATTGCGACGTCAACCTGCGCGGCACCTCGCATCCCGAGTTCGATGCCTGGCGCTGGCATGACTACTGGGTGCCGCTGGACGTGGTCATCGAGTTCAAGCGCGAGGTCTATCAGCAGGCGCTGCAGGAATTGTCGCGCTTCCTGAATCGCGCCGGCCATGCCGTGCGACGCGGCGAGCCACCCGGCCGTCCCCTGCCTCCCCACAAGAAAACCGGCCCGGCCACGCAGGCCCAGCCCCTCAACGGCGCCTCCACGCCCGAATCCAAGTGAGCCCCATGCCCTCTTCCCTGCAGAACGCACCACAACGTCCTCCGATCACCCTGCGTGGCCTGCGCCAGGCGCTACTGGCCTGCTCGCTGCTGGCCGTCTGCGCCGGCGCCCTGGCACAGAGCTTCGACGAGGAATTCGACGACGAGGAAAAGCCCTGGCAGGAGATCGCCGTACAGCTGCCGCCCACACCGCAACAGCAGAACCTGGCCGAGTTCTACCTCAGCCCGAACGCCACCATGAAGGCGTACGTGGACCTCAACTCGGTCTCCATCGGCACTGACAAGGTGGTGCGCTACACGGTACTGACCAAGACCGAGGGCGGTGCCGTGAACGTGATGTACGAAGGCATGCGCTGCGAAACCTGGGAGAAGAAGACCTATGCCTTCGGCCACCCGGACGGCAAATGGTCGCGCTCGCGTCGCGACAAATGGCAGCCGATCCGTGATATCGGCGCCAATCGTATCGATGGCGCCCTGTTCCGGGACTATTTCTGCGACGGCAAGATGATCGCCGACAACGAAAACCTCAAGAGCATCGTCAATCGTCTCAAGACCCAGACCCGTATTGACCCGGTGCGCCGCTGACCGCGACGGCACAAGCAGCAGCAAAGAAAAAACGCGGCCAGGCCGTAATGCCGTTCAGTTAAGAAAAAATCGCCGCGCCAGATGACTTTGGCGCGGCGATTTTGCTTGGTTCTCTTCAAGCCATCTGAAACCGTTCGGACTGAGTAGGCCCTTTAGGGCCGTATCGAAGGCGCTGCTCAGCTTGTGGCGCGCCTTCGATACGCGGCTACGCCGCTACTCAGGACGAACGGTCAGCGGTGGTGCAAACAAAGTCTGAGCGAGCTTTCGAGCTGGTAACAAGCTTAACTGAACGGCATTACGGCCAAGCCGCGTTTTTTCATATCTTTTACAGGATTTATATCGTTTATATCCTGCCCACCAAGCAATCCGCCCCTCAGAGCAGGACCAGGTTATCCCGGTGCACCAGTTCAGGCTCTTCCACGAAGCCCAGGATGGCCTGGATCTCGGAAGATGGATGACGAATGATGCGACGCGCGTCCGAGCTGTTGTAGTTGCTCATGCCACGCGCAATGGCGCGTCCGGCTTCATCAACGCAGGTGATGACATCACCGCGGCCGAATTCCCCGGCCACTTCCACCACGCCGATGGGCAGCAGCGACTTGCCTTCCAGACTCAGCTTCTGCACTGCGCCGGCATCCAATACCACGCGCCCGGCGGTCTTGAGGTGATCGGCCATCCACTGCTTGCGCGCCGTCAGTTGTGCAGTCTCGGCGTTGAGCTGGGTGCCGATGGCTTCACCGGCTGCCAGACGGGTCAGGACCTGGTCTTCACGGCCCCAGGCGATGACCGTATGCGCGCCGGAGGTGGCCGCGCGCTTGGCCGCCAGGATCTTGGTCAGCATGCCGCCGCGACCGATGCCGGTCCCGGTGCCGCCGGCGATCAGCTCCAGCGACGGGTCGCCAGCACGTGCCTCGGCAATGAGCGTGGCCTTGGGGTCCTTGCGGGGATCGGCGGTAAAGAGACCGGGCTGGTCGGTGAGGATGACCAGCGCATCGGCTTCGATCAGGTTGGCGACCAGGGCACCCAGGGTATCGTTGTCACCGAACTTGATTTCATCGGTGACCACCGTGTCGTTTTCATTGATGACCGGCACCACGCCCAGTTGCAGCAGGGCAAACAGGGTGGAACGGGCATTGAGATAGCGCTCGCGATCCGCCAGGTCAGCATGGGTCAGCAACACCTGTGCGGTGTGCAGGTCGTGCTTGCGGAAGCTGGTTTCGTAGATTTGCGCCAGACCCATCTGGCCCACTGCAGCGCAGGCCTGCAGATGATGGATGCCGGTGGGACGCTTGTCGAAGCCCAGGCGCTGCATGCCCTCGGCGACCGCGCCGGAACTGACCAGCACCACTTCCTTGCCGAGTGCGCGCAATTGCGCGATCTGCTCGGCCCAGCGGGCGATGGCGTTGGCGTCCAGGCCCTTGCCGTCATTGGTAACCAGCGAGGAACCGACCTTGATGATGAGCCGCTTGGCGCTTTGAATGACCGATTGCATAGTGTTCCGGATTCTGATTCTTCTGGGGGGAGTCGGAAATTCCGACAGGCAGAGATGATAGCCCGAACCGCCCCCGCTGCGCAGCCCCGCTAGAGGCCACGCAGCGACGGAATCAGTCCAGGACCTTGAAGCGTGGATCGTCCGGATCGATGCTGGAGATGGCGCGTGCTTCCTCGGTCATCTGCGTCTCTTCGGAGCGATGCTCCTCGGCGCGCTTGGTTTCGAGGTAGCTGTAGATCTCGTTGATCAGGTCTTCGCAACCGTCACGGTTCAGGGCAGAGATCTCGAACACGGGGCCCTTCCAGCCGAAGCGCTTGACGAAATCCTTCACGCGCTTGGCGCGCTCGGCCTCGGGCACCACGTCCAGCTTGTTCAGGACCAGCCAACGCGGCTTGTCGAACAGGGACTGGTCGTACTTCTTCAGTTCCTTGACGATGGCCTTAGCTTCCTTGACCGGATCGACTTCCTCGTTGAAGGGTGCCAGATCGACGATGTGCAGCAGCAGGCCAGTGCGCTGCAGGTGGCGCAGGAACTGCACCCCCAGGCCAGCGCCGTCGGCCGCCCCCTCGATCAGGCCGGGGATGTCGGCGATGACGAAGCTCTTTTCGTGGCTCACGCGCACCACACCCAGGTTGGGATGCAGCGTCGTGAAAGGATAGTCGGCGATCTTCGGGCGGGCGTTGGAGACGGCCGTGATGAAGGTCGACTTGCCTGCATTGGGCATGCCCAGCAGACCGACGTCGGCCAGCACCTTCAGCTCCAGGCGCAGTTCGCGGCGTTCGCCTTCCTTGCCCTCGGTCTTTTGACGCGGAGCACGGTTGGTGGAAGTCTTGAAGTGGATGTTGCCCCAGCCACCCTCGCCACCCTTGGCCAGCATCACGGTCTGGCCGTGGAAGGTCAGGTCGGCGATGTGCTCGCCGGTGTTGATGTCCACGATCAGGGTGCCTACCGGCATGCGCAGATAGACGTCGTCGGCGCCCTTGCCGTAGCAATCGGAACCGCGACCATTTTCGCCACGACCAGCGCGATGCAGCTTGGCGTAGCGGTAGTCGATCAGGGTGTTGACGTTGCGATCCGCCACGGCCCAGATGGTGCCGCCCTTGCCGCCGTCGCCGCCGTCGGGACCGCCGAAGGGGCGGAATTTCTCGCGGCAAAAGCTGGCGACACCGTTGCCGCCATCCCCCGCCACGACTTCAATGCGTGCTTCGTCGATGAATTTCATGATATTGACGCCTCGTGGGAGCCGCTAACAAAACGTCGATACGTCGATGCACCCTTGCCACAGCAACGGGTGGATCTTCAGCCTGACCAACCCCGGCATCCCCGAGAGGAGACAAGGCTCGGCGCTTTGTTGACGGCTCTTCAAAAAACCAAAAAGGCTCCACCATCGGCAGAGCCTTTTTTATGCCTGGTTTCCGGGCGAACCCGGATGACAGGAACGCTTACGCCGTAACGACGGTTGCGTATTGACGCTGTTGCAGGCCCTTGACAACGAACTTGACCTTGCCGTCCTTCAGGGCGAACAGGGTGTGGTCCTTGCCGACGCCGACGTTTTCGCCAGCGTGGACGCGGGTGCCGCGTTGACGGACGATGATGCCGCCAGCGTTGATCACTTGGCCGCCATAAACCTTGACGCCCAGGCGTTTCGATTCTGAGTCACGGCCGTTGCGCGTAGTGCCGCCGCCTTTTTTGTGTGCCATTTAAAACTCCTTGATGACTTTGGATGAGCAGTTCGACCAGTTCAACGCTTAGGCGTTGATCGAGACGATTTGCAGTTCGGTGTAGTTCTGACGATGGCCTTGACGCTTTTGGTAGTGCTTGCGACGACGCATCTTGAAGATGCGGACCTTGTCATGGCGACCTTGTGCTACCACAGTAGCCAGCACCGTAGCACCTGCGACCAGCGGCGCACCGAACTTCACGGTTTCGCCTGCGCCCACTGCGAGCACTTGATCCAAAGTGATTTCGGAGCCAATGTCAGCCGGTATCTGTTCTACTTTGAGTTTTTCGCCAGCAGCAACTTTGTATTGTTTGCCGCCGGTTTTTATGACCGCGTACATGTGAAACCTCACGAATGAATGAATAAGAACGATTTTCCCCTGACGCGCCCGGGACACAAACCCCCTTGGCGAAACAGGAAAACCCCAAATTATACATGCACTTAGCTGCAGGGTCAAAAGGCTTGACACTTTGGCGGGCTGATGAACAACAGAGTTTCCGCCAGGACAATGACCACAACCCTTCCCCAGAGAGAGGGTCACAAGCCCCGGTGTTTCCCTGCAGACAATGCGCATCTGCCGCGCGGGCGCGCATGGTCTTTGGCGTGCGCCCGCCTTGTCGTCGTATAATCCCGGGAATAACCATTTTCCACAGGTTCCGCCTTGTCTGCCGCCGTACAAAACGCTTCGCAACAAACCATCATGCAACCGATCCTCTCCGACATGGAGGCGGTCAACGCAGTCATCCGTCGGCAGCTGTATTCGGAGGTGCCGCTGGTCAATCAGGTCGCCGAATACATCATCAGCGCCGGCGGCAAGCGCCTGCGCCCGGTGCTGGTGGTGCTCATCGCCAATGCCTTCGGCTACAAGGGCGAGCATCACCACACGCTGGCCGCGGTGATCGAGTTCATCCACACCGCGACCCTGCTGCATGACGACGTCGTCGACGAATCCTCGTTGCGCCGTGGCAAGCAGACCGCCAACGCCATGTTCGGCAATGCCGCCTCGGTGCTGGTGGGTGACTTCCTCTACTCGCGCGCCTTCCAGATGATGGTGGCGGTGGGCAATCCGCGCGTGATGGAGATCGTGGCCGACGCCACCAACGTCATCGCCGAGGGCGAAGTCCTGCAGTTGCTCAACATGCACAATCCCGACGTGGACGAAAACGGCTACCTGCAGGTGATCCGCTCCAAGACGGCCAAGCTGTTCGAGGCTGCCAGCCAGATCGGCGCCCTGATCGCAGGTGCCGACGAAGCCGGCATCGAAGCTGCGGGCGAATATGGCCGCTCCATCGGCACCGCCTTCCAGCTGATCGACGACGTGCTGGATTATTCGGGCAACAGCGCCGAGATCGGCAAGAACGTCGGCGACGACCTGCGCGAAGGCAAGCCCACCCTGCCGCTGATCTGGCTCATGCAGCACGGCACGCCGCAGCAGCGCGACCTGGTCCGTACCTGCATCGAGAACGGTGACGAACAGCACTTCGACGAGGTGCTCTCGGCCATCACCCATTCGGGCGCACTGGCCTACACGCGTGAACAGGCGGAGATCGCCGCCCGACGCGCAGCAGACGCGATTATTTCACTTCCCGATAGCCAATTCAAAAAATCCCTGTTAGAATTATCGGCTTTCGCAGTAGATCGAAATCACTGACATTAGATCTCACTCGACGGGGTGTAGCTTAGCCTGGTAGAGCGCTACGTTCGGGACGTAGAGGCCGGAGGTTCGAATCCTCTCACCCCGACCAGGAATTCCCATGCAAAAACAGCGAGTCAAACGACTCGCTGTTTTTGTTTGTGCGCTCGGCAGATCGCAGTATCGCTACCCACCTCCACGCATCACACCTCTACCTCCACAATACTTCATCACGACGGCATCGGGCGATCCAGTGCGGGGTCAAGATTGTCGATGACCGCCCTGGCCCAGGCCATGCCGCGCACTATGGCGAGCGCAGCGCTCTCGGAACGTCCAGGGAGATGACGACGGGGAAACAAGGCAGGCGCCAGGCCACTGATGTCGACAATGTGCACCGCACTCACTTCCCACTGGCCATGCCGTCCACTGCATCTCAGCGACACGCGGAAACCCTTGTACTGCTCCAGATGTTCGACCGGAAGATGCATATTCTTTTTCTCTCGCAAAACCGATCCATGAGCGCGTGCTCGCCAGTCACGCCGGATGGCGTGGTGGCATATCCAGGCGACGCGATGCGTCGCGCCAGCGATCAGCGGCGACGGAAGCCCGGACGGGGGCCGGAGGGGCCGCGCTGCTCCAGGTGACGGAAGATGATGCGACCCTTGTTCAGGTCGTAGGGCGACAGTTCCAGGGTGACCTTGTCACCGGCCAGAATCTTGATGAAGTTCTTTTTCATGCGACCAGCCGTATAGGCGATCAGCGAGTGGCCGTTGTCCAGCGCGACACGGAAGCGCGAATCAGGGAGGACTTCGGAAACTTGTCCTTGCATTTCAATCAGTTCTTCTTTTGCCATTTTCTCTTTCTTGTGCATGAGCGCGCGACCTCCAGCGAGGAAGGGCTCGGGGATTTGCAATCTCTGGCTTTGACGACTGGCCACGCAAACAGGCGGCCGGGAGCGTTAAGGTCGGAGGACAGGCGAACGCGCTTGCGGTGAGACCGATAGCGTTGGTTCTTTACTCGGGGAAGCGGATGAAGATGCGGATCACGCGGATTGCAGGGATCGGACTGCGGCAAGGCGCGTGGAGATCAGGATTTCCGCTCTTTTCTTGAGCGATCCCCTCATTATACGCGCATTTTGCCTTGAAGGCCAATGCGCCCCGTACGCCACGCTCATCTACGCCACAGCAGAATCGAGAACGATTGATCCATCCGGCAGATAAGCTGCGGTACCGGCACCGAAAAAAAACGCCACCGCGAAGGGTGGCGCCAAAGACTGCCAGAGGTTCTGTCATTGGCTGCAATCGGCCAGATGATCCGACTGCGCCATAAGGGTAGATCACCCGCCGACCTCGCCTGCGCGGCGAATCATCGTTCGATGGTGCGGCTCCAGCGGGTATTCCAGACGGCACGGTTCTTGTTGATCTCGTCCCAGTCCACTGCCCGCGCCGCCTTCACGAAGCCATTCATGCGGGCCTGTTCGGTCGCTGCCGGGCCGCTGACCTGGACCTTGGTATTGGTCGGGTTGTAGTTGCCGTTTTCCAGCGCCAGGGCTTGCGCCTGCGGCGAGAGCAGGTAGGCCGCCAGTTCCTGGGCCAGTTGCGGCTCGGTGTTGTTGGCGATCACGCACTGCGCCACCATCAGCACGATGGCGCCTTCCTTGGGCTGCACATATTCCACCGGCACGCCCTTGCTCTTGAGGATGGTGGATTGGGTCGGGGTGTAAGGGAACAGAGCGGCTTCCCCGGTCTGCGCCATCTCGGAGATCTTGGCCGAGTTGGAGATGTACTCCAGCACATTGGGGCCGATGGTCGATGGCCAGGCCTTGAAGCCGGGATCGACGTTGGCATCGGTGCCGCCCTTGAGCTGATTGAAGGCAAGGAAGGCATGCAGCCCGAAGGTCGAGGAAGGCAGCGACTGGAACACCACCCGCCCTTTCAGCTTGGGATCGGCCAGGTCCAGCCAGGAGGTCGGCGGCGCCCAGCCCTTCTCTGCATAGACCTTGGTGTTGTAGGCCAGGCCGGTGACGCTGATGGTCACGCCGGTGGCCATGTCGTCCTTGATGTGCGCCACCGGCAGCAGGTTGGCCAGGTTCGGATTGGGCTTCTGTTTCTCGCACAGGCCCATGCCGACGGCCCGGTACATCACACCATCATCGAGAAACATCAGGTGCATCTGCGGCTTGTCCTTGGCGGCCTGGGCCTTGGCCAGGATATCGGCGGAACCGCCCGGCACCACGGCGATCTTGACGTTGTACTTCTGCTCAAAGGGGCCAAAGACCGCTTGCGTGAAGGTCTTTTCCATGTTGCCGCCGTTCATTCCGATGTAGAGCGTGCGGGTCTGTGCCTGGGCACCCCCGCAGGCCAGCAAAGTCATGCCAAGGGCGGCGGCCAGCGCGCCGGGACGGGAAAGCGACATCATGAGATCTTCCTTTCAGGGTGGGAGGACAGCAGGTCGGGGGTGTCTGTGCCATCGGTGCCGACCACGGGGACCGTGGAGACGGCAGGCCTCGGCGCAAAACGGGCAATCGAGAATGCATCCAGGTCGATATTGCTGCGGCCATGCAGCACCAGCTCGGCCAGCGCTTCGCCGGCGGCCGGGCCGATCTGGAAACCGGCGCCGCAGAAGCCGAAGCCGTGCAGCAGGCCCGGCTGCGTGCTGCTGGGGCCGATCACCGGGTGGTGGTCCGGCAGGTAGCCTTCCACCCCGCTCCAGGTGCGGATGATGTGGACGTGCCGCAGCGCAGGCAGCAAGGCCGCCGCCTGCGGCAGCAGGCCGAGGATGGAGTCGTGCGAGGCGCGGGCGCGCTGTTCATCCAGCACATAGCCGCGACCGCCGCCCAGCACCACGTTGCCACGGGCCACCTGGCGGCAATAGATCGATCCCCCTTCCACGCCCAGGCTCCAGGGCAGGAAATGCGGGATGGGCTCGGTCACCACCATGCTGGGATGACCGCTGGTCAAGGGCACGGCCTCACCGAAGGCTTGCGCCACCCGGTTGGCCCAGGCGCCGGCGCAGTTGATCAACACCTCGGCGCGCAACTGCAAAGGCGCTTCGCCATGCCGTGCTTCGGCCACGAAACTCTGGCCGTCATGGCCCACCTGCAACACTTCGCAGCCCTCGATGATGCGCGCTCCGGCCGCCTGCGCAGCGCGGGCGAAGGCCGGCGATACCAGACGTGGATTGGCCTGGCCGTCTTCCGGACACAAGGAGCCGCCGACCGCCGCGCCGCCCAGCCAGGGGCATTGCTCACGCAGGCGCTCGCCACTGATCAGTTCGATGCCCAGCCCATAAGGCCGGCTCAGTTCGGCGTAGGCTTCCAGGGCCTGCATGTCGGCTGCGCTAAGGGCCAGCTTGAAGTGGCCACTGCGTTCATATTCGCCGGTGGTGCCGATGAGCGACTCCAGCTCGCCCCAGATCTGGTGCGCACGCTGCGACAGCGGCAACTGCACCTCGGGCCGACCCTGGCGACGCACGCCGCCATAGTTCACGCCACTTGAACGCGAACCACAAAGATCGCGCTCCAGCACCGTCACGCGACGGCCGGCCTTGGCCAGCACCAGCGCAGCCGATGCGCCGACGATGCCGCCGCCGATGATGAGCACTTCAGTGGAAACGGTATTCACGATGCATCCTCCCCGGCATGCAGGGCAATGACCTGCGCCGACGGCAACGCAGCCGACGGCACATGCATGCCCATGGGAATGGGCTTGATCGGCGCCTGACCGCGCAGGCGACCGACCTCGGCCACCGGTATCGCAGCCGCATGGGCCAGTATCTCCGCTGCCGCGGCACCGCACATGCGCCCCTGACAGCGCCCCATGCCCACGCGGGTCAGGGCCTTCAGGCGATTCATTTCAGCTGCGCCTTTTTCGCGCACGGCTGCGCGCAACTCTCCGGCGCGGATGTTTTCGCAGCGGCAGATCACCAGATCATCGGGGGCGTTGGCTGCCCAGTGCTCCGGGAAGGGAAAGGCCCGCTCCAGCCCCACGCGGAAGGCGCCGATCTGCGCGAGCGTGGCCTCGATCTGCGCCACCCGGGCGCCATCGACGGTAAGGCCGCGATCCTGCAACAGCGCCAGTGCGGCACGCTCACCGGCCAGTTCGGCAGCGTCCGCACCCATGATGCCGGCGCCGTCGCCGGCCAGATAGACGCCCGGCACGCTGCTACGGGTAGCGCGATCGCGCACCGGCAGATGCGCCCGCTGCAGCGGGTCGAAACGGAAGCGGCAACCCAGCAGGTCGGCCAGTTGCGTTTCGGAGCGCAGGGCATAACCGAAGCCGACGGCATCACAATCGATGCGCCGCTCGGCAACTGCCCTGGCACCGGCGCGGGCAGGCAGGTGACGCCGCCAGACCACGCTCTGCACGCGCGACTCGCCCTCCACCCGCAGCACCTCGGCATGGGTGTGGACGGGCACGCCATGCAGCCTCAGCCAGGCCAGATAGTAGATGCCCTTGGCCAGCAAGGCCGGCTGGCCCAGCATGGCTGGCAGGGCCGCGATGCGGTCGACCAGGCTGCTGCTGTCGAGCACGGCGGCCACATGGGCACCGGCCTTGGCGTATTGATAGGCCACCAGATACAGCAGCGGACCATTGCCGGCCAACACCACCGAGCGGCCGATGGCGCATCCCTGGAACTTGAGCGCAACCTGCGCGCCACCCAGCGTATAGACGCCCGGCGTGGTCCAGCCCGGGAAGGGCAGGACGCGGTCGGTGGCGCCGGTGGCGACAATGATGTCTTCCCAGGCCAGGGTGGCCGCGGACTGGGCCTGGCCATCCATCAGGTCGAGCAGGCCGGGCTGGGCATTCCATACCAGGGTCTGCGGACGATAATCGATGGCCTCGCGCAAGGCATGGAAGGCGGCATGCACCGACTGCGCGCGCCCGGCCTCGAAACCATAGAGCGTCTTGCGGCTGCGCCGGAACCCGCCGGGCGGCTGACGATAGATCTGGCCGCCCGCCTGGGCCGCCTCGTCGATCAGCACCGGCCGCAGGCCATGGGCCAGCAGTGTCTGCGCCGCGCGCACGCCGGCCGGTCCGGCGCCGACGATCACGGGAGGAAGTCGACTCATATGCCCTCCCCCTGGCCGCTGCGCAATTGCATGCCGGCGCGGATGAAGGTGGAGCAGGCACGCAGGCGTTCACCGCTGTCGGTGGCGATCCAGCAATCCTGGCAGGCGCCCATCATGCAGAAGCCGGCGCGAGGCTGGCCGCTGAATTCATTGCGGCGCAGGCTGCCGGCGCAGGTCAGCACGGCGGTCAGCACGGTATCGCCTTCCAGCGCGGTGACGGCGCGACCATCGAGGGTGAAGCTGACAGTGGCGCGATCCTGCTCGGCCAGCCGTACCAGCTGCGCACCCTGGGGAGAAGCGAAATCGCTCATGTGCGCCCCACCAGTACGCGGTCCAGGCCGTAGACCCGATCCAGGATGATCATCGCCACCGCCGTGATGGCCACCATCAGGGCCGACACCGCCGCCATCATCGGATCGATGGATTCGGTGGCGTACATGTACATGCGCACCGGCAGCGTCACCGTCGAGGGCGAAGTCACGAAGATGGACATGGTGACTTCATCGAAGCTGTTGATGAAGGCCAGCAGCCAGCCACCGGTGATGCCCGGCAGGATCATCGGCAGCGTGATGCGCAGGAACACCGTGGAGCGGCTTGCCCCCAGCGACAGCGCGGCCTGTTCGGCACTGCGGTCGAAACCGATCAGCGCGGCCATGATCAGGCGCATGGTGTAGGGCGTCACCACCAGCGAGTGCGCCAGCACCAGCCAGCCGAAACTGCCGGCGCCGCCCACCACCGAGAACAGGCGCAGCAAGGCCACGCCCAGCACCAGGTGGGGAATGATCAGCGGCGACAGGAACAGGCCCTGCAAGGCGCCCGACCAGCGATGCGGATAACGCACCAGCGCCATGGCTGCCGGAATGGCCAGCACGGTGGAGATGGTGGCCGCCGCCAGCGCCAGCCACAGGCTGTTCCAGAAGGAGCTGACGAAATCGGGGAATTCGAATACCGCCTTGAACCAGCGCAGCGAGAATTCCGGCCCGTTCATGGTGAGGGTGTTTTCCGGGGTGAAGGCGATCACGCACACCACCAGGATCGGCGCCAGCGTGAAGAGGATCACCAGCGCATTGAACAGCAATGCAATCGGTCCGTTCTTGTTCATGGTTCAGCCCAGCGCTTTCTTGTAGCGACGTTCGATCATGCGATTCCAGCCCAGCATGATGACCAGGTTGGCCACCAGCAGCAGCAGCGCGATGGCCGCGCCCAGGGGCCAGTTCAGTTCGTGCAGGTATTCGTCGTAGATGATGGTGGCCATCATCTTCAGGCGACGTCCGCCCAGGAGACCCGGAATGGCAAAGGAGCTGGCCGACAGGCCGAAGACGATCAGGCTGCCCGAGAGGATGCCCGGCATGATCTGCGGCAGCACGATACGGCGCAGCACGGTCGTGGGCGAGGCTCCCAGCGACAGCGCAGCATTGGCCACACCACCATCGAGCTTTTGCAGCGAGGTCCACACCGGAATCACCATGAAGGGCAGCATCACATGCACCAGGGCGATGACGATGGCCGTCTCGGTATAGAGCAGTTTGACGCGACTGAAACCCAGCGCCATCAGCAGGCTGTTGATCAGGCCTTCCGGTCCCAGCAGCATGCTCCAGCCGAAGGCCCGCACCACCACCGAAATCATCAGCGGTGCCAGCACCACCAGCAGCATGACGGAACGCCAGGGCTTGCGCATGCGATTGAGGATGTAGGCTTCCGGCGCGCCCAGCACGATGCAGATCAGCGTGACCAGGCCCGAGATCCACAGCGTGCGCCAGAAGATGGCGTAGTAGTAGGGATCGGTGAGCACCGCCTGGTAATGCTCCAGCGTGAAGGTCCCGGCCTTGGGACCGGTCTCGGCGTCATAGGCATTGAAGGACAGCACGAAGGTCAGCAGCAACGGGACCAGCAGCATCACCGTGCACAGCAGGATGGCCGGGGCCGACATCAGCCAGGGCAGGCTGCGCTGGCCGGGGGCCTTGCCGCCTTGCGGTGCCGTCACGACGGATGCCACCGCCGGCGAGGTACCGGCCGCACTCATGCCGGCACCCGTTCGTCGCTACGGGCGGTGGAGACCAGGCGCAGGTTGAAGTCGCTCCAGGCCAGGCCCAGCGTCGCGCCCTGCTCCAGCGCCTCGGCGCCATCGTTGGGGGCCAGCACGGACAGCAGTCCCAGCGGCGTCTGCACCTCGTACATCCACTGGCTACCCAGGAAGAAGCGGCGTACCACCTCGCCATTGCAGCGGCCCTGGCCGGGCTCGGTACAGCGGATCTTTTCCGGACGCAGACCCAGCACCACGCGACCGCCGCCGCGCAGGCCACTGTCGTTGCTCTCCAGGCTGAGCATCATGCCGCCCACGGCGATATCGGCGCGCTCGCCGGCAGCGCCCACCACCTGGCCTTCCAGCAGGTTGGCCTTGCCCACGAAGGTGGAGATGAAGCGATTGGCCGGATGTTCATACACATTGATGGGACGGCCCACCTGGGTGATATGCCCGGCCTCCATCACCACCACGCGATCGCTGATGGACATGGCCTCGCTCTGATCGTGGGTCACCATGATGGTGGTGGTGCCGACCTTGCGCTGGATGTCGCGCAGTTCGAATTGCATTTCCTCGCGCAGCTTGGCGTCCAGGTTGGACAGCGGCTCGTCCAGCAGCAGCACGGGCGGTGCGATCACCAGCGCGCGCGCCAGGGCCACGCGCTGACGCTGGCCGCCGGACAGTTCACGCGGATAACGGGCGCCATGCTTTTCCAGGTGCACCAGGGCCAGCGCCTGCGCCACGCGGTCGCGCTTCTCGGCGGGCGCGCACTTGCGCATCTCCAGGCCGAAGGCCACGTTCTGCTCCACCGTCATGTGCGGGAACAGCGCATAGGTCTGGAACACGATGCCCAGGCCACGGGTATTGGGCTTGGCATGGGTGATGTCGCGGCCATCAAGTTCGATGCGGCCGCCGCTGACGTTCTCGAAGCCCGCAATCATCTGCAGGGTGGTGGTCTTGCCGCAACCGGAGGGTCCCAGCAGGGAAATGAATTCCCCCTTCTCCACCGTCAGGTTGAAGCCCGATACCGCCTGGGTATCGCCGTAGAACTTACTGACATTGGTCAGCGTGAGAAATGACATTGCAAGCTCCCTGTCGCAAAGTTCGGGCGCTGCGCGGCTGGCGGGCTTGTCGGCCGGCGGGCACTCCGATGCATTCATCTGTAAAGTCGCATCCACCTCAAGGACTGGGGTGATATGCGCGTCTCCTGTTTCGTTATTGATGCAATTTCGGTGCCAATTCTGCTATCGTATTTCGACAGACAGGAAATTTTTAATAATTATTTCATCAGATGGAATAACTCGGAGGGCGTGACGCCACCGATTCCACCCAGCAGACAACAGCCCCCTCATGAGCGACGACAACGACGAGGCCTCCTCGACCACCGCCCCGGCCACCCTGCCGGTCAACGGCATCCAGCGCACCTTCGCGGTGTTGCGCGCACTGGCCGATGCACCACCGCAAGGCATGCGGGTGACCCAGGTGGCCAAGGCCATCGGCCTCACGCAAGGCACCACGCACCGCCTGCTGCAGGCCCTGGTCAGCGAAGGCGTGGTGGAGCAGGATGAACGCAGCAAGCTGTACCGCCTGGGGATGGACCTGTTCGCGCTGGCCGCGCGCGCCGGCAATGCCTCCGACCTGCGCAGCCTGTGCCGGCCGGCGCTGCTGCGCCTGTGCGGCAGCCTGGGCGACACTGTCTTCCTGCTGGTACGCTCGCGCTTCGACGCGGTCTGCGTGGACCGGGTCGACGGTCCCTTCCCGATCCGTGCCTTCACCGGCGACATCGGCGGCCGGGTGGCGCTGGGCGTGGGCCAGGGTGCGCTGTCCATCCTCGCCTTCCTGCCGGAGCAGGAGCGCGAGGAAGTGATCCGCTACAACGTGCCGCGCCTGCGCGAGTTCGGGGTCTATGACGAGGTCTACCTGCGCACCGAAATCGAGCGTGTGCGTGAAACCGGCTATGCAGCACGCCAGGCGGGTCTGCTCGACGGCATGGCCGGCCTGGGCGTGCCGCTGTTCGACTGCAGCGGCGCCATCGTCGGTGCGCTCAGCGTGGGCACGCTCACCTCGCGCCTGACCGAGGAACGTCTGCCAACCGTGGTACAGATGTTGCAACGGGAAGCCGCGGCGCTGTCGCGCCAGATCAATCCCTTCGACCCGGCATTGCGCCGTCCCATGCATCAGGCCAATCCTGTGGAGCCCCGCCCATGAGTTCTTCCTCCCCCGTACTGCTGGTCAAGTCCGGCGGTGCCGCCGCGCTACCGGAGTGGCGCGCCAGTTTCCATGAGTTCGCCCCCGGACTGGGACTGGAGGTGTGCGCCTGGGACGACCCTGAAGTCGATCCGGCCCGGGTGGAATATGTCCTGGTCTGGCAACCCGAAGCGGGGCGCCTGGCCCGCTTCCCCAACCTGAAGGCCATCATCAGCAGCGCGGCCGGGGTCGACCACATCCTGGCCGATCCGCACTTGCCGGACCTGCCCATCGTGCGCATGGTCACGCCCGAAACCCAGCAGCGCATGGCCGAATTCACCGTCATGAGCAGCCTCATGCTGTTGAAGGACATGCCGCGCATCGTTGCTCAGCAGGCAAGGGCGCAATGGCTGGAGTTCTCCACCCCGCGCACCGCCCTGGAAACCCGGGTGGGCGTGCTCGGCCTGGGGGCGCTGGGGCTGGCCACGGCGCGCATGCACGCCACCATCGGTTTCGACACCGCCGGCTGGGCGCGCTCGCCGCGCAGCGAAAAGGGACTGAGCTGTTATGCCGGTGCCGACCAGTTGCCTGCCTTCCTGGCGCGCACCGATATCCTGATCTGCCTCCTGCCGGAAACCGAGGACACCCGCCACCTGCTCGACGCCGACCTGCTGCGCCAGCTGCCACGTGGCGCGGCCGTCATCAACGTCGGGCGCGGCAGCCACCTGTGCCTGCCCGACCTGCTGGCCGCGCTGGACGAGGGCCAGCTGTCGGGCGCCGTGCTGGACGTGTTCGATGAAGAGCCCTTGCCTGCCGACGCGGCGGTCTGGCGCCACCCCCGCGTGCTGGTGACGCCGCATGCGGCGGCGACGCCGTCGCGGCGGGAGCGCGCCCGCCAGGCGGCGGTAGCCATCTCGGCCATGCTGGGTGGGCTGCCGCCACCGCATCTGTATGACCGTGTGCGGGGTTACTGAGGGGCAAGCACCCCCTTCCGCGCCGGCCCGGCTTGCGGGATAGGCCCCCATCGTCTAGACTTTGGCGCTCGCTGGCCGCCCTGCCCGCCCTGGCCACAGGCAAGCAGGTCCGCCGAATCCCTCCCGTGCGCGAGGGCAATCAACCTGACGGCAACGTTTGGATACCGTACCCATATGGGTGCAAGCTCTTGCACTCCTGATCCTGATCCTGCTCTCGGCCTTCTTTTCGATGACCGAGACGGCGCTGATGGCCGCCAACCGCCATCGCCTGCGGCACCTGGCCAAACAGGGCAACCGTGCCGCCATCACCATCCTGTGGCTGCTCGATCGCACTGAACGGCTGCTGTCGCTGATCCTGATCGCCAATACCCTCATCAATGCACTGGCCACCGCGCTGGTGACGGCGCTGGCCATTACCGCCTTCGGCAACCACCAGCGCGTGATCACCGCCGCCACCGCCTTCGTGGCGGCCTTGCTGATCATCTTTGCCGAAATCGTCCCCAAGGTGATCGGGGCCACCTATCCCGAACGCATTGCCCTGTTCACCAGTTTCGTGCTCAAGCCGCTCATGCGGCTGGCCAAGCCGCTGATCTGGTTCGTCAACATCTTCGTCTCGGCGATCCTGAAGCTGTTGCGCATCAAGACCGGGGCGCGGGCAGCCGAACAGCGCATCTCGCCGGAAGAACTGCGCTCCATCGTGCTCGAAGGCGGCAGCTTCATCCCGCAGAAGCACAAGAGCATCCTGCTGAACCTGTTCGACCTGGAAAAGATCTCGGTGGAAGACGTGATGACGCCGCGTGCCCAGGTCGAGGCCCTGAACCTGGCCGCGCCGGTGGAAGAGATCCTGCACCAGCTGGCCACCTGCTATCACAACAAGCTGCCGGTCTACGAAGGGGAAATCAACCATATCGTCGGCATCCTGCATGTGCGCAAGACGGTGTCGCTGTTCCGCCAGGAAGAGGACATCAGCCACGACGATATCCGTGCCCTGCTGTCGGTCCCGTATTACGTGCCGGTGGAAACCGACGTCTTCACGCAGCTTCAGTATTTCCAGGAGAATCACGAGCGCCTGGGCATCGTCGTCGATGAATACGGCGAGGTGCAGGGCCTGGTGACCCTGGAAGACATCATCGAAGAGATGATCGGCGAATTCACCACCTCCTCGCCCGGCTCCTCGGGTGAAGGCTTTGGCTGGGACAAGGACGGCAGTTGCCTGCTCGAAGGCAGCACCACCCTGCGCGACATCAACAAGCGCCTGGGCCTGACGCTGCCGCTGGATGGCCCCAAGACCATCAACGGCCTGCTGCTGGAAACCCTGCAGGACATCCCCGAAGCCAGCGTGGCCGTGAAGTTCGAGGGCTGCGTGATCGAAATCGTGCAGGTCCAGAACCAGGCGATCCGCATGGTCAAGCTGATCGCCGTGCCGCAGTCGCAAACGCGAGGCGACTAGGGCCTGTTCCTGTATCGAACTCTGCCGACTTTGACGCAGGCAATCGGCCAGCCCGCTTGGCCGCGCGCAAGCTTGCGTGGGAGACTGGCTCCCCTTTGCGCGGAGGAGTCCCATGCCAGTCATGCAAGCTCAAACCCCGGCGGTGGCCGATGACGATGTCCCGGTAGTACGCCTGCTGCACAAGCTGCTGGCCGACGCCGTCGGCATGGGCGCCTCCGACCTGCATTTCGAACCCTTCGAACACTTCTTCCGCGTGCGCCTGCGCGTCGATGGCGTGCTGCACGAACTGGCGCAGCCACCGCTGACACTGCGCGACAAGCTGGCTACCCGCCTGAAGATCCTGGCGCGTCTGGACATCGCCGAAAAGCGCCTGCCCCAGGACGGCAAGATGCGCCTGGCACTGGCCCAGCGCAGCATCGACCTGCGCGTCTCCACCCTGCCTACGCAGTTCGGCGAAAAGATCGTCCTGCGCATTCTCGATACCGCCCAGGCCAGCTTCTCCATCGCCGAACTGGGCTATGAACCGGCCCAGCAGGAAGCGCTGCTGCAAGCCATCGCCCGACCGCATGGGCTGGTGCTGATGACCGGCCCCACCGGCTCGGGCAAGACGGTCTCCCTGTACGCCTGCCTGCAGCGGCTCAACCGCCCCGGAGTCAACATCGCCACCGCCGAGGACCCGGTGGAAATCAACCTGCCCGGCATCAACCAGGTCGGCATCAACGAACGCGCCGGGCTGGACTTCGCCACGGCGCTGCGCGCCTTCCTGCGCCAGGACCCGGACGTGCTGATGGTGGGCGAAATCCGCGACCTGGAAACCGCCGACATCGCGGTCAAGGCGTCCCAGACCGGGCACCTGGTGCTCTCCACCCTGCACACCAACGACGCCCCCTCGACCCTCACGCGCCTGCTCAACATGGGGGTGCCGGCCTACAACATCGCTGCGTCGGTGAGCCTGATCGTGGCACAGCGGCTGGTACGCAAGCTGTGCCGCTGCCGGCGTCCGGCGCCGGGCAAGCCATCCACCTATGTCCCGCAAGGCTGCCCGGCCTGCAACCAGAGCGGCTATCGCGGCCGCACCGGCATCTACCAGGTGATGCCGGTCAGCGCCGCCATGCAGGCGCTGATCCTGGCCCAGGCCGGCACGCTGGAGCTGGCACGCCAGGCGCAGGCCGAGGGCATCATCGACCTGCGCCGCGCCGGACTGCTCAAGGTCCTGCGCGGCGAAACCAGCATGGGAGAGATCCTTGCCGGCACCTGAACCAAAACACTTCCGCTGGGAAGGCCTGGATCGGTACGGACAGCCGCAGCGCGGTGTCCTGCAGGCCAGCGACGAAGCCCAGGCGCGCGCCCAACTACGCCGCCAGGGACTGCGGGTGGCGCGCCTGCGGCGAGAGGCAGGTAGTGTCGGCAGCACCACCACCCGGGTCGCCCCCCGCAAGCCCTCCCGCGCCCGCATCAGCGACAAGCAGATCGCGCTCTTCACGCGCCAGCTGGCCACCATGCTGCAGGCCGGTCTGCCGCTGCTGCAGTCGCTGGACATCGCCATCCGGGGCGCCGGCCAGGGGCCACTGGCCGGCCTGCTGGGCGAAGTGCGGCAACAGGTGTCACGCGGCGACAGCCTGCACGCCGCGCTGCAGCGCCATCCGCGCCATTTCGATGGCCTGTTCTGCAACCTGGTGCGCGCCGCCGAGGAGGCCGGCATGCTCGACAGCATGCTGGAGCGCATCGCCCTCTATCGCGAGAAGTCGCTGGCGCTGCGGGGCAAGGTCAGGGCGGCGCTGGCCTATCCGGGCGCGGTGGTGCTGGTGGCGATCGTGGTGACCGCCGTCATCATGCTGTGGGTGGTACCGGCCTTCGAGCAGATGTTCCAGCAGTTCGGCGCCGAACTGCCGCTGCCCACCCGCATCGTGATGAACTTGGCGCGCGTGCTGGGCCGCTACTGGCCGATGCTGTTGCTGGGCCTGGCCGTGAGCGGCTTGCTGGCCCTGCATGCCTGGCGCCGCTATCCGGCGCTGCGGGCGCGGGTGCAGCGGCTGAGCCTGTCATTGCCGATCTTCGGCAGGCTGTTGCGACAGGCTGCGCTGGCACGTTGGAGCCGCACCTTCGGCACACTCTTCGGTGCCGGCATCGCGCTGGTGGAAGCGCTGGAAACCGTCGCCGGAGCGGCCGGCAACGTGGTCTTCGCCGAGGCCTCGCTGGCGGTGCGCGATGCGGTGCGCAATGGCGCATCCCTGCATGGCGCGATGCAGGCCACCGGGGTCTTCCCCGACCTGGCGGTGCAGATGACCGCCGTGGGCGAGGAGGCCGGCGCGCTGGACGCAATGCTGGGCAAGATCGCCGAACTCAACGAACGCGAGGTCGACGAAGCCGTCAGCGCCCTCACCAGCCTGATGGAACCCGTTATCATGGCGGTGCTTGGCGTGGTCATCGGCGGGCTGGTGGTCGCGATGTATCTGCCGGTATTTCGCATGGGTTCGGTGGTGTGACGGTAGACGGCACGACCGGCCTGCTGCGGCTACTCCCCCCTGCGCCTTGACTTCACGACCCGATACGACTGAACCCGACCATGCATTTCCTGGAAGCCTACGCCCTCCCCGGCAATCCCGCCCTGGCCGGCCTGGCGGCCCTGCTGGGCCTGCTGGTGGGTAGCTTCCTGAACGTAGTGATCCACCGCCTGCCCATCATGATGCTGCGCGAGACCGCCAATTTTGTGGCGATGGAGCGCGGCGAAGCCCTGCCGCATCAGGATCGCTACGACCTCTGGCTGCCCCATTCCGCCTGCCCGCACTGCGCCCGGCCGCTGGCGCCGTGGCACAAGCTGCCGGTGCTGAGCTGGCTACTGCTGCGCGGCCGCTGCAGTTTTTGCCAGGCCAGGATCAGCCCGCGCTATCCGCTGGTGGAGCTGCTGACCGCGCTCCTGTTCGCCCTGGTGGCCTGGCGCTTCGGACTGGGCGCCACCGGGCTGGCCGTCATGCTCTGCAGCGCCTTCCTGATTGCGCTCGCCTTCATCGATGCCGACACCATGCTGCTGCCCGATGACCTGACCCTGCCGCTGCTATGGCTGGGGTTGCTGGTGAACCTGAACCATCGCCTGGTGGCGCTGCCCGATGCAGTGCTGGGCGCGGCCGCCGGCTATGGCGTGCTGTGGCTGATCTTCTGGATCTTCAAGCTGGCCACCGGCAAGGACGGCCTGGGCTATGGCGACTTCAAGCTCATGGCCGCCCTGGGCGCCTGGCTGGGTTGGCAGGCGCTGCCGCTGGTGCTGCTGCTGGCCTCGGTGATGGGCGCCCTGCTGGGCCTGGCGCTGATGGTCGGCGGGCGCCACCAGCGCGGCCAGGCCATTCCATTCGGCCCCTGCCTGGCCGGCGCCGGCCTGCTGGCCCTGCTGCTGGATGGCACCTGGCTGAACCTGACTCACTTCGCTTACTGAACCTATCCCATGACTTCCTTGACTGAACGCTTCACCATCGGCCTGACCGGCGGCATCGGCAGCGGCAAGACCACGGTGGCCAATCTCTTCGGTGAACTGGGCGCCTCGCTGGTAGATACCGATGCCATCGCCCATGCCCTGACCGCGCCCGAGGGCATGGCCATTGCCCCCATCCGCGCCCATTTCGGCGACGAATTCATCGATGCGCGGGGCGCCATGGACCGCGCGAGGATGCGCCATCACGTGTTTTCCCATCCCAACGCCCGCCATGCGCTGGAAGCGATCCTGCACCCGCTGATCCGCAGCGAGACGGTGCGCCAGGCCGAGGTCGCCACCGGCAGCTACGTCATCTTCGTGGTGCCGCTGCTGGTGGAGTCCGGCACCTGGGTCGGGCGCGCCAGCCGCATCCTGGTGGTCGATTGCCCGGAACAGGTACAGGTGGCCCGCGTCATGCAGCGCAACGGCCTGCAGCGCGACGAGGTGGAAGCCATCATGGCCGCCCAGGCCAGCCGCCAGGCGCGTTTGGCGGTGGCGGACGACGTCATCGACAACGGCGGTGACAATGCCGCGCTGCCCGAACAGGTGAATGCGCTGCATGCGCGCTACCTGGCCCTGGCGGGCGCGCTGTGATCGATGGCGGGGGTGGTGGCGGCAGCAGCGGCGCCACGTTACCTAAGGCTTCATTTGATGAGGGCTGCATTTGTAATTTTCTGCTGCATGGGTCAGAATCACAAACATTGCAATGTTGACGAGGTATTTTGCACCAGCGCGCCTGTCAGCGGCCTTCAACAAGTCCGGTTCACCGATAAAGGGATCATGCTTTGATCGTCTACGAATACCCTTTCAATGAGCGTATTCGCACGCTGCTGCGACTGGAAGACCTCTACGAGAAATTCGTCTTCTTCCTGCACCAGGAAAGCCCGCATCAGCATCACATCGCCCTGGCCACCATTTTCGAAATGCTGGAGGTAGCCGGACGCGCCGACCTCAAGTCCGACCTGCTGCAAGAACTGGAACGGCAGAAACAGATCCTGCTGGCCTATCAGTCCAATCCCAATGTCGAGCCGGAGATGCTCAACGCCATCCTGGCCGAAGTGGACCAGGCCAGCACTGCCCTCTCGGCCGCGCAAGGCAAGACCGGCCAGAACATCCGCGACAACGAATGGCTGATGAGCATCCGTGGCCGCACCATCATCCCGGGCGGCGCCTGCGAGTTCGACCTGCCGGCCTATTACGCCTGGCAACAGCATTCCTTCGAGCGCCGCTTCCAGGACATTTCCAACTGGTTCGCCCCGCTGATCCCCTTGTTCGACGCCATCGGCATCGTCATGCGTCTGCTGCGCGAATCGGGCCATGCCGTGAAGATCAACGCCGAAGGCGGCAGTTACCAGCAGATGCTGCAAGGCAAGGTCTACCAGATGCTGCGCCTGTCGCTGGATATCGAACTGGGTGCGATCCCCGAGATTTCCGCCAACAAGTACATGCTGTGGGTGCGTTTCACCCAGCAGGATGGCGACGAGAAGCCACGCTCCTTCGAGGGTGAAGTCCCCTTCGAACTGGCCCTGTGCGGCTTTTGACCTGTAACGAACGAATTGAAGTAACGCGTATGGCGACGATAGTGGATTGCCCGACCTGTGGCACCAAGGTGGAGTGGAGTGAAAAGAACAAGTATCGGCCGTTCTGCTCCGAGCGCTGCAAGCAAATCGACCTTGGAGCCTGGGCGGAAGAAAAGTACACCATCCCCGCAGTGAACCTGCCGCTGGAAGACGAAGGGGACAAGCCCGTACAGTGATGACGGGCTTTTTCCTTCACATTTGCTCAAATCCCCGCTTTTGAATCCTGCATGGCTGGCAGTGCCAGGGCCGAGGCTTGAGCACGCTCACGCCGGCTCGCCGTAGCGCAACTGGTCCAGCCACTGGATCAGCGGAATGGTCGCCGGCAGCAGCGGCTGCACGCCCACGCTCCCCTGCCAGGCAAAGGCCTGGCCTTCCAGGCTTTGCGGCTCGCCACGCCACTGGCGGCTGATGTAGAAGTGCAGGCGCACATGGGCATGCGGATAGACGTGTTCGACGCCGCACCAGGGTTCGCCGTCCAGCACCTCGATGCCCAGCTCTTCCTTGAACTCCCGCTGCAGGGCCGCGAAGATGCCTTCGCCCGGCTCCACCTTGCCGCCCGGGAACTCCCAGTAACCGGCATAGGGCTTGCCCTCCGGGCGCTGGCCCAGCAGCACGTCGCCGTTGGGCTGCATCAGGATGCCCACGGCGACGTCGATCGGCTTGGCGTTCTGGCTCATCAGGCCTGCGCCTTGCCGGCGTAATCACGGGCGAACTGCCAGGCCACGCGACCCGAGCGGGAACTGCGCTGCAGCGCCCAGCGCAGCGCATCGGCACGGGCTTCGGCGATCTGGGCGTCGGTGCAACCGAAGTGGCGCAGCCAGTGGGCGACGATGTCGAGGAAGTCGTCCTGCTTGAAGGGATAGAAGGTCACCCACAGGCCGAAACGCTCGGAGAGCGAAATCTTTTCTTCCACCGTCTCGCCGGGATGCAGGTCGCCATCCTCGGTGTGGGTATAGGTGCTGTTGTCGGAGAGGCGCTCCGGCATCAGGTGGCGGCGGTTGGAGGTGGCGTAGATGAGCACATTGTCGGACTGGGCCGCAATGCTGCCGTCCAGCGCCACCTTCAGCGCCTTGTAGCCGCCCTCGCCCTCTTCGAAGGACAGATCGTCGCAGAAGACGATGAAGCGCTCCGGGCGCGCCGCCACCAGTTCAACGATGTCCTGCAGGTCATGCAGGTCGTCCTTGTCCACCTCGATCAGGCGCAGGCCACGCTCGGCGTACTGGTTCAGGCAGGCTTTGATCAGCGAGGACTTGCCGGTGCCGCGTGCACCGGTCAGCAGCACGTTGTTGGCCGGGCGGCCTTCGACGAACTGGCGGGTATTCTGGTCAATCTGTTCCTTTTGCGGGCCGATATTGTGCAGGTCGGACAGGCAGATCCGCGAAATCTGGCCCACGGCCTGCAGGTAGCCGGCGCGCTGGGCGGTGGCACCGCGCCAACGGAAGGCGACGGCGGCGTTCCAGTCCGGTTCGCGGGCGGCGGCATTGGGCAGGATGGCTTCGACGCGCGCCAGCAAGGCTTCGGCACGCTGCAGGAATTGGTCTAACTGGGTCATGGTGATCAGTGCTTGGGATGGGCTTGAGAGTAGATGCGACGCCACATTGTGGCGCAACACGGCAGCGGCCGGCGTGAATTAAATTGTTCCGAGGGCGCGGGCATTCATGTTGCCGCCACCATCCCGGGCGCGCCGCCGGCCCGGGGATGGTGGGCGGGCGGGCGCGCGGTGACAGGTCCTGTCAGGAGATCAGGAACGGTAGTCGGCGTTGATCGACACGTAATCGTGCGACAGGTCGCAGGTCCAGATGGAGGCCTTGGCCGTGCCGCGCGCCAGCTTCACACGGACCACGATTTCGGCCTTCTTCATGACGCGCTGACCGTCTTCCTCGCGGTAGTCGGGGTTGCGACCGCCGTCCTTGGCGACCCAGACATCGTCCAGCCAGAGGTTGATCCTGGACACATCCAGGTCGTCGATGCCGGCATAGCCGATGGCGGCCAGGATGCGGCCCAAGTTCGGATCGGAGGCGAAGAAGGCGGTCTTGACCAGGGGCGAGTGGCCGATGGAATAGGCGATCTGGCGGCATTCCTCGACGCTCTTGCCGTCTTCCACGGCCACTTCGATGAACTTGGTGGCACCTTCGCCATCACGCACGATCTGGTGCGCCAGATGCTGCGAGAGGTCGGTGACGGCGGCGGCCAGTTGCTTGTAGTCGTCGCTGTCGGCACTGGTGATCTCCAGTTCGCCGGCGCCGGTGGCCATCAGGATGAAGGAATCGTTGGTCGAGGTGTCGCCATCGATGGTGATGCAGTTGAAGGAGTGGTCGGCGGCATCCTTGACCAGCTGGTTCAGCAGCGCCTGTGGCAGCTTGGCGTCGAAGGCCAGGAAGCCCAGCATGGTGGCCATGTTGGGCTTGATCATGCCGGCGCCCTTGCTGATGCCGGTCATCACCACCTGCTTGCCGCCGATGCTCAGGGTGCGCGAAGCGGCCTTGGGCTGGGTGTCGGTGGTCATGATGGACTCGGCCGCGTTGAACCAGTTATCGGCCTTGAGGTTGCCGATGGCCTGCGGCAGGCCGGCGATGATGCGCTCTGCCGGCAGCGGCTCCAGGATCACGCCGGTGGAAAACGGCAGGATCTGCTGCGGCTCCACGCCCATCTGCTGGGCCAGGGCGGCGCAGACCGACCTGGCGCGCTGCAGGCCTTCTTCACCGGTGCCGGCGTTGGCATTGCCGGTGTTGATGACCAGTGCACGGATGGGCTTGGCGGCGCTCAACTGGGCCAGGTTGGCCTGGCAGATCTGCACCGGTGCAGCGCAGAAGCGGTTCTTGGTGAATACGCCGGCCACGGTGGCGGTCTCGGCCAGCTTCATGACCAGCACGTCCTTGCGATTGGCCTTGCGCACGCCCGCCTCGGCATGGCCGAGTTCGATGCCGGCAACGGCTTTGAGGTCGGAAGGGACGGGGATCGGGGAATTGACGGCCATGGCGAGCTTTCAGCGTAAAAATCGGAACGCGTATTTTAAACACTTTCCGTCACCGGCTGATGACGCAGGAAGCCGGTTTCGACGATCTCGGCGCACATCACTGCCCATTGGGCATACTGGCCGGGGCCGGGGTGGAAGCGGTCCAGCGCCATGCCATGCGGCAAGGCCCATTGCAGCGAGCAGTAGCGCAACGCCGGGTCGCGCCCTATCCAGGCGCGCAATGCGCCATCCAGCTTGCGGGCGCAGCGCCCCAGGTACCAGCGCAGCGGCTGCGGCGCCAACGGCAGCAGATGCATGGGGGGCAAGCCGGAAAAGACGATGTGTTCCACACCGGCCTGCGCCATCAGGCGCTCGCTCAGCCGGCGCAAGTTGGCGACATAACGGCGGGCCGACATCTGCGAGGTCACGTCATTGACGCCCAGCGCCACCACCAGCACGGTGGCCGGGCCGATCTCGTGACGCGTCAGCAGGTCCAGGGCTTCCAGCGAATTGACGCCGCTCTGCGCCACCAGTTGCCAGGCCACCGGCCGGCCGCTGCGGGTGGCGAGCTGGCGCGCCAGCGGCTGGGCCAGCGCCTGCTCCTGATGTTCCACACCGACACCGGCGGCCGAGGAATCCCCGACCACCAGCACCCGCAGCGGCGCGGTGGCAGCGCTGGCGCTGACATAGCTGGCCGGTATCTCCACGCCGCTGCGCGGGCCGCTGGCCTCGGGCAGGCGCAATGCGGTCTTGCGCAGGCGCCTGCCCTGCAGCAACAGCAGCGGTCCGAGCAGGATCTTGGCCAGGATCAACATGCGATGTGCCGGTCAGGGCAGCAGGTTCTTGACCACCACCAGCCAGGGCCGCTGCGCGATCGGCTGCGCCCGGCCCTGGTCATCGACCGGAATCAGCGATTCAGACACCGAGTTGAAGACATTGCCGCCGATCACCCCGGCCCAGCCATCCTCGGCATGGACTTCCACCACCATGTCGCAATGCCCTGCCAGGCCGGGGCGTATCTCGTCGATGGAGGTCGCATTGTTGTTGCCGCGTGGAGCGCAGATCAGGTCACCGGGCGTGAGCGGCTCACTCTCGGGCGGGCGCAGCACGAATTGCGGCGAGGGACGCGACTGGCGGTCCTTGAGGAAGCTCAGGTAGTTGAAATGGGTTTCACTGGGCGCGAAGTCCTGCGGCGCCACATTGCTGCTGACCATCAGCCAGGAAATGAAGGCCGCCGACCAGGCCTGCTGGCAGTCTGCACCAGTCAGGTTCTTGCCGACCGCATGCCAGTATTCGGCCACGCGCTGCACGGCCTCGCCTTCATCTTCCAGCAGGCCCAGGCGCGGAGCGCTGAAGGGATCGTGGCGCATGTCGATCTGCTGGTTGCCGAAGAAATCCCACTCGGCCCTGGCCGCCGCCACCAGCGCCGCGCGGGTGGGCGCAGCAGTGCTGATGGCCACCGCTGGCACGCCGGTGTTGGTGATGGGGATGGCCGGCGTGACCGGGGCATAGCCGGCGTTGTCGCTATCGCGCCATTGCGGCAGCGGCGACGAGGCGCAGCCGGCCAGCAGCAGGGCTGCAGCCAGCGCGCCGCAAAGGGCGGGACGGAAAGACGTGGCGGATATCATCTTCTTGTTCTCCTGGAGGGCGGACAATCTGGCGGGGCCTGGCGGCCGGTGCGCTCATCATAAGGCGTGAAGCACAGCGGCGCGTAGCCCCAGCCACCAGCAAAAAGGCCGTTCACCCGGGCGGGGGAACGGCCTTCTCTTCGACAGCGGGCGGACGATCAGGTGATCAGGCCAGCTTGCCGTGGCATTGCTTGTACTTCTTGCCGCTGCCGCATGGGCAGGGGTCGTTGCGACCGACCTTGGGGTACTCTGAACCATCGTCACTGTCGGCCAGGGCCGTCGGCGCCAGCAGTTCCTCGGGCGCGGCTTCCGGATTGAAGTCGGCGTGCTGGTAGTTGACGTTGATGGGCGAGCCACCGGACATGCTTTCCTCGGCCGCTTCGATTTCCTCGCGGCTCTGGATGCGGACCGTCATGACCACCTTGATCACTTCGTTCTTGATCAGGTCCAGCATCTGGGCGAACAGTTCGAAGGCTTCGCGCTTGTATTCCTGCTTGGGGTTCTTCTGCGCATAACCACGCAGGTGGATACCCTGGCGCAGGTGATCCAGCGCCGCCAGGTGTTCGCGCCAGTGGTTGTCGATGCTCTGCAGCATGACGCTGCGCTCGAAACCGGCGAAGGCCTCCACGCCGACCACGGCGACCTTGGCGTCGTAGGCGTCCTTGGCAGCGGTCAGCAGGCGCTCCAGCAGGTCTTCGTCGGACAGATCCGGCTCGGCTGCCAGCATCGCTTCCAGCGAAACGTCGAGCTGCCATTCGCCGGTCAGCGCAGCTTGCAGGCCGGGGATGTCCCACTGCTCTTCCATCGACTCGGCCGGCACGTACTGGCGGAACAGGTCGGTGAAGACGCCATCGCGCAGGGAGGCGATCATCTCGGCCATTTCCACCGATTCCAGCAGCTCGTTACGCTGCTGGTAGATCACCTTGCGCTGGTCGTTGGCGACGTCGTCGTATTCCAGCAGTTGCTTGCGGATGTCGAAGTTGCGGGCTTCCACCTTGCGCTGGGCCGATTCGATGGAGCGGCTGACGATGCCGGCCTCGATCGGTTCGCCTTCGGGCATCTTCAGGCGGTCCATGATGGCGCGCACGCGGTCGCCGGCGAAGATGCGCAGCAGCGCATCGTCCAGCGACAGGTAGAAGCGCGAGGAACCCGGGTCGCCCTGGCGGCCGGAACGGCCACGCAACTGGTTGTCCACGCGACGCGATTCGTGACGTTCGGTACCGATGATGTGCAGGCCGCCGGCATTGACCACGTGGTCGTGCAGGGACTGCCATTCATCGCGCAGCTGCTGCGACCTGGCGGCCTTGTCGGCGTCCGACAGGGACTCGTCGGCCTCGATCAGCTGGATCTGCTTGCCCATGTTGCCACCCAGCACGATGTCGGTACCGCGACCGGCCATGTTGGTGGCGATGGTGATCATCTTGGGACGGCCGGCCTGGGCGACGATCTCGGCTTCGCGAGCGTGCTGCTTGGCGTTCAGGACGTTGTGCGGCAGCTTGGCCTTGGTCAGGATGCCCGACAGCAGTTCCGAGTTCTCGATCGAGGTGGTGCCCACCAGCACGGGCTGGCCGCGCTCGTAGCAGTCCTGGATGTCCTTGACCATCGCCATGTACTTCTCTTGCGCGGTCTTGTAGACCTGATCCTGGCGGTCCTTGCGGGCATTGGGACGGTTGGGCGGGATCACGACGGTTTCCAGGTGATAGATTTCCTGGAATTCGTAGGCTTCGGTATCGGCCGTGCCGGTCATGCCGGAGAGCTTGCCGTACATGCGGAAGTAGTTCTGGAAGGTGATCGAGGCCAGGGTCTGGTTCTCGTTCTGGATCTTCACGCCTTCCTTGGCTTCCACCGCCTGGTGCAGGCCGTCGGACCAGCGGCGTCCGGTCATGAGACGACCGGTGAATTCGTCCACGATCACCACTTCGCCGTTCTGCACCACATAGTGCTGGTCGCGGTGGTACAGGGTGTGGGCGCGCAGGGCGGCGTACAGGTGGTGGATCAGGGTGATGTTGGCGGCGTCGTAGAGCGAGGCGCCTTCAGCCAGCAAGCCCATCTGGGTGAGGATTTCCTCGGCCTTGTCGTGACCGGCTTCGGTCAGCAGCACCTGGTGGCTCTTCTCATCCTTGGTGTAGTCACCCGGGACTTCGATCTTGCCCTTGCCGTCGGGGGTTTCCTCGCCGATCTGCAGCGTCAGCAGCGGCGGCACGGCGTTCATCTTGTGGTACAGCTCGGTGTGGTTCTCGGCTTGGCCGGAGATGATCAGCGGGGTACGCGCTTCGTCGATCAGGATCGAGTCCACTTCGTCGACGATGGCGAAGTTCAGGGCGCGCTGCACGCGGTCGTCGGCATCGAAGACCATGTTGTCGCGCAGGTAGTCGAAGCCGAATTCGTTGTTGGTACCGTAGGTGATGTCGGCCGCGTAGGCCTCCTGCTTGACGTCGTGCTCCATCTGCGACAGGTTCACGCCGGTGGTCAGGCCCAGCCAGCTGTAGAGTTGTCCCATGTCGTCGGCGTCGCGCTGCGCCAGGTAGTCGTTGACGGTCACCACGTGCACGCCCTTGCCGGCCAGGGCATTGAGGTAGGCCGGCAGGGTCGCCATCAGGGTCTTGCCTTCGCCGGTACGCATTTCGGCGATCTTGCCGAAGTGCAGGGCCATGCCACCGATCAGCTGGACATCGAAGTGGCGCATCTTGAGCACGCGACGGCTGGCTTCGCGGCAGACCGCAAAGGCTTCCGGCAGGATCGCGTCGAGCGCTTCGCCGCCGGCGATGCGTTGCTTGAATTCGGGCGTCTTGGCTTGCAGTTCAGCATCGGTCAGCTTCTCGACCGAGGGCTCCAGCGCGTTAATCTGGCGGACGATTTTTTGATATTGTTTGAGCAGACGCTGGTTACGGCTGCCGAAAATCTTGGTCAGGAATGACATGCTTGGATTCTATAAAAGCGCCGATGAATGATCCGGCAGATAGACGTTTGGCACCCGGCCGTGGGGTTCCGGCCGACAACGCCCGAAAATAAACCATGGATTTTAGCACGCAGGCCCGCGCCAATGGCTTTACGGCCCGGCCCGGGGCGGTAAAGCCTTAGATCGGGCAGGTTTGCAAGGTTTCAAGGTGGAAGGGGCGCGTGAAGAAATATTCAGGCCGGCGCGCCCGGCCGGGGGCCAGGGCTCAGCGACCGGCCACGAACACCGGCATCTGCTTGGGCTGGTTGCCACCATTGGCGCCCAGCGCCAGGAACTTGCGCGGGTCCTGGGCGATACCACGGATGCGCACCTCGAAATGCAGGTGGGCGCCAGTGGAACGGCCGGTGGAGCCAACATCGGCCACATGCTGGCCACGCTTGACGATGTCGCCCACCTTCACATAAAGGCGCGAGGCGTGGGCGTAACGGGTGATGATGTTGTTGCCGTGGTCGATTTCCAGCATGTTGCCAAACTGGTAATGATATTCCGAGGCAATCACCACGCCGGCCGCCGCTGCGACGATGCGCGTACCGACCGCAGCGGGGAAGTCCAGGCCTTCATGGAAGGCATTGTGGCCGGTGAAGGGGTCCAGGCGCCAGCCGAAGCTGGACGAATTGTAGGCGACGTTGACCGGCTGGTTGGTCGGCAACAGGCGCGACTTGATCTTGTCACCCATCAGGGTGGATTCGACGGCGTTGAGGTAATCGGTGCGATGCCCGGCATCCACGGCCAGGTTGTCCAGCATGCGGCGCAACTCGTCCAGGCCGACATCGCGGCCCGGACCGGCCAGGCTGGAGACTTCGGCGCCGCCGCGACCGGGCGACTCCTTGAAGTTGAATTCCTCGGGACGGATGCCGGCCAGGCCCTGCACCCGCTCGCCCAGCGCATCCAGGCGCATCATCTGGGCCTGCATCTCGCCGACCTTGACGGCCATCATGGCCAGGTTTTCCTTGAGGAATTTTTCGTTGCGGCCGTCCTCTTCCTGGCTCATCGATACCGCCAGCTTGTGCAGCAGCGGGGAGGCATCGGGGTCTCCGGCCTGGCGCAGCAGGAAGTAGGTGATCAGTGTCGAGGAGCCGGCGATCAGGCCGACCAGCAGGAACATCAGGATGAACAGGTGCTTGCTGCCCAGCGTGACGGAACGGGCTTTGGTGAAACGGGGGTGCAGCAGGATAATTTGCATCTTTGCTCCTTGGTCTCCGGCCGGTCAGACACCGGATGTGATAAGGTTTAAAGATGAAGTACCCATCTACGTTCACCCCTTATCGGCCTGCCCCCACGAGCGCCCAACGCATGGCGAAGAGCACGAAGGGAGCCGCGGATTTCTTGCGGTCGAATTCGACGATGGCGGCGCTCTTGCCCGCCCTGGCTCGCATGGGCACGCTGCAGCAGTCGGTCGCCGCGTCGTTGCCGGCGATGTTTGCCGCGTGTCAGATCTTGCAGTTCGAAGCTGGCGTGCTGGTCATGAGCGCGCCCAATGCAGCGCTGGCGGCCCGGTTGAAGCAGCAAACCCCGAGGCTGCAGGACCGCCTGCTGAAGGACGGATGGCAGGTTAATTCAATCCGAATCAAAGTGCAAGTTGGCAAAACTGCCCCTCCACCTCCGCCCAAACGGGTGCTGGAGCTGACCGAGGGCGCCCTCTCCTCCTTCGCCGAGCTCAGCAGTACGCTGGCCAGCGACCCGCGCAGTCAGGGCCTGAAGGATGCGATCGATGCCATGATACGGCGTCGCGACGGTCGCAGATCGTCCAAGCAGGCAGGGGAATCGTCGCCATTTCCCGAGGGAAGCTAGACCCGCCCGCCCCTGTCCTGATAAAAGATTTACAAGATTTTTTACCAGCCCACTCTGCAGCGCCAAAAAGAAACGCCCCGGTCCAGGCCGGGGCGTCTGCATTCATGGCTGCTGCTGGGCGGTTAAGCGATCAGTTCAGCGCCCACTCCTGCTTGGCCTGCATGACGTAGGTCTGCGGCGCCTGTTCCAGCTTGTCGAAGCTGACGATTTCATAGGCGTCGGGTTGCGACAGCAGTTCGCGCAGCAACAGGTTGTTGAGCCCGTGGCCGGACTTGTGGGCGTCGTAGCTGGCCAGCAAGGGATGGCCGATGATGTAGAGGTCGCCGATGGCGTCCAGGATCTTGTGGCGGACGAACTCGTTATCGTAGCGCAGGCCGTCGGCGTTGAGGATGCGGTACTCGTCCATGACGATGGCGTTCTCGAAGGAGCCGCCCCGCGCCAGGCCCATGCCGCGCAGGGTTTCGACGTCCTGCATGAAACCGAAGGTGCGCGCGCGGGCGATTTCCTTGACGTAGGAGTCGATGCCGAAATCAACTTCGGCGACCTGGCCGGTGCCATCCACGGCGGGGTGGTTGAATTCGATGAAGAACTTCAGGCGGAAACCGTCATAGGGTTCCAGACGTGCCCATTTTTCCTTGTCACCGCTGCCTTCGCGCACTTCCACCGGCTTCTTGACGCGGATGAATTTCTTGGCCGCATTCTGTTCCTGCAGGCCGGCCTGCTGCAGCAGGAAGACGAAGGACGAGGCCGAGCCATCCATGATGGGGATTTCTTCGGCGGTCAGATCGATATACAGGTTGTCGATGCCCAGGCCGGCGCAGGCCGACAGCAGGTGTTCGACGGTGGAAACCTTGGCGCCATCCTTGGTCAGGGTCGAGGCCATGCGGGTATCGCCCACGCCAGTGGCCATCATCGGCAGCTCGACCACCGGGTCCAGGTCGACGCGACGGAAGATGATGCCGGTGTCGGGCGCAGCCGGGCGCAGGGTCAGCTCGACCTTGGTGCCGGAGTGCAGACCGACGCCCGTGGTCTTGACCAGATTCTTGATTGTGCGCTGTTTCAACATCCGGCCATTATAGCCAAGATGCCCTCCCCCCGCCCCGCCACGGCGCGGCTTTGTTGCAAATCGTTCCCATCTGCAAAGACCCGCCGGTGTGGTCTCGCAACGACTTCTTGCACGACTTGCCATTTCCAAAAAGCAAAACGGCATGCCGCAGCATGCCGTTGCAGGATTCCCGGAGGAAATCAGCCCAGTTGGCCCAGCAGGGTCTCGGCGTCGGACACCTCGAACTTGCCCGGTGCTTCCAGGTTCAGCTGCTTGACCACGCCATCTTCGAGCAGCATCGAATAGCGCTGCGAACGCACGCCCATGTTGCGTTCGGTCAGGTCGAACTCCATGCCCAGTGCCTTGGTGAAGGTGGCGCTGCCGTCGCCGAACATGCGCACGATGCCGGTGGCCTTCTGGTCGCGGCCCCAGGCGCCCATGACGAAGGCGTCGTTGACCGAAAGGCACCAGATCTCGTCCACACCCTTGGCCTTGAACTGATCCGCCAGGGCGATGTAGCCCGGCACGTGCTTGGCCGAACAGGTCGGGGTGAAGGCGCCGGGCAGGGCGAACAAGGCAATCTTCTTGCCCTTGACCAGGTCGGACACCTTGAAGGCGTTGGGGCCCAGGCTGCAGCCTTCGGTCTCGGTCTCGATGAATTCGGTCAGGGTGCCTTCGGGCAGGCGGTCGCCGATCTTGATGGTCATGGTGTTTCCTCGTCTGGTTGTATAAGTGATCTAGGTGATGAATCTGGCCCGATTGATCGATCGGACAGATGAGTTGCCCGCGGGCGACGCACGAAAAAACGCCGCGCACCAGGCGCGGCGTTAGTATGCCTCGGAACCGGCCGGCCTGCTTCGACTGCGCAGGCCAGCACCGAGCACCCGACTCAGTCCGCCTGCTTGCGCAGGAAGGCCGGGATGTCGTAGGTTTCCATGCCGTTCTTTTCCAGCGCGCGCACGGTGTCGGAAGCCGACTCGCGACGCCACACGGCCGGAGCCTTCAGGCCACCGAAGGCAGCAGCCGGTTGCGCTGCGCCTTGCGGCATGACGCCACCGACGGCCATCATCGGTTCGTTGTGGGTACCGGTACGCATGACCGGGGTCTGCACCAGTTGCACGGCCTTGCGGGCACGGCCCAGGCCGGTGGCCACCACGGTGACGCGGATCTCGTCGCCCATGCTGTCGTCGTAGGCGATACCCTGGGCGATGGAAGCGTCAGGGGCCGCGAAGGCACGCACGGTCGCCATCACTTCCTTGATTTCCTTACCCTTCAGGCCACGGCTGGCGGTCACGTTGACCAGCACGCCGCGGGCGCCCGACAGGTCGATGCCATCCAGCAGCGGCGAGGCCACGGCCTGCTCGGCGGCCACGCGGGCGCGGTCCACGCCGGCAGCGGTGGCGGTACCCATCATGGCCTTGCCCTGCTCGCCCATGATGGTCTTGACGTCGTTGAAGTCGACGTTGATGTGACCCGGGACGTTGATGATCTCGGCAATACCGGCCACGGCGTTGTTGAGCACGTCGTCAGCATGGGACAGCCATTCGATCATGCTGTCGTCTTCGTAGATCTCTTCCAGCTTTTCATTGAGGATGATGATCAGCGAATCGACGTGCTGGGTCAGCTCTTCCAGACCGGCGTCGGCGATGTCCATGCACTTCTGGCCTTCGTAGGAGAACGGCTTGGAGACCACTGCCACGGTCAGCGCGCCCAGCGACTTGGCCACCTGCGCCACCACCGGTGCGGCACCCGTGCCGGTGCCGCCACCCATGCCGGCGGCGATGAAGACCATGTGCGCCCCGCGCAGGGAATCTTCGATGCGGGCACGGGTTTCCTCGGCCAGACGGCGACCGACGTCAGGCTGCATGCCGGCGCCCAGACCGGTATCACCGATCTGGATGACGTTATGCGCCTTGGATTGCTTGAGCGCCTGGGCATCCGTGTTGGCGGCGATGAATTCGACGCCAGAGACACCCTTGTTAATCATGTGCTGCACGGCATTGCCGCCAGCACCGCCAACGCCAACGACCTTGATGATCGTCCCCAGCGTCGCATTGTCGACCATATCGATTTCCATGATGACTCCTTTAAATATATGTGTCCTGCAGCTGGCAGTTGATAGGCATCACGCGGTGTGACGACTAGCAACTGATCACTGCTGTCTATACGTTCAATTCCCTGTTGTTGCTGCTTTAACTTTTGAAACCAATACTGCCGATGCCACGAATGCTACGAATGCCACGAATGAATGTTGCGAGTCATGCCTGCTACCGCTATCCCAACAAAACCGTCCTGCCCATCTGCTGGCGTCCCGTCCATGTCGACTGCCTGAACCCTACAGCCGTTACGCCAGCGCCCACCAATGCTTTTACATCCTGATGCATTCCACAGCCCGCCCGTATAGCCCGCGGGACGCGGTCCTCAGAAGTTGCCGAGGAACCATTCCTTCATGCGCTGCCAGACCGCCTTCACCGAGCCTTCCTGGCGGGTCACGATGTAGCCGCGCAGGTATTGCTTCTTGGCTTCCTGCAGCAGGCCCAGCACGGTCGAGTAGCGCGGGCTGCGCACCACGTCGGCCAGCTGGCCGCTGTATTCGGGCGTTCCCAGGCGGGCCGGCTTCAAGAAGATGTCTTCAGCCAGTTCGGTCATGCCCGGCATCATCGCCGAGCCGCCGGTAAGGACGATGCCGGAGGACAGCACCTCTTCGTAACCCGACTCGCGCACCACCTGGTGCACCAGCGCGAACAGCTCTTCCACACGCGGCTCGATGACCGCCGCCAGCGCCTGACGCGACAGCGTGCGCGGATTGCGGTCGCCCAGGCCCGGCACTTCCAGGGTCTCGGTCGGATCAGCCAGGATCTGCTTGGCCACGCCATAACGCAGCTTGATCTCTTCGGCCTCCAGCGTCGGGGTGCGCAGGGCCATGGCGATGTCGTTGGTGATCTGGTCGCCGGCAATCGGAATCACCGCGGTGTGCCGGATCGCGCCTTCGGTGAACACCGCCACGTCGGTGGTGCCGCCGCCGATATCGACCAGCACCACGCCCAGCTCGCGCTCGTCGGTGGTCAGCACCGAATCGGCCGAGGCCATCGGTTGCAGGATCAGGTCCGATACTTCCAAACCGCAGCGGCGCACGCACTTGACGATGTTCTGGACGGCCGAGACGGCGCCGGTGACGATGTGAACCTTCACTTCCAGGCGGATGCCGCTCATGCCGATGGGCTCGCGCACATCTTCCTGGTTGTCGACGATGAATTCCTGCGGCACCGTGTGCAGCAATTGCTGGTCGGTCGGGATGTTGACCGCCTTGGCGGTCTCGATCACGCGGGAGACGTCGGCCGCGGTGACTTCCTTGTCCTTGATGGCCACCATGCCGCTGGAGTTGAAGCTGCGGATGTGGCTGCCGGCAATGCCGGTATAGACATTGCGGATCTTGCAGTCGGCCATCAGCTCGGCCTCTTCCAGGGCGCGCTGGATGGATTCGACGGTGGCTTCGATATTGACCACCACCCCCTTCTTGAGCCCCTTGGATTCGGACTGGCCCAGCCCGATCACTTCGTGGCGGCCGTCGGGCAGCACCTCGGCCACCACCGCCACCACTTTCGAGGTGCCGATGTCCAGGCCGACGATCAGATTTTTTGCGTCTTTTGTCATAGCGTTCCGCTTATTTCTTTTTCCCGTTCATTGCCGCCAGCACCATTCCATCCGCCTTCAACGCCATCCCGTTGGGATAGCGCAAGTCGACACTTTCTATCTTGCCCTGCAATCTTTCCAGCAGTTGCGGATACACCGCCACCAGCCTTGCCACACGTTCCTTCAGGACCGCATCGCCCTGATCACGCCCCAGTTCGACCGTCATGCCGTTGTCCAGGCGCACCGTCCAGGCATAGCGATTGGACAGCACCAGCGACTCCGGCTCCAGCTTGATCGGTGCGAACCACTGGCGGAACAACGCCAGCCGCGCCACTACCTGCTGCTCGCTGCCGGGCGGGCCATCGAATTCCAGCAGGTCACCGTCGTCCTCGGCCTCGGCCAGGTTGGCGGTAAACACATCGCCCTTCTGCGACAACAACTTGCCATCTTCACCCCAGGTACCCAGGGCCTTGTGTTCCTCGATCTTCACCACCAGCCGGTCCGGCCATTCGCGCCGCACCATGGCCTTGCGCACCCAGGGCACGGCCTCGAAGGCCGCCCGCACCGCCGTCAGGTCGGCGGTGAAGAAATTGCCGTGGATGCGCGGCACCGCAGTAGCCCGCACCGTCAACGCATTGACCTTTTCCAGCGGCAACTCGCCGGCGGACTCGATACGTATCGTGTGCAGCGTAAACATCGGCCGCTGCGCCACCCACCACAACCCGGATGCCACCAGGGCCAGCAGCACCAGCGCAATGAGCGCACTGCTGATGGCGTTGAGCATCTTGACGTCCTGCCACATCGACGCGCGCGCTCCCTTAGACCCGAACCATCACGACTGGCCCGCCTGCGGCGTCCAGTCCTTGGAAGGCGTCATGTCCAGCGCCGCCATCTGCAGGATTTCGCAACACAGGTCCTCATAGCTCATGCCCACCGCCTTGGCCGCCATCGGCACCAGCGAATGACCGGTCATGCCGGGCGAGGTGTTGATTTCCAGCAGATAGGGTTCGGCCTTGCCATCGGTCTCGCGCAACATGAAATCGACCCGGCTCCAGCCGCGGCAACCCAGCGCATTGAAAGCCTGTACCGCCAGATCACGCAGATGGCGCGTCAGTTCCTCGTCAAGCGGGGCCGGACACAAATATTTCGTGTCATCGGTGAAATACTTGTTCTGGTAATCATAGTTACCCTCCGGCGCGCGGATCTCGATGACCGGCAAGGCACGCGCCTCACGGCCCGTTCCCAGCACCGGCACGGTCAACTCGCGGCCGCGGATGAATTCTTCGGCCAGCACCACGCTGTCGTAGCGGGCGCACAGGTCGAAGCCTTCCTGCATGTCCGAATAGCCGTTGACCTTGGCGATGCCAATGGTCGAGCCTTCGTGCGGGGCCTTGAGCATCAGCGGCAGGCCCAGTTCGTCCGGTACCTGGCGCAGCTGCTCACGGCCGGTGGCCTTGGCGTCCAGCGTCAGGAAACGCGGCGTGGGCAGGCCGTGCGAGAGCCAGATGCGCTTGGTCATGACCTTGTCCATGGCGATGCTCGAAGCCATCACACCGGGGCCGGTATAGGGCAGGCCCATCTGTTCCAGCGCACCCTGCAGGGTGCCGTCTTCGCCATAGCGGCCATGCAGGGCGATGAAGACGCGATCAAACTTCTCGGCCTGCAGTTCGCCCAGCGAGCGCACGGCAGGGTCGAAGGGATGCGCATCCACGCCCTTGCTGCGCAAGGCCTGCAGCACGCCGTTGCCCGACATCATCGACACTTCACGTTCGGCCGAACGGCCGCCGAAGAGCACGCCGACGCGGCCGAAGGCCTTGATCTGGTCCTGGCTGATCATGCGGCCCCCTGTTCGTTCTTGCCGCCAGCCTGCGCCACCAGGCGCGCCGGTACGGCGGAAATCGATCCCGCACCCATGGTCATGACCACATCGCCATCGCGCACCACGTTGCGGATAGTCTCGGGCATGTCGCCGATGTCATCGACGAATACCGGCTCGACCTTGCCGGCAGCACGCAGGGCATGCGCCAGCGAGCGGCCGTCGGCGGCCACGATGGGCGATTCACCGGCCGCATAGACCTCAGCCAGCACCAGCACGTCCGGCGAGGACAGCACCTTGACGAAGTCCTCGAAAAGATCGCGGGTGCGGGTATAGCGGTGCGGCTGAAAGGCCAGCACCAGGCGGCGGCCCGGATAGGCGCCACGGGCGGCGGCGATGGTGGCGGCGGTTTCGACCGGATGGTGACCGTAGTCGTCCACCAGCGTGAAGTGGCCGGCCGGCTTGCCCTGGGCATCGGTGATCGGCACTTCGCCGTAGCGGGTAAAGCGGCGACCGACGCCATTGAATTCGGTCAGCGCCTTCTGGGTGGCGGCGTCGTCTACGTCCAGCTCGCGGGCAATGGCGATGGCGGCGCAGGCGTTCTGCACGTTGTGCATGCCGGGCTGGTTCAGGCTCACCTGCATGGGTGCATAGCCGTCCTGGATCACGGTGAATTCCATCTTGCCGTCCACCGCCTTGGCGTCGATGGCACGCACGTCGGCGTCTTCATGGAAGCCGTAGGTGAGGATGGGCTTGGAGACCATCGGCATGATCTCGCGCACGTGCGGATCATCCAGGCACAGCACGGCCACGCCGTAGAACGGCAGGCGCTGGGTGAATTCGACGAAGGCCTGCTTCAGACGCGCGAAGTCATGGTTGTAGGTCTCCATGTGATCGGCGTCGATGTTGGTGATCACCTCAATGACCGGCATCAGGTTCAGGAACGAGGCATCGGACTCGTCGGCCTCGGCCACGATGAATTCGCCGGTACCCAGTTTGGCGTTGGCGCCGGCACTGGTGAGGCGGCCACCGATGACGAAGGTGGGGTCCAGCCCGCCCTGCGCCAGCACGCTGGCCACCAGGCTGGTGGTGGTGGTCTTGCCGTGGGTGCCGGCGATGGCAATGCCCTTCTTCAGGCGCATCAGCTCGCCCAGCATCACCGCACGCGGCACGATGGGGATGTGCTTCTTGCGCGCTGCCAGCACTTCCGGATTGTCGCCCTTGACGGCGGTGGAGGTGACGATGGCGTCGGCGCCTTCGATGTTCTCGGCCGCATGGCCGTAGCGGATGCAGGCACCCAGTTGCGCCAGGCGCTGGGTGGCGGCGTTGCTGCCCAGATCGGAGCCCGAGACGCCATAGCCCAGGTTCAGCAGAACCTCGGCGATGCCGCTCATCCCGGAGCCGCCGATACCGACGAAGTGGATGTTCTTGACGCGATGCTTCATGGTGTTACCAGTCCTTCCAGCACGCGCGCGATTGCCTCGTTGGCATCGCGCCGGCCTTGTTCGTATGCCGCCTGCGCCATTTCATGGCATGCAGCGCGGTCCAGTTTCTGCAGCAAACCGGCCAGGTGTTCCGGCGTCAGTTCGCGTTGGGGCAGGTGGATCGCCGCCTTGTTGGCAGCCATCCACCTGGCGTTGTCGATCTGGTGCGAGGTCGTCGAGACCGCCAGCGGTACCAGCACGCTGGCCACGCCAGCGGCGGTCAGCTCGGAGACCGTGATCGCGCCGGCGCGGCAGATCACCAGATCGGCCTCGGCGTAGCGACGCGGCATGTCGTCGATGAAATCGAGCACCTCGGCCTGTACGCCGGCAGCGTCATAGGCCGCACGCAGCGCGACGATATGCTGCTTGCCTGACTGATGCGTGACTTGCGGGCGTAATTCGGCAGGCAGCCGGGCCAGTGCGGCAGGCACGTTGTCGTTCAGTACCTTGGCACCCAGGCTGCCGCCCACCACCAGGATCTTCAGCGGGCCGGTGCGCGCGGCATAACGGTCGCCCGGTTGCGGCAGGGCGATGATTTCCTTGCGCACCGGATTGCCGGTGACCTCGGCCTTGCCGGCCGCCCGGCCGAAATCGGCGGGGAAACCGAACAGCACCTTGTCGGCCAGCGGCGTCAGGGTCTTGTTGGACAGCAGCAGCGCCGCGTCGGCATTGACCAGCACCAGCGGCTTGCCGCGCAGGCGTGCCATCGCACCACCCGGCACGGTGACGTAGCCCCCCATGCCGAGCACCACGTCCGGGCGACGCTGACCGAGGATGCTGAAGCAATGGAAGAAGCTGGCCGCCAGGCGCCACACGCCCTTGACCGTATGCATCAGGCCCTTGCCGCGCAGACCGGCGAAGACGATGCTGTCCATCTCCACGCCGTGGCGCGGCACCAGATCGCGCTCCATGCCGTGCGTGGTACCCAGCCAGGATACCTGCCAGCCACGCGCGCGCATGGTCTCGGCAATGGCCAGGCCGGGGAAGATATGACCACCGGTCCCGGCCGCCATGATCAGCAACTTGCGCGGCGCGCTCATAGACGACCTCCGCGCATCAGGACCCGGTTTTCGTAATCGATGCGCAACAGGATGGCCAGGCCGACGCAGTTCAACAGCACGCCCGATCCGCCGTAGCTCATCAGCGGCAAGGTCAGGCCCTTGGTGGGCAAGAGACCCAGGTTCACACCCATGTTGATGAAAGCCTGCACACCCAGCCAGATGCCGATGCCCTTGGCCACCAGGCCGGCAAAGGTCAGGTCCAGCGCGATGGCCTGTCGGCCGATCTCGAAGGCGTGCTTGACCAGCCAGTAGAACAGCAGCACCACCACCAGCACGCCGACGAAACCGAGTTCCTCGCCGATCACCGCCAGCAGGAAGTCGGTGTGCGCCTCCGGCAGGTAATGCAATTTTTCCACGCTGCTGCCCAGGCCCACGCCGAACAGCTCGCCCCGCCCGAAGGCGATCAGCGAGTGCGACAACTGGTAGGCCTTGCCCAGCGCATTTTCTTCTTCCCAGGGATTGAGGTAGGCGAAGATGCGCTCGCGCCGCCAGGGCGAGGTCACGATGACCAGCGAGAACACGCCCACCAGCGTGGCGCCGATGCCGCCGAACCAGACACCATTGATACCGCCCAGGAAGAGGATGCCCATGGCGATGCAGACGATCACGCCGAATGCACCCAGGTCGGGTTCCAGCAGCAGCAACAGACCCACCAGGCCGACCGCTGCGGCCATCGGGAAGAAACCCTTGACCAGCTTGTGCATCACCGCCTGCTTGCGCACCGTGTAGTCGGCCGCATAGAGGACGATGAACAGCTTCATCAGTTCGGAAGGCTGCAGGTTGATGATCTTCAGCGAGAGCCAGCGCTTGGCGCCGTTGACGCCCTTGCCCACGCCCGGCACCAGCACCATCAGCAGCAGGATCAGGGTGATGCCGAACAGGTAGGGTGCCCACTTCTGCCAGGTCTCGATACGCACGCGGAAGGCCAGCGCGCCAGCGATGATGGAGACCACGATGAAGATCGCCTGGCGGATCAGGAAGTGGTAATTCGAATAGGACGCGTACTTGGGCGAATCCGGCAAGGCCACCGAGGCCGAATACACCATCACCATGCCGAACAGCATCAGCAGCAAGACCACCCAGATCAGCGGCTGGTCGTATTCCATCATGCGCGAACGCTGCTCCAGACCGATGCTGCCCGATGCGCTGCCGCGACCGGCACGGACCCGGCCGGCGGCCACCGGCGCAGCCTCCTTGAGGCCACCCAGCAAGTTGCGCATCGATGACAGGTTCAGTTTCATGCCAGTACCTCGCCACGCGAGAGCGCCAACTCACGCACCGCCTCCACGAAGACCTCGGCACGATGGGCGTAGTTGCGGAACATATCCAGGCTGGCGCACGCCGGGGACAGCAGCACGATGTCGCCGGCGCGCGCGATCTCGCCAGCTTTTTCGACTGCGGCTTCCAGGCTGGCGCAATCGATCAGATCGACACCGCTGTCGGCCAGCGCTGCGCGGATAGCGGGGGCATCACGACCGATCAGCAATACGGCGCGTGCATATTTCTGCACCGGCAGGTCCAGCGGCGAAAAGTCCTGGCCCTTGCCATCGCCACCGGCAATCAGCACGATGCGGTTCGGACGACCACCCAGGCCCAGGCCGTTCAGGGCCGCCACGGTGGCGCCGACATTGGTGCCCTTGCTGTCGTCGTAGTAATCCACTTCCTGGATCACGCCGACCAGTTCCACCCGGTGCGGCTCGCCGGTGTAGTCGCGCAGGCCATGCAGCAGCGGCGCCATCGGCAGGTCGATGGCGCGGCACAGGGCCAGCGCGGCCAGTGCATTCATGGCATTGTGGGCGCCGCGGATCTTGAGGGCATCAGCCGGCATCAGGCGCTTCAGGGTGACCGGAGGCGGCAGCATGTCCTTCTGCTTGCGGCGCCGCTTGCCTTCCGGCACCTCGTCGTCTTCATGCACGAAGGCATTGGCCAGCCACTGCATGCCATTGTCGTTGACCAGGCCGAAGCTGTTGGGCGCGGTCGGTTCGTCCAGGCCGAAGGTCGACAGCGGCGCGGCGCCGGAGGCCATCTCCATCACCAGCGCATCGTCACGATTGAGCACGCGCACCGTGCCCTGGCCGAAGATGCGGGCCTTGTCGGCGGCATAGTTTTCCATGCTGCCGTGCCAGTCCAGATGGTCCTGGGTCAGGTTGAGCACGGTGGCCGCATGCGGCTGCAGGCTGTGCGTGGTATGCAACTGGAAGCTGGACAACTCCAGTACCCAGGCCTGCGGCATGCTGCCACGGTAGGTCGGCTCGGGCGGCGGCGGTGGCGGGACTTCCACCAGCGCGTCTTCTTCAGCCTTTCGCGAGACTTCCATGAAGTCGCCCAGGTTCATCGCTTCGCCAGTTGTGGCGGGCATATCGGGATCGGCCTGCGGCACGACGTCGGAGGCCACTTCCAGGGTGGCGGCGACGGCGGGATCGACTGTTTCTGCAGCAACCGGCGTTTCGGCCAGCTCAGCGTCTTCAGGGGCTTCTGTCGCCCCGGTGGTCTCAGCGGCCTCAGTAATCTCAGCGGCGGGCAGGTCTGTTTCGACAGACTCGTGCGGCTGTTGCACCGGCCCGGTCGCTTCGCCGTCGTCAGCCGTTGCCAGCAGATCCAGCTGCGGGGCAGCGGGTGCATCAGTCGACAGATCAGCAGACAATTCAGCGGACGATTCAGCCGGCAGATCGGCCTGCAGCACCGGCACGGCAATCGCTGCCGCTTCTTCGATACGGGCGGCGGCGCGGCGATGTTTTTCGGCCTCGGCCGCCTGCTGGGCATCCAGCACGGCTTGCTGGGCGGCTTGCGCCTCGGCTTCGGCCTGCGCCTGGGCTGCGGCGATCGCATCCTGCTCGGCCAGTTCAGCCAGGAAGACCTTGTCCCGGATCACCGCTTCGCGCAACACATCCAGCGCGGCCGGGCTGATATTGCCGGCCACTTGCACCGACAGGCCGGCACGCTGGCACAGCAGGCCGGTCAGGCGCGTCACCGTGGTCTTGCCGTTGGTGCCGGTGATGGCCAGGACCTTGGGCTGGTACAGCGTTTCTTCGCGCAAGGCGGCCAGCGCCTGGGCGAACAGTTCGATCTCACCCCACAGCGGCAGGCCCCGCTCGGCGATGGCCGGCATCAAGGGGGCCAGTTCACCATCGGGGGCCAGGCCCGGACTGACGGTGACGAAGTCCACGCCCTCCAGCAGGGACGGCGACAAGGCCTGGCCCAACACGGCCTGGGCCTCGGGTGCGTCACCGCGCAGGGCGGCCAGGCGCTCGGCCAGGGCCGCTTCGCCACGGGTATCGGCCACGCGCACGCTGGCGCCGCAGTAGACCAGCCACCGCGCCATTGCCAGGCCGGACTCACCGAGTCCGAGCACCAGAACGTGTTTGCCCGAGTAATTCATCGTTGTTTCCAAACTCACTTCTCTAGAACCTGCTTGCTACAAAGGCGCCCCTGACATGGTCGGCAAGGGCGCCGTGATTTCTTTCCTGCTACGGGGTGAAGCAGACTTCAGCGCAGCTTCAGCGTCGACAAGCCCACCAGCACCAACATCATTGTGATGATCCAGAAACGGACCACCACCTGGGTTTCCTTCCAGCCCTTCTGCTCGTAGTGATGGTGCAGCGGCGCCATCAGCAGCACGCGGCGGCCGGTGCCGAAACGCTTCTTCGTATATTTGAAATAGGCCACCTGGATCATCACCGACAGGGTCTCCACCACGAAGATGCCACCCATGATGAAGAGCACGATTTCCTGGCGCACGATCACGGCGATGGTGCCCAGGGCGCCGCCCAGCGCCAGCGCACCGACGTCACCCATGAACACCTGCGCCGGGTAGGCGTTGTACCAGAGGAAGGCCAGGCCCGCGCCGCCCATGGCGCCGCAGAAGATCAGCAGTTCGCCGGCTCCCGGGATGTGCGGGATGAACAGGTATTTGGCGTAGCTGGCATTGCCGGTCAGGTAGGCAAACAGGCCCAGCGCGGCGCCCACCAGCACGGTGGGCATGATAGCCAGGCCATCCAGGCCGTCGGTCAGGTTGACGGCATTGCTGGTGCCGACGATGACGAAATAGGTCAGCGCGATGAAGCCCCACACACCCAGCGGATAGGTGACCGTCTTGAAGAACGGCACGATCAGGTCGGCCTTGGGCGGCAGGTCCAGGCTGAAGCCGGAACGTACCCAGGCCACGAACAGGTCGAAGACCTTCATGTTGCTCACTTCCGAGACCGAGAAGGCCAGGTAGAACGCCGCCACCAGGCCGATCAGCGACTGCCAGAAATACTTTTCGCGCGAGCGCATGCCCTGCGGGTCGCGATAGACCACCTTGCGATAGTCATCGACCCAGCCGACGGCGCCGAAACCGAGCGTGACGATCAGCACGATCCAGACGAAACGGTTGGACAGGTCGGCCCACAGCAACGTGGAAATGCCAATGCCGATCAGGATCAGCACGCCGCCCATGGTGGGGGTGCCGGACTTGATCAGGTGGGTCTGGGGGCCATCGGTGCGCACCGCCTGGCCGACCTTCATGCGGGTCAGCATGCGGATCACGGCCGGGCCTGCGATCATGCCGATCAACAACGCCGTCAGCGTGGCGAACACCGCGCGGAAGGTGATGAAGTTGAACAGGCGCAGAAAGCCGAAATCCTGTTGAAAATTCTGTGCGAGCCAGACCAGCATGCTAATGGGTCTCCTGTTGATGTTGCGTGTTGGATTCAACGTTGACCAGATGCTGTACAACTCGCTCCATCTTCATGAAGCGTGAACCTTTTACCAAAACGGTCGCACCTTGCGGTGCGGCCTGCTCCACCGCTGCATTGAGGGCAGCGATATCGTCGAAATGCCGTGCCTGTGCGCCGAAGGCCGCGACGGCGTGCCTGCTCAGTTCGCCCAACGCGAAGAACATCGGGATGCCGCGGCTGTGCGCATAGGCGCCGATCTCGGCGTGGAATTGCGGCCCCTGGTCGCCGACCTCGCCCATGTCGCCCAGCACCAGCACGCGTGGACCGCTGATGGCGGCCAGCACGTCGATGGCGGCGCGCACCGAATCGGGGTTGGCGTTGTAGGTGTCGTCGATCACCAGGGCTCCGCTGACGGCCTGCTTGCGTTGCAGGCGGCCATTGACCGGGGCAAAGCTTTCCAGGCCGCGCACCACGGCCTCGACCGCGATGCCGGCACCCAGTGCGCAGGCAACTGCCGCCAGCGCATTGCGGACATTGTGTTCACCCACGGCGGCCAGCTCGAGCTTGAACTGTGCCGGGGGAACGGCCAGCCCCTTGACGGTGACCTGCAGGCTGCTGCCGAACGTGCCGGCCTGATAGGTAGCGCTGACATCGGCTTGCGGCGTGAGGCCGAAGCTCAGTACGCGCCGCGCGCCGGCCTCTTCGCGCCAGAGGGCGGTGAAGTCGTCGTCGGCCGGGAATACGGCCACGCCATCGGCCGGCAAGTGACGGATCACGGCGCCGTTTTCACGCGCGACTGCTTCCACGCTGGCCATGAATTCCTGGTGCTCGCGCTGGGCATTGTTGACCAGGCCCAGCGTCGGCGAAGCGATGCGAGAGAGGACCGCGATCTCGCCCGGATGGTTCATGCCCATCTCGATGACGGCAGCCTGATGCTGGTCGCGTAGGCGGAACAGGGTCAGCGGCACGCCGATCTCGTTATTGAAGTTGCCACGCGTGCCCAGGTAGCCGTCTTCACCGAAGGCGGCGGCCAGGATCGCGGCGATCATTTCCTTGACCGTGGTCTTGCCGTTGCTGCCGGTCACGCCGATGACCGGGATCCCGCGGCGGTGACGCCAGCCATGGGCGATCTGGCCCAGCGCGGCGCGGCTGTCCGGCACCACGATGGCCGGCAGTGTCAAGCCCGGCGGTACGCGTTCGACCACGACGGCGGAAGCACCCTGGGCGGCCACGGCATCAAGGAAGTCGTGCGCATCGAAACGCTCGCCGCGCAGCGCCACAAACACGTTGCCGGGCTTGACCGCCCGGCTGTCGGTGACGACGTCGTTGAGGATCAGTTCACCGGCCGGCGCATTGATTACGCCAGGCACCGTATGGGCCGAGGCCGCCGCCTCGGCGGCGCGAATCCATTCCAGCATCTGGCTGAAGTCGAACCGCATCATGCGCCCCCCATCATGGTGGAGCGCGCAGCCAGCGCCAGGGCGACATGGTCGGCGTCGAGGAAGGGCAACTTCTTGCCGGCGATTTCCTGGTAGGCCTCATGGCCCTTGCCGGCCAGCAGGACCACATCCGCCTTGGTGGCGTGGCGGATGGCCCACAGGATGGCGCCGGCGCGGTCGGCCAGCAGCACCGGTTCCACGCGGCTCATGCCGGCACGGATCTGTTCGATGATGGCTTGCGGGTCTTCGCTGCGCGGATTGTCGCTGGTCAGCACCACATGGTCGGCCTGCTCGGCGATCTGGCCCATCTGCGGGCGCTTGCCCGGATCACGATCGCCCCCGCAGCCGAACACGCACCACAGCTGGCCGCCGCGCTGGGTAGCGACCTGACGCAGCGCGGACAGGGTCTTGTCCAGCGCATCGGGGGTATGCGCGTAATCGATCACGATCAGTGGCACGTCCGGCCCGCCGAACTGTTGCATGCGGCCGGGCGCGGGCGTCAGGGCGGCAGCGGCCGCCACGACGGCGTCCCAGGCCAGTCCTTGCGTCAGCAGCACGCCCATGATGCCCAGCACATTGCTGACATTGAAGCGGCCCACCAGCTGGGTCTTCACCTGGCCGCTGCCGAAGGGCGAATCGACATGGAACACGGTACCGGCATGGCTGCTGCGCAACTGGCTGGCGCGCAGCGTGGGAATACCGGCCGCCTGGGCGTCAGCCTCTTCGGCCAGCGCGTAGCCGATCACCGGCACCTGGCGACCCGCCAGCAAGGGCAGCAGGCGCAGGCCCATGGGATCGTCCAGATTGAGCACGGCGTGCTTCAGGCCGGGCCACTGGAACAACTTGCGCTTGGCGTCTTCATAGGTCTGCATGTCACCATGGAAATCCAGGTGATCACGCGTGAAATTGGTGAACAGGGCGACATCCACATGCATGCCGTTCATGCGCCCTTGTGCCAGCCCGATCGAGGAAGCCTCGATGGCCAGCGCCGTGACGCGCCCCTGGGCCAGCCGGGACAGGCTGCGCTGCAGCAGCACGGCGTCCGGGGTGGTGTAGCCGGTCACATCAAAGCCCTGCTGCTTGCCACCGACGAAGCTGCCCACGCCCAGGGTGCCGATCACGCCGGCATTGCTGATGGCCGGCAGGCGCGACAGGGCGCTACCCAGCCACCAGGCGCAGGAGGTCTTGCCGTTGGTGCCGGTGACAGCCACGGTCAGCATGCCCTGGTCAGGCTGCCCATACCAGGCGGCGGCGATCTCGCCGGCCTGCGCCTTGAGATCGGGCACGGCCAGGTGCGGTTCGTCGACCTCTTGCGGCCAAGTGTAGCCCTCGGCTTCATAGACGACCGCAGCCGCACCGCGCTCGACGGCATCGGCGATATAGGAGCGTCCATCGGCGTCGCCCACGTAGGCGAAGAAGACGTCGCCCGGCGCCACACGACGCGAATCGGACGTCAGTTGCGCAGACGGAGCCGCCTGGCGCAGCCAGGCGAGTATGTCTTGCAGGCTCAGAACGCGCTTGGACATTACATGCTCTCCTCAAGCGGTTCTTTGGGAATGATGATGTTGGTCACGCTGGAGTCCGGCGGCACGTTCAATGCTCGCAAGGCATTGGCGGCCACGTTGGCGAACACCGGGCCGGCCACCGGGCCGCCATAGTGCTGCCCTTGCGGCTCGTCGATCATGACCGAGATGATCAGGCGCGGGTCCGACATGGGGGCGATGCCCGAGAAGGACGCCACATACTTGCGCACATACTTGCCGCCCTCGATCTTGTAGGCGGTACCGGTCTTGCCACCCACGCGATAACCCGGCACCTGGGCCTGGGGCGCGGTACCACCGGGGGCAACCACGGTTTCCAGCATGCGGCGCATCTGCAGGGCGGTATCGGCCGAGATCACGCGCTGGCCAATGGGAGAGTCGGTGACCTTGGTGAAGGACAGCGGAATGATGTCGCCATTGCGGGCGAAGATCAGGTAGGCATGCGCCAGCTGGATCAGCGATACCGAGATACCGTGACCATAGCTCATGGTGGCCTGTTCGATCGGACGCCAGGACTTGTACGGACGCACGCGGCCGGCCACGGCACCCGGGAAGCCGAACTTGGGCTGCTGGCCGAAGCCGACCGTGGTGAACATTTCCCACATCTCTTCGGGCGGCATGCCCAGGGCGATCTTGGCGGTACCGATGTTGGACGATTTCTCGATGATCTGGGCCACCGTCAGCGGGCCATGGGCATGCGAGTCGCCGATGGTGGCGGTGCCGATGGTCATCTTGCCGGGCGCGGTCTGGAACACGGTGGAGGGTGTGACGCGATGGGTGTCCAGTGCCAGCGCCACGGTGAACGGCTTGAGCGTCGAGCCCGGTTCGAAGGTATCGGTCACCACCCGGTTGCGCAGCTGCGCACCGGTCAGCACCGAGCGGTCGTTGGGGTTGTAGGTGGGCAGGTTGGCCAGTGCCAGCACTTCGCCGGTCTTGGCGTCGACCACGATGATGCCGCCGGCCTTGGCCTTGAACTTCTCCACCGCTTCCTTCAGTTGGGTGAAGGCGATGTACTGGATCTTGCTGTCGATGGACAGGGTCAGGTCGCGGCCGTCATGCGGTTCGCGGATGGATTCGATGTCCTCCACCACGCGGCCCAGGCGGTCCTTGATGACGCGCCGGCTGCCGGTCATGCCGGCCAGGGTCTTCTGGGCGGCCAGTTCCATGCCGTCCTGCCCGGCATCTTCGATGTTGGTGAAGCCGACCACGTGCGCCATCACCTCGCCCTCGGGGTAGAAGCGCTTGTATTCCTTGCGGGTTTCCACGCCGGGGATGCCCAGCTTGACGATCTTGTCGGCGGTATCCTGCTCGACCTGGCGTTTCAGGTAGACGAAGCTGCGATCCGAATCCAGCTTCTTGCGCAGCTCGGCATCGCTCATCTCCAGCAGCTTGGCCAGTTGCACCAGCTTGTCCTTGGGCGCGGCCTGGACGTCGTCGGGAATGGCCCAGATCGCCTTGACCGGCACCGACGAGGCCAGCACCTGACCATTGCGGTCGGTGATCTTGCCGCGCGTGGCGGGCAGTTCCAGGGTACGCGCGTAGCGCGAGGCGCCCTGCTTCTGCAGGAAGTCGGTGGACACGCCCTGCAGCCACAAGGCCCGTACGATCAGGGCGACAAAGGCCACGAACAGCACGAACAGCACGAAGCGCGAGCGCCATGCCGGCAACTTGACCTGCAGGATGGGATTGGAGGAGAAGGCCACGCCCTTGGAAGCCGCCACGCGGCTGCCTGCCAGGTTGGGACGCGGAGGCATCTTGGTCATTGCGCCCCCACGGTGAGGTATTGGGTGCGGGCGGCGGTGACCGGCATCATGTTCAGGTCACGCCGTGCCAGTTCCTCGATGCGGGCGTTCTTGCCCAGGGTGGACTGGTCCAGTTGCAATTGCGCCCAGTCGACATCAAGCTGGCGAGCCGCGCTCTGGGCGCGCTCAAGCTCGATGAACAGGCTGCGTGCCTTGTACTGGGCGCTCACCACCGATAGCGCGCACGCCACCAGCAGGGCCGTCAGCAGCAGGCACAGGCGGCCGGTCACGCAGCCACTCCAGCGGCAGGTGCCACGATCAGCTCCAGGCCGCGCATCACCGCCGAGCGCGCACGCGGATTGGATTCGACTTCAGCCGCGCTGGGCATGACCCGCGGCAGCAGGCGTGCAGGGGCCTGCGGCAGGTCGATCGCACGAATCGGCAGGCGGCGGTCGGGCTGCGGTGCATGGGCCTTGGATGCCATGAACTGCTTGACGATGCGATCTTCCAGCGAGTGAAAGCTGATCACAACCAATCTCCCGTGCTGCGCCATCTGACGGAACGCTTTTTCCAGTCCTACCTCGAGTTCTTCAAGCTCTTGATTGACGAAAATCCGTACAGCCTGAAATGTGCGAGTGGCCGGATCTTTGCCTTTCTCGCGGGTTTTGACGGCCTGTGCCACGAGCGCGGCAAGCTGTCGTGTGCTTGAAATTGGCTGGATTGCCCGGCCAGCAACAATCTTCTTTGCAATCTGAAGAGCAAACCGTTCTTCCCCATAATCACGTATCACCTTTGCAATCTGCTGTTCGTCTGCCGTTGCCAGCCAATCCGCTGCCGACATGCCACGCGTGGTATCCATGCGCATGTCCAGCGGGCCATCCAAGCGAAAACTGAAGCCGCGCGCGGCGTCATCCACCTGCGGCGACGAAATACCCAAATCCATCAACACCCCGTCGACCTGCGCAATGCCGCGTTCGGCAAGCGCCTGGTCCATGGTCGCGAAGCTGTCATGCACGATCTCGAAGCGTGCATCATCGATCTTCTGCGCCGTGGCAATGGCCAACGGGTCCTTATCAAATGCGATCAGACGGCCCTGCGGGCCCAACCTGGAGAGGATGGCGCGGCTATGACCGCCGCGACCGAAGGTACCGTCCAGATAAACGCCGTTGGCGCGCTCGCCCTCGATGGCCAGCGCGTCCACGGCTTCTTCCAACAGCACGGTGCGGTGCTGCAGCTCGGGCACCGGTTGCAGATTCATCTTGTCCGGCCGTCAGAAGGAAAAATTACTCAACACATCCGGCATACCGCCCGCCACAGCCTCGGCTTCACTTTCAGCCAGCTTGACGGCATCCCAGATTTCGAAATGGCTACCCATGCCCAGCAACATCACGTCGCGCTGCAAACCAACGGCGGCGCGCAACTCCGGCGCGATCAGGATGCGGCCGGCACTGTCGAGCTCCACATCCTGGGCATTGCCCAGGAAGATGCGCTGCCAGGCACGGGCCGACATCGGCCAGTTGGCGATCTGCTCACGATGCGTCTCCCAGGTCGGGCGAGGGAAGAACAGCAGGCAACCATGCGGATGGCGCGTCACGGTGGCGCGCCCTTCGCACTGCACAATCAGGGCGTCACGATGCTTGGCCGGAATGGTCATCCGTCCTTTGGCATCGAGATTGAGTGCTGACGCGCCTTGGAACACTGTTTTTTCCTTCGCCTCTGGCGAGTGAGATTGCTGATCGGGTGTGGTGTCACCTTAGGCAAATGCAAATGAATCCACAAAATGCCCCACAAAAAAACACTTTTTGACACTGCCGCCCACTTTAGAGGATGCACTATTGCAGGTCAAGCGGTATACACAGGGAAAAACGGCGATTTTGCTAATAAAGTCAAAGACTTAGCGCACTTCCTTAAAACAGCGTTTTCAGAAGTTTTTCGAAGAAAATGAAGGACTTAGCATTTACATTGAAGGTGCAACCTGAGCTTTACACATGTGTTTATCGTCAGAATTGCGTAACTACGCGGATTTGCGCGGCATGGAAGAGCTGGCGTGCGCGATTTCGGGGCGGTGACCGGGGCGCTCGAAAAGAGCTCTCGCCACCCTCCGATTTTGCGAGTGCAAAGAGAAAGCGACATGGATTTTGCACTGCAACTTTAGTTCCCCGGAAGCTCGCCGATCGCGCACTGAAACGATAAAAAAACCAATCCGGGACGTCGGCCGCGATCAGACACGAACAGCCGATGAAGAAAACAGAGTCGCCAATGCCCGACGAAATGGGCGACGAAATGGAGGATGTGCCGGCGCGTGAGCACAGTTCTTGATCAAATTCTTCATCAAATGAATGCCCTGACGCGTTTTTGTTTTGACTTCGGCGGCGACCACCTTTTACTATCCGTGTCTTTGGGGAGATCGATACACCAAAACGGGGCCTCCACGGTCCGTTCAACGGTGCTGAAAAGCAGGTCGATTTTTTTCAATCAAGGTCGGTCAAGACCAGGTCAAATCGGCTGAAAACGCAGATAGGGCTTGCGAATCCGCCTCATTCCAGTGCTAAAATCTGGGCACCTTAACAGTGAAAGGAATTTAAAAGTGAACAAATCTGAATTGGTTGACGTTATCGCCGCCGACACCGAAATCTCCAAGGCAGCAGCTCAGCGCGCGCTGGACTCCGTCATCGAGAACATCATCAAGGCCGTGACCAAGGGCGATACCGTGCAATTGGTCGGCTTCGGTTCCTTCTCCACCGGCAAGCGCGCTGCCCGTACCGGCCGCAACCCGCAAACCGGCGAAGAAATCAAGATCGCCGCTGCAACCACCGTGAAGTTCTCGGCTGGCAAGGCTTTCAAGGAAGCCGTGAACAAGAAGAAGAAATAATTTCACGCATTTGAATGCCATGAAACAGATTCATGGCATTCAAATCGAGGCCGATCCACTCGGATCGGCCGTCCTCCCCCTCCACCGCCTTCCCTCCGCAGTACAGCCCCGCAGTAACGTCCCCGCAGTAGCACGCATCGTCAGCACAGTTCTCCGCACGCGCTGCACATACCGCCTCGCAAGTCCGATCCATCCCTTATCTCCGTTTGCCAAGGCAGAGCGTAGCTCCTAGAATTTTTTCGGTTTCATACGAACTCAATGCCGTTGCACCCGCGTTTTGTTCCCGTCTTCCGCAACATCCCATGACCTGCCGGCTGGTCCGGCGCACCCGAGGAGACCGTCGATGAATAGCCCCGCCCAACGCCCGCCGCTACCACCCTTCACTCGTGAGACCGCAGCCATGAAGGCTCGCGCCGCAGAAGACGCCTGGAATTCCTGCGACCCGCAACGCGTTTCGCTGGCCTATACCGAGGACAGCCGCTGGCGCAACCGTGCCGACTTCATCACCGGCCGCGCCGAGATCGTCACTTTCCTCACCCGCAAGTGGACCCGCGAACAGGATTACCGTCTGATCAAGGAAGTCTGGGCGCACGAAGGCAACCGCATCGCCGTGCGCTTCGCCTACGAATGGCACGACGATTCGGGACAATGGTACCGTTCCTACGGCAATGAGAACTGGGAATTCGACGAGCATGGCCTGATGCGGACCCGCCATGCTTCCATCAATGACCTGCCCATCAAGGAGTCCGAACGCAAGTTCCACTGGGACCGCTCGGCCCCGCGCCCGGCCGACCACCCCGGCCTGAGCGCACTGGGCCTCTAATCCGCAGAGGTGCGGCCAGGGCTGCTTGCTGGCTCAGGCGGCCAGGTCGGCCAGCGGATGCTGGTCTGGCGACCAGGGATCGGCAAAGAAGCCCTCCACCCATTCCGGCGTGGCAGCGCCCAGGGAAGCCGGATTCCATTGCGGTTTCTGGTCCTTCTCGATGATCAGCGCACGGATACCCTCGACGAAATCCGGCCGCGCCGCGCAGTGCAGCGACACCACGAATTCCAGCCGGAATACCTCGGCCAGCGACAAAGGACGCACCCGCTTCTGCAAGGCGTAACCTAGCCACGCCGAACCAGGCGACCCGGCGCGCAGGGTCGCCATGGCCTTGGTCAGCCAGGGATCATCGGTCTGCAGCGCGAGGATGCCGTCCACGATCTCCGGCAGGCTGGGCTGGCGGCACAGGGCCTCGATCTGGTCGTAATGCGTCCGCAGGTTGGACGGCGCAAACACCGCCGCCCCCTCCTGCACCGATGCGCCCTGCGCAGCCGCCAATACACGATCGAGCAACTCCGCATCACGCCCCTGGCCCCACGGCTGCTGCAGCAGGGCATCGATCACCGACTGCTTGGCCGACTGCGCCACCCGGTAGTCCGCCAGACCGGCAAAGAGCGCATCGTTGGCGTTCAGGTTGGCCCCGGTCAGCGCCAGGAACACCCCGGTCTTGCCCGGCATGCGCGCCAGGAACCAGCTGCCGCCCACGTCCGGGTACAGGCCGATGGTGATCTCCGGCATCGCCAGGCGCGACTTTTCAGTGACCACCCGATGGCTGCAACCGGCCATCAGACCGATGCCACCGCCCATGACGATGCCATGCCCCCAACACAGGATGGGCTTGGCGAAGCTGTGGATAAGATAATCCAGGCGATATTCCTGCTCGAAGAATTCGGCCGCGTAGTGATTGGCGCGGATGTCCTCGCGCTCCGGCGAGGCGTGATGTTCGCGCATGGAACGATAGAGTTGCTGCAGGTCGCCACCGGCGCAGAAGGCTTTTTCACCCTGCGCCTGCAGCAGCACCATCGCCACGCCAGGATCGGCCTGCCACCGCTGCAGTTGCGGCGTCAGCAGGCTCACCATCTCCAGCGAGATGGCATGCAGGGTCTTTTCGGAAGCGAGGGTGGCGATGCCGATGCGGCGGCCGTTGGCGGCTGTCAGTTCTTCGAACAGCACGGGTGCGGCTACTTGGTCCATGGGTCTCCTGGGGTCTCTTGCGCGAACCCGCAGTGCCCGCGGGCCGCAGTTTTTTAATGGAAGGAAATTCAGTGAAGCAGGCCGGTAGGCCGGATTCTGTTACGGCGGGAAACCCGCTATGACAGCCATTCCTCTAGGCGACGGATCACTCCGCCGCTCAAGCTTTCTACCCGCACGCTCCGCGAGCCACATCAACGCGTGCCTATTTGAAATTGCTCCGGGTGGAGGTTACCGCGTTTCACCGTAACTTAATACGCTCGTCTCTGTGGCCCTGTTCCTCGCCTTATACCGGCTTGCGCCGGCTTTCAGCGGACGGCCGTTAACCGTCACCCTGCTCTGTGGAGTCCGGACCTTCCTCCCGCCGCCTCCTTACGAAGGCGGCCAGCGGCTGTCTGGCCTGCATCGGGCGCTATTGTAGCGCAGCATCGCCCGGCGCCGGAGATTGCCGGTGCAAAACCCTTGTGCGCGAGCGCACAAGTTCATGCCGATTCGGCATGTGACACCCGGGCGCCTCTTAGGTAGTCTCCTGCTGATCCGCTGCAGCTAGTGCTGCGCGGTTCTTGACTGACTTCCACGAAACACCATGCATATCTGCGTATTGGGCGCCGGCGTAATCGGCGTGACCACTGCCTACCGCCTGCTCCAGGATGGCCACCAGGTCAGCCTGATCGATGCACACGACCAGCCCGGCGCCGGTACCAGCCAGGGCAATGGCGCCCAGCTCAGCTACTCCTACGTGGCGCCGCTGGCCGACCCCTCGGTCTGGACCAAATGGGCTTACTACATGTTCAGCAAGGAATCGCCGCTGACCATCAAACCCACCCTGAACGGCGCGCAATATCGCTGGCTGGCCGAATTCCTGCGCTGCTGCAACGCCGAGCGCGTGCGCCACACCACCCTCGACCTGCTGCAACTGGCCTTCTATAGCCGCGACCAGCTGACCCAGTGGAATGCCGGCCTGAACCTGTCCTTCGACTATCAGCGCTCCGGCAAGCTGGTGATGTTCACCGATGCCCAGGGACTGGAGTCGGCCGCTGCACAGGTACGCTTCCAGGCGCAATACGGTTGCCAGCAAGAAGTGCTGGGCGCGGCCGAATGCATCCGCATCGAGCCCGCATTGGGCCAGTCGCAACGCGACTGGGCCGGCGGCGTCTATACCCCCAGCGAGGAAGCCGGCGACTGCCCGCAGTTCTGCCGCGCACTGGTGGACGTCATGCAGGCCGACCCGAATTTCCGTTTCATCGGCGGCGCACGCGTGGACGCCGTACGGCGTGACGACCGTCAAGGCCAGGCCCTGCGTGCCGTCCAGGCCGGTGGCCAATGGCTTGAAGCCGACCGCTTCGTCCTGGCGCTGGGGGCCGACAGCACCGACTTCGCCCGCCTGCTCGACCTGCGCCTGCCGCTTTACCCCCTCAAGGGCTACAGCATCACCGTGCCGCTGGAGGACGACACCAGCCGCACAGCGGCGCCGCAGGTCTCCATCACCGACATCGCCCGCAAGATCGTCTACGCCCGCCTCGGCCAACGCCTGAGAGTGGCCGGCCGCATCGAACTGGTCGGCCAGGACCGCAGCATCCCGCGCCGTGCCATCGAAGAACTCAAGAACGGCATGCGCGAGCTTTTCCCCGCCTGCCGGCTCGGCGACGACGCCACGCTCTCGCCGTGGATGGGCTTCCGCCCGGCCACCCCGAGCGGGGTCCCCATCGTCGGCCGCTCACCGGTGAACAACCTCTATCTCAACATCGGCCAGGGTGCGCTGGGCTGGACCCTGGCCTGCGGCAGCGCAGCGCTGCTGGCCGACCAGATCGCCGGCCGCACCCGCGCCATCGACGACACGCCATTCCAGTACCGGGCCTGAAGAAGTTTCATGCGACGCCCCCGCAATCGGAATTAACATGGAGCCTCGCCAGCGCCCTGCTGGCCTGATCCATGGGAGACGAACGATGCGGGAAAACCGGCTGCGCACCCTCTTCGCGCAACAGCAACTAGCCCTCTCGGGCTGGATTTCGATGGGCAATTCACTGCTGGCCGAAGTGGTCGCGCACAGCGGCTACGATGCGGTCACGGTGGACCTGCAACACGGCCCCTTCTCCATCGAATCGGCCCTGCCGATGCTGCAGGCCATCTCCAGCACCGAGGCCGTGCCGCTGGTGCGCTGCTCCGAGAACAGCCTGGGCGAAATCAACAAGCTGCTCGATGCCGGCGCCTATGGCGTCATCTGCCCGCTGATCAACACCGCCGATGATGCCGAACGCTTCGTGCGCGCCTGCCACTACTCCCCCCGCGGCGGCCGCAGCTATGGCCCGGCGCGCGGCTTCCTGTATGGCGGGGCCGATTATTTCGCCCACGCCAACCAGACCATCCTCACGCTGGCCATGATCGAGACCCGAGAAGGCTACGCCAATGCCGAAGCGATCCTGCAGGTACCCGACCTGGACGGCATCTTCATCGGCCCCAGCGACCTGGCCATCGAACTCGGCCTGCCCCCGGACGCCTATGGCGACCAGCGTCTCAACGACGCCATCGATCATCTGCTGGCGCTGGCGCGCAAGCTGGGCAAGTACGTGGGAATCTTCGCCGGCACCATGGACATGGCGCAGCGCATGAAGGCGATCGGCATGGACCTGGTGGTGCCGGGCACCGACATCCAGCAGATCAAGGCCGAAGGGGCGAGACGTATCAGCGCCTTGCGCTGATACGTCGCTCAGGGCTGAGCCTGGCTCAGCCCCGCACCACCCGACCGAAGAACGGATAGTTGGGATCGTTGTAGCCATGCGTGGACGCATGCCCCGGCGTGACCAGGCTGTCCACCAGCGCCTCTTCCTCGGCCGTGATCTTCAGCTCGGCCGCATCGTAGTAATCCTCCATCTGCGCCAGCGTGCGCGGGCCGGCGATGACGCTGCTGATGGCCGAATTGGCCAGCACCCAGGCGGTGGCGAACTGGCCCAGCTTGATGCCGCGCTGCCCGCAGTGCTGCTGCAGGCGCTGCGCGATCAGCAGCGATTCTTCGCGGAATTCGGTTTCCATCATGCGCTTGTCGCCGCGTCCGGCACGGGTATCCTCGGCCGGCTTCTGGCCCGGCTGGTACTTGCCGGTCAGCACGCCACGCGCGATCGGGCTGTACGGCACCACGCCCAGGCCATAGTGTGCGCAGGCCGGCAGGATTTCCACTTCCGGCTGGCGGTTCAGCAGGTTGTAGTAAGGCTGGCAGACCAGCGGCAGCGGTACATTGTTCTTCTCACACAGGCGCGCAATCTCGGCGATGCGCCAGCCACGGAAGTTGGACACGCCAAAGCCGCGGATCTTGCCGGCGCGGATCAGGTCGCCCAGGGCCTGCACCGCCTCTTCCAGGTTCTCGTCCTGGTAGTCGCGGTGCATGTAGAGGATGTCCAGGTAATCGGTATCGAGACGCTTGAGGATGTTCTCGGTCTCGCGCACGATCCAGTTGCGCGAATAGTTGGACTCATTGGGCCGGTTGCTCATCGGATTGCCCAGCTTGCTGGCCAGCACCCACTCATGGCGCTGTCCGGCCAGCAGCTTGCCGACGATCTCCTCCGACTTGCCCTTGGTATAGACGTCGGCCGTGTCGATGAAATTGACGCCGTGTTCGCGGGCCGAGGCCACGATGCGGCCGGATTCCTGCAAGTCGGTCTGGTCACCGAACATCATGGAACCCAGGCACAGGGCCGATACCTTGAGGTTGCTCTTGCCGAGGCGACGATAGTGCATGCTGTCTCCGAATCGAAAAATGGGTGTGGATAAGTTAAATGCAACCGATCATTCTAGCGCCGTGCCGCCGCACCCGCCGGGGACTCACAGCATCGGCGCTTCTTCTTCCTGCCAGCGCCGCTTGTCGCGCAAGGGCGGCGCACCGAACAGACGGCTGTATTCGCGACTGAACTGCGACGAGCTCTCGTAACCGACCCGATGCGCCGCCGTCGCCACGCTGGCGTCGGCCGTCAGGATCAGCTTGCGCGCTTCCTGCAGGCGCAGGTTCTTCTGGTATTGCAAGGGACTCATGGCCGTCACCATCTTGAAGTGATGATGCAGCGACGACACGCTCATGTGCACCTCGCGCGCCACGTCCTCGATGCGCAAGGCCTGGTCGTAACCGTCCTTGATCAGGCGGATGGCCTTGGCCACGCGGTTCATCTGGCTGTCCTGCAGCACCGTCTGGCGCAGCAGCGCACCCTGCCCGTTCATCAGCAGCCGGTACAGGATTTCACGCCGTATCATCGGCGCCAGGATGGCCACGTCACGTGGCGACTCGTGCAGGCGCAAGAGTCGCAAGACGGCATCCAGCAGTTCGACGTCGAGCCGGTTCACGTACAGCCCGCGGGCCGCGCCCTCTGTGAGATGGGCGGCCGCCGGCAGGTTCTCGTCACCGATCAGTTCACCGATCTCCTGGGTATCCAGTTCCAGCCGCAGGCCGAGATAGGGCTCATCGGGACTGGTCACCATCACCTTGCCCACCACCGGCAGATCCACCGAAGCCACCAGGTAGTGCATGGGATCGTATTCGTAGATTTCATCCCCCACGAAGATGCGCTTGGAACCCTGCGCGATCACCGCGAAGACCGGCTTCTGCACCGCGTGCTTGGGGCCGGTGGGGCAGGTGATGCGATAGATTTCCAGGTCGGGGATGGCGGTGGCCAGCATGCCTTCGCTGCCGGCGGTATAGCGCTCCAGCAGCTGCAGCAACTCCTGCTGCATGGCGTGGAAACGAGCATCGGCGGCCAGGTCGGCCTCGGACCGGGTGGGCGCCACCGAGGTGGGCGAGCTGTCATGCTCCAGCAAGAGCAAGGGCGCGGAATCCTGGACAGCGTGCAGATCGAGATCCATGGTGTTCTCTCAACAAGGGACAAGCGGCAGCTTAACGCTCGCGCAGCGCTGCCTGATTCTCCGGCAATCACACGCGGAGGATCAGGCAAGAAGTTTGCAGAATCAGGTATGCCCGGCAGCGATTGGGCGCGATCATGATGAGGCCGTCACGGCAACATCGGCCCACATGCCGCACACACAGGCGACCCGGTGCGACGACCCAGAAAAAAGGAACAGAGAATCAGGCAGAAAATCGGCAGCTTTCGGCACGCGAAAACCTGCCACCCGCCTGCATAATCCTCGCCGAACCGATCATCAGGCAAACGTCAGAACACGCTCTCGGCGATGTTGTACTGCTCGACCACGGTGCGCACGGTGCTGACTTCAGGCTTCTTGACGAAGCTGCATTCGCTCTCTTCCATACCCATGGTGCAGGCCTTGTGCAGCGGGCAGGTGGCGAACAGCTCGGCCACCCAATCGACGAAGGCACGCACCTTGGGCGAGAGGTGACGGTTGTGCAGGTACACCACCGAGATCGGCATGGGCGCCGGCTTCCACTGCGAGAGCAGTTCGACCAGGCGGCCTTCCTCGATGTGGCGCGTCACCATGTACAGCGGCGCCTGCACCATGCCGAAGCCCTGCAGGGCGCATTCGACGTAGGCATCGGCCTCGTTGACCGAGAGCTTGCCATCCATCTTCACCTCGCGCGTGACACCGTCGACCACGAAATCCCAGTCAATGGTGCGGCCGGTGCGGCTGGAGAAGTAATGCACCGCCTTGTGCTGCTGCAGGTCCTCGATGGTATGCGGCACGCCGTGGCGCTCGAGGTAGGACGGTGCGGCACAGGTGACGGTCTGGAAGGTGCCGATGCGGCGCGCCACCATCGATGAATCCTGTAGCTCGCCGATGCGGATCACGCAGTCCACCGCCTCCTGCACCATATCCACCGGGCGGTCGCCCATGCCCATGACCAGTTCGATGTCGGGGTACTTGGTATAGAAGTCGCACAGGTTGGGCAGCAGCATGAGGCGCCCGACCGAGCCCGGCACATCGATGCGCAAGCGCCCCTGGGGCCCGCGCGTGACGTTGCGGAAGGATTGCTCGGTCTCGTCGACGTCAGCCAGGATGCGCACGCAGCGCTCGTAGTAGGCCGCGCCATCGGGCGTGAGACTGATGCGGCGCGTGGTGCGGTTCAGCAGACGCACCCGCAGCATGCTCTCCAGGCCCTGGATCAGGGTGGTGACGGTAGTGCGCGGCAGGTTCAGGTTGTCCGCAGCGCGCGTGAAGCTGTTGGCATCAACCACAGCGGTAAAGACTTGCATGGCCTGGAAACGGTCCATCGCTCTCTCCTAAGTGCCGGCGTCCGAGAACATCGGAGCGGCAAGCGGGGGCAGGACAAGCACAGGCAAGAGCAGGCACCGCCCCCGGCGCGCCGATTGCCCTGGTCCGGGCGGTCCCGGCGATACGGCCAGGCCCGCTCGAATTGAATCAATTTACAACAAATAACCGCCAATTACACAGCAACTGCGCGGCAACTACGTTCTTCTCCGCGCTATTGCACCAGAAAAATATTGGTGCGATCAGTCAGGAAATCCGTACTTGGCAGCCTCAGACACCCCAGAAAGGAGCCCCGCCATGACCGAACTTGTCATCGCGATTGTTCAGACCTACCGAACAGTGTTGTTGGATTATATGTGTTTATTCGCGACCCTGCTGTGCCGCACAATCCGTCTCATTCTTGGACAAGTGGCTTCGGCCCGGGCGCACATCATGCAAGCCTCGCATTCGCTGGATATCCGCAATTTCTTCGTTCCCGGCCCGCTGGGACGCATCCCCGTGCGCCTCTACCAGCCGGTGCAGGCCGCCGCCAAAGGCGAGCAGCGGGCGCTGGTGATGTACTTCCACGGTGGCGGTTTCACCAGCGGTTCGCTGGATGATGCCGACGCCCCGGCCAGCTTCATCGCCCATCACGGCCAGGCCGTGGTGCTGTCGGTAGGCTATGCGCTGGCACCGGCCAAACCCTTCCCGGCCGCCCCGGAAGACGCCTTCGCCGCCGCCAGCTGGGCCTGCAAGCACGCCGACGAACTCAATGTCGACCTCGACCGCATGGTGGTGGCCGGCGACGATGCCGGTGGCAGCCTGGCCGCCAGCCTCACCCTGATGACCCGCGACCGCTGCGGCAAGCCGCTGGCCGCGCAGGTGCTGATCAGCCCCATGCTGGATCCGAGCATGCGCCTGCTGGGCGATGCCGGCCGTCTGCAATCGGACCTCACTGCCGAAACCTGCGCCGCCAGCTATCGCCAGTACCTGCCCCAGACCATGCAGCGCCTGCACCCCTATGCCGCACCGCTGGAGGTGAGCCGCCTGGCCGGCCTGCCGCCGGCCTTCATTGCCACTGCCGAGCGCGACGTGCTCTGCCCGGAGGCCGAGAAGTACGCCTCCAGCCTGATCCGCGCCGGTGTGCCCACACAGGTCTCGCGCTTTGCCGGTATCACGCACGGCGCCCTGCGCACGCACCTGCCGCTGCTGAAAGAAATCGTCAATTTCCTGCGCTGTCGCTTCGCCAGCCTGCAACGCGACGAATCCGGTCACGACTTCATGCCCTTCAAGCTCCACCCCTCCACTCCATTCTGAGGATAAGAACATGCAAACTCCTGCTCCCCTGCGCAAGCGCTTCGCCCTTACTGCCACCGTCCTGGCCGTCATCGCCCTGTCGGTCGGCGGCGCCATCTCGGTGGTCGGCCTGTCGGCCAATGCCTCCACCGCCCCCACTGCAGCTGCTGCCGGCGCGCCGGTCGATGTGGCCGAAGTGGTCCAGCGCCAGATCATCGACTGGCAGTCCTACTCCGGCCGCATCGAAGCGGTCGACCGCGTCGAAGTGCGCCCCTTGGTCGGTGGCACGCTGACCGCCGTGCATTTCAAGGATGGCGCGCTGGTCAAGAAGGGCGATGTGCTCTTCACCATCGACCCGCGTCCCTATGAAGCGGAAGTGGCCCGCGCCGAAGCCCAACTGGCCGGCGCCGAAGCCCGTGCCGGTTACACCGCCACCGACCTGGCACGCGGCCAGCGCCTGCTGGGCGACAACGCCATCGCCAAGCGCGACTTCGAGGAAAAGCAGAACGCCGCCCGCGAAGCCTCAGCCAATGTCGCCGCCGCCCGCGCCGCCCTGCGCGCCGCCCGCCTGAACCTGGAATACACCCGCATCACCGCCCCAGTCTCGGGCCGCATCTCGCGCGCCGAAGTCACCCTGGGCAATGTGGTCACCCCGGGTGCGGCCAATGCCCCGCTGACCACCCTGGTTTCGGTGGCCAAGGTGTACGCCTCCTTCGACGTCGATGAACAGAGCTTCCTGAAATACGTCAACCCGGCCCGCGCCGCTGGCACCACCGTCCCGGTGGAACTGGGCCTGGCCAATGAGGACGCTTACTCCCGCAAGGGCCGCGTCGGCTCGGTGGACAACCGCCTGGACACCGCCTCCGGCACCATCCGCGTGCGCGCCGTGTTCGACAACGCCGACGGCCAGCTGGTCCCCGGCCTGTACGCCCGCGTACGCCTGGGTGGCGGCGAGCCGCATGCCGCCGTGCTGATCGATGAAAAGGCCGTCGGCACCGATCAGGACAAGCGCTTCGTAATGGTGGCCGACAAGGACAACCACGCCAACTACCGCCAGGTGGTGGTGGGTGCCGGCCATGACGGTCTGGTGGTCATCGAGAAGGGTCTGCAGCCGGGCGAACGCATCGTGGTCAACGGACTGCAACGCATCCGTCCGGGTGACGCCATCACCCCGACCGTGGTGCCGATGCAGGCCCAGGCTGCCAAGGCTGCCGACGCCGGCAAGGCCTGATCCCGCACGGACCTCTCTCGCATTCAAGGAAGAACAAGCCGCGGGGGCGCATCGCCCTCCCGCAAGGGCGGTTGCATCCCGACGGCTGACAAGGAACCTACATGAATATCTCTAAATTCTTCATCGACCGCCCGATCTTCGCGGGTGTGCTGTCGGTACTGCTCTTGCTGGGCGGCGTGCTGGCCATGCTGCAGCTGCCCATCTCGGAATATCCCGAAGTGGTGCCGCCCTCGGTGGTGGTGCGCGCGCAGTATCCCGGCGCCAACCCCAAGGTGATCGCCGAAACCGTGGCCTCGCCGCTGGAAGAGCAGATCAACGGCGTGGAAAACATGCTCTACATGCAGTCGCAGGCCAACAGCGACGGCAACCTCACCATCACCGTCAACTTCCGCCTGGGCGTGGACCCCGACAAGGCGCAGCAGCTGGTCCAGAACCGCGTCTCGCAAGCCCTGCCGCGCCTGCCGGAAGACGTGCAGCGCCTGGGTGTGACCACACTCAAGTCCTCGCCCACCCTGACCATGGTGGTGCACCTGACCTCGCCCGACAACCGCTACGACACCACCTACCTGCGCAACTACGCGGTCCTGAACGTCAAGGACCGCCTGGCACGCATCCAGGGCGTGGGTGAAGTGGGCCTGTTCGGCTCGGGCAACTACGCCATGCGCGTCTGGCTCGATCCCAACAAGGTGGCCCAGCGCGGCCTGACCGCCAGCGACGTGGTGCGCTCCATCCGCGAACAGAACGTGCAGGTGGCCGCCGGTGTGATCGGCGCCTCCCCCAGCGCGCCGGATACCCCGCTGCAGCTGTCGGTGAACGCGCAAGGCCGCCTGAAGACCGAAGGCGAATTCCGCGACATCATCCTGAAGGCCTCGCCGGACGGCGCCACCACCCGCCTGGGCGATGTCGCCCGGGTGGAACTGGCCGCCTCCGAATACGGCCTGCGCTCGCTGCTGGACAACAAGCCGGCCGTCGCCATCCCCATCTTCCAGGCTCCCGGCGCCAACGCGCTGGATGTCTCGACCCAGGTGCGCGCAGCGATGAAGGAACTGTCGGCCGACTTCCCCAGCTCGGTCAGCTACAGCATCGTCTATGACCCGACGCAGTTCGTGCGTGCCTCCATCGAAGCGGTGGTCCACACCCTGCTGGAAGCGATCGCCCTGGTGGTGATCGTGGTGATCATCTTCCTGCAGACCTGGCGTGCTTCCATCATTCCGCTGTTGGCGGTGCCGGTGTCCATCATCGGTACCTTCTCGCTGATGCTGGGCTTCGGCTACACCATCAATGCGCTGTCGCTGTTCGGCATGGTGCTGGCCATCGGTATCGTGGTCGATGACGCCATCGTGGTGGTCGAAAACGTCGAACGCAACATCGGCGCCGGCCTCTCGCCGCGTGACGCCACCTATCGCGCCATGCAGGAAGTGTCCGGCCCCATCATCGCCATTGCCCTGACACTGGTCGCGGTGTTCGTGCCGCTGGCCTTCATGACCGGCCTGACCGGCCAGTTCTACAAGCAGTTCGCGATGACCATTGCGATCTCCACCGTCATCTCGGCCTTCAACTCGCTGACCCTGTCCCCGGCTCTGGCCGCCCTGCTGCTCAAGGGTCATGGTGACAAGCCGGACTGGCTGACGCGCCAGATGGACCGCTTCCTGGGCGGCTTCTTCATCCGCTTCAACCGCTTCTTCAACCGCGCCTCCGACAACTACGGCACCGGCGTGACCGGCGTGATCAAGCGCAAGGGTGCCACCATGGGTGTCTACGTGGTGCTGCTGGCCGCGACCCTGGGCGTTTCCTACATCGTCCCCGGCGGCTTCGTGCCGGGCCAGGACAAGCAATACCTGGTGGCCTTCGCGCAACTGCCCAACGGTGCTTCGATTGACCGCAGCGAAGAAGTGATGCGCAAGATGAGCGACATCATGTTGAAGGAACCCGGTGTAGCCAGCGCCATTGCCTTCCCCGGCCTGTCCATCAACGGCTTCACCAACAGTTCCTCGGCCGGTATCGTCTTCGTGGGTCTGAAGCCCTTCGAAGAGCGCAAGAGCAAGGAGCTCTCGGGCAATGCCATCGCCGCGTCGCTGAACAAGAAGTTCGGCGGTATCAAGGAAGCCTTCACCGCCGTCTTCCCGCCGCCGCCGGTGATGGGCCTGGGTACCCTGGGTGGCTTCAAGATGCAGATCGAAGACCGTGACGCACTGGGCTACGCCGAACTGGACAAGGCCGCACAGGCCTTCATGAAGGCCGCCGCCAAGGAACCGGCGCTGGGTCCGATGTTCTCCAGCTACCAGATCAACGTGCCGCAACTGGATGTGGAACTGGATCGCGTCAAGGCCAAGCAGCTTGGCATCCCGGTGACCGACGTCTTCAACACCATGCAGATCTACCTCGGTTCGCTGTATGTGAACGACTTCAACCGCTTCGGCCGTGTCTACCAGGTCCGTGCCCAGGCCGACGCGCCCTTCCGCGCCAAGGCCGAGGACATCGCGCAACTGAAGACCCGCAACACTGCCGGCGAGATGGTGCCGCTGTCCTCGGTGGTGAAGGTCAAGCAGACCTTCGGCCCGGAAATGGTGGTGCGCTACAACGGCTACACCGCCGCCGACATCAACGGCGGCCCGGCCCCGGGTTACTCCTCGGACCAGGCCCAGGCCGCCGCCGAACGCGTGGCTGCAGCAACCCTGCCGCGTGGCATCAAGTTCGAATGGACCGACCTGACCTACCAGAAGATCCTCGCAGGCAATGCCGGCGTGTGGGTGTTCCCGATCAGCGTGCTGCTGGTGTTCCTGGTGCTGGCCGCCCTGTATGAAAGCCTGACCCTGCCGCTGGCCGTGATCCTGATCGTCCCCATGAGCATCCTGGCCGCCCTGACCGGCGTCTGGCTGACCCGTGGCGACAACAACATCTTCACCCAGATCGGCCTGATGGTCCTGGTGGGCCTGTCGGCGAAGAACGCCATCCTGATCGTGGAATTCGCCCGCGAACTGGAGATGCAAGGCCGTACCGCCGTACAAGCCGCCATCGAAGCCAGCCGCCTGCGTCTGCGCCCGATCCTGATGACCTCGATCGCCTTCATCATGGGTGTGGTGCCGCTGGTGACCTCCTCTGGCGCCGGTTCGGAAATGCGCCATGCGATGGGCATCGCGGTGTTCTTCGGCATGCTGGGCGTGACCCTGTTCGGTCTGTTCCTGACCCCGGTGTTCTACGTCCTGCTGCGCACCATCGACCGCCGCCAGCTGCACTCGGCCTCGCATCATGAAGCCCCGATGACCGCCGGTTCGCATGTGCCGCAGGTGAGCCACGCCGCCCCCGGCCCGCAGGATGATCGCTGATCCCCGGATCAGCCCATGAATGGAGCAAGAAAAATGATGACTCAATCGATGACCCGCCTGCTGCGCCCCGTGCGCATCGGCTCGGCCCTGCTGGCCACCTTGCTGGTGCTGGCCGGCTGCTCGGTGGCGCCCACCTACGAACGTCCCTCGGTGGATACCCCGGCCGCCTTCAAGGAAGCCGCCCCCACCACCCAGACCGGTGAAAACGGCAGCCAATGGAAGGCCGCCCAGCCGGCCGAAGACATCGCCCGTGGCGAATGGTGGAAGATCTTCGGCGACGATCAGTTGAACGCCCTGGAAGACCGTGCGCAGCAAGCCAACCAGGACCTCAAGGCGGCCGCCGCGCGGCTGGGCCAGGCACGCGCACTGACCCGCGATGCACGCTCCGGCTACTTCCCGCAGATCGACGCCGGCCTGGGTGCCACGCGTCAACGGCCCTCGCCTGCCTCGCAAGGCTTGCCGGCCGATGCCAACACCCAGCCCAACACCCTGTACCGGGCGCAACTGGGTGTGTCCTATGAGGTCGACCTGTTCGGCCGCGTCGCCTCCACGGTCGATGCCGCCACCGCCGATGCCCAGCGCAGCGAAGCGCTGTTCCATTCGGTGCTGCTGGCCTTGCAGGCCGACGTCGCGCAACAGTATTTCCAGGTGCGTGAACTGGATGCCGCCGCCGAGCTCTACCGCGGCACCGTCGACCTGCGCCAGGAATCGCTGCGCCTGGTGCAGCGCCGTTTCGATGAGGGCGACATCAGCGAAGTCGACGTGGCCCGCGCCCGTACCGAACTGGCCTCGGCCCAATCGGAAGCGCTGGGCATTGCCCGCCAGCGCGCCACCGCCGAACACGCCCTGGCCATCCTCTTGGGCCGTACCCCGGCCGAGTTCGCGCTGCCGCCGCAACCGCTGAAGCGACTGGCGATCTCGGTCCCGGCCGGTCTGCCCTCGACCTTGCTGGAGCGCCGTCCCGACATCGCTGCCGCCGAACGTGCCATGGCCGCCGCCAATGCCCGCGTGGGCGTGGCCAAGTCGGCCTTCTTCCCGGCCCTGAACCTGACCGGTGGTCTGGGCTACGAGTCGGCCCAACTGGGTGATCTCTTCAACTGGTCCAGCCGCACCTTCCTGCTCGGCCCGCTGGTGGGCACCGCCCTGACCATGCCGATCTTCGATGGCGGCCGTCGCCAGGCCGGCGTCGATCGCGCCCGCGCCAGCTATGAAGAACAGGTCGCCACCTATCGCGGCACGGTCCTGAATGCCTTCCGCGAAGTGGAAGACAACCTGGCCAACCTGCGCATCCTGGACGACCAGAACCGCGCCCAGGACGAAGCGGTCGCCTCGTCCTCGCGTGCGGCCCGGCTCTCCCACACCCAGTATCGCGAAGGCGCGGTCAGCTACTTCAACGTCATCGATGCCGACCGCACCGTGCTGCAACTGCAGCGCGCCTCGGTCACCCTCGATGGCGAGCGCGCCCGCTCCACGGTCAACCTGATCCGCGCCCTCGGCGGCGGCTGGAGCACGCCGCAGCCGGCTGCGACGCAGGTATCTTCACGGCAGTAATGTTCCCGTCCCCGGTCTCCGGGGACGCTCATCCACTTTCATCCAGGAAAAAAATGTCCATCACCCTGCACGAAGTCGGCATCACCCCGCTGATCCGCGCCCTGCACAATCTGTCCTCTCTGCTCGACAAGGCTGAGCAACATGCCGACCAGCACAAGCTGGAACCGCAACAGCTGCTGTCGGCGCGCCTGTACGAAGACATGTATCCGCTGACCGCCCAGGTACAGCGCGCCAGCGACACCGCCAAGGCCACCGCCAGCCGCCTCTCGGGCGTGGCCGCGCCGGCCTTCAGCGATGACGAGACCAGCTTCGACGAACTGCAGGCCCGCATCAACAAGACCATCGTCTTCCTCGAATCCATTCACGCCGATACGGTCAACGGCCAGGAAGACCGTGTCATCACCATGAAACTGCGCGGCGAAGAGCGCAGCATGAGCGCGCGCGAATACCTGCTGCTGTTCGGCCTGCCCAATTTCTTCTTCCACATCACTACTGCCTACGACATCCTGCGTCACCAGGGCGTCAAGCTGGGCAAGATGGATTTCCTGGGTCTGTAATCCCGGCACACCCAGACAAAAACGGCCCGCATCCTGCGATGCGAGCCGCTTTCCAGACCAGTTTCCCGTGGTACTTTGGCCCGCCTCCTTATCGAGGGCGGGCGTTTTTTTTCATGGCTCAGTCCACATGCGGCACGCCCGCCCGCTGCAGCAACTGGCGGCATCGCTGGGACAGTGCCACCACGCGCAAGTCCTTGCCCAGCCGCACATAGCGCTCGGCCAGCGTCTGCACGGCGGCAATGGCCGAATGGTCGGCCAGGCGCAGGTGGCGGCAATCCAGCGTGACCTGTCGCGGGTCGTCCTGGGTCGCGAACAGTTCCAGGAAGCGTGTGGTCGAGGCAAAGAACAGGGTGCCATGCGGCAGGTAGGTACGGCTGCCATCCTCTTCATCGACCACCTCGGCACGCACTTCGCGTGCGTGTTCCCAAGCGAAGTTGAGCGCGGCGATCACGATGCCGCACAACACCGCCACCGCCAGGTCGGTCAAGACGGTAATGACGGTGACGGCGATGATGACCAGCGCATCGTTCCTCGGCACCTTGCCCAGCACCCGCAGCGAGCCCCAGGCAAAGGTCTCCTGCGCCACCACGAACATGACACCGGCCAGTGCCGCCAGCGGGATGCGCTCGATGGCCGGCGACAGGAACAGGATGAACAGCAGGATCATCACCCCCGCCACCACACCCGAGAGTCGCGAGCGGCCGCCGGAGCCGAGGTTGATCATGGTCTGACCGATCATGGCACAGCCGCCCATGCCGCCGAACAGGCCCGAGACCACATTGGCCGCGCCCAGCGCGAGGCATTCCCGGTTGGGCTGGCCACGGCTGGCGGTGATTTCGTCGGTCAGGTTGAAGGTCAGCAGCGTTTCCAGCAGGCCGACGATGGCCATGAGGACCGCATACGGACCAATGATGCGCAGCGTCTCCAGTGTCAACGGCACGCTGGGCAGATGCAGCGGCGGCAAGCCACCGGCGATCTGCGCCATGTCGCCCAGGGTACGCGTGTGCAGGCCACTGACATAGGTCAGCAGACCCACTCCGAGAATGGCTGCCAGTGCAGGCGGAATGGCCTTGGTCACGCGTGGCAGGAGCCACACCACCAGCATGGTCGCCAGCGTAAGGCCGATCATGATCCACAGCGACGTCCCCTGCAGCCACTGCGGCCCGGACGGCGTACTGGTACGGAAATGTTCCAGCTGCGACAGCGCGATCACGATGGCCAGGCCATTGACGAAGCCCAGCATCACCGGATGCGGCACCATGCGCACCAGCTTGCCCAGCCTGAGCGCACCGAAGGCCAGCATGATCAGGCCTGACAACACCACCGTGGCCAGGAAATACTGCGCCCCGTGTTGCACCACCAGCGCCACGATCACCACCGCCATCGAACCGGCGGCCCCCGAGATCATTCCCGGCCGGCCACCGAACAGCGCGGTGATGGTGCAGATGAAGAAGGCGCCATACAGCCCCATGAGCGGATTCAACTGCGCCACCAGGGCGAAGGCGATGCATTCGGGCACCAGGGCGAAGGAAGTGGTGAGGCCGGCCAGCACGTTCTGGCGGAGTTCGCGCAGGCGCGATGACGGAGGGGTAACGGTGGTCATGAAAGAAACATGGAACAGAAAATGGACAGGCGCGCAGGTGCGCCGCAGGAACCGCAATGCGTCAGGGAGGGACGCGCCGACAGTCCCGCGCTAGCCCCACAGGGTCTCGATCTCGGCATCCAGGAAATAACCGGCGCCGCGCTCGGTGCGCAGCAGCGTCGGGTTCTTGGGATCGGCTTCCAGCTTGCGGCGCAGTCGCAGGATCTGGACATCGATGGCACGGTCGTAGACTTCGTCGAAGGCGCGCGTGCTCTCCAGCAGGTGCTCGCGCGAGACGATGCGCCCCGGCGCGCCCAGGAAGGCCACCAGCAGGCTGAATTCGGCATTGGTCAGGCTCACCTGGCGCTGGTCAGGCGCGGTCAGGCGACGGGTGTTCAGGTTCAGGTCCCAGCCGGCGAAGCGGTAGGCACGCGGGTGCTTGCTACGGGTCACCGGCGCCGCGGGGGCGGCTGGCGTGGCGGTGCGGCGCAGTACGGCACGCATGCGGGCCAGCACTTCGCGGGGCGAAAACGGCTTGGTGATGTAATCGTCGGCCCCCAGCTCCAGGCCCATCACCATGTCGGCCTCTTCATTGCGCCCGGTCACGCAGATGATGGACATGCTGCTCTCGGCCCGCCAGCGACGCGCCAGTTCGGCGCCATCGATGTCGGGCAGGCCGAGGTCCAGCAGCACCATGTCATAGACCGATTCCTGCACGGCGCTTTGGGCCTGGGCGCCGGTGGCGGCGCTGTCGACCGAGAGGCCGTGGCCGCTCAGGTAGTCGACCAGCAATTGGCGCATGGCCTGGTCGTCATCGACGACCAGCACCCGGATGGGAGGGGTAGTGCTCATGGAGTTCCTTGTTCGGTATCGGGCAGCGCGGTCATGATAGCGCGTCGCAATGCAGCTCGCTCAAGCGGCTTGATCAGGCCGGCAACGCCCAGCGTCCTTGCCAGGTCCACCACCTGGGCCTGACCGGAGCACAACACCACCGGCAGATCGGCGCGCAGTTCGCGCAGGGCCGCGATGAGGGCATCACCCTGCATCTGCGGCATGTCCAGGTCGGTGATCACCAGATCCACCGCCAGCGGCTCCAGGGCGAATTCCTCCAGCGCCAGCAGCGGGTCGTCGAAGACGATGGGCGCATAGCCCAGCGCATCCAGCCATTGCGCACACAGTGTGCGCTGGCCTGCATCGTCGTCGACCACGAAGATGCATTGGCCCTGCCCGCTGGCGACTTGTTCGTCGTGCAGCTGGTCGGCGTCGGACGTCGGTTCCGGTGTTGCCGCAGGCGACGGTAGATCAGCGGCGGCCGCAGCCGGCAGCAACAGCCGGAAGCGCGTGCCCCCGGCATCACTGGCAACGGCCACGCCGCCTTCGTGTTCGATGGCGATGCCGGCCACGATGGCCAGACCCAGTCCGGTTCCCTTGCCGCCCGGACCGTCGCGCGTGGTGAAGAAGGGTTCGAACAGCCGCGACAGGTGCTGCGGGGCGATGCCGCTGCCGTCATCCACCACCTCCAGCCACACCGCCTGCTGTTGCGGCAAGTCGCCGGCCAGGGGCGCTTCGGCTGGCGCCTCCCCGGCATGCAGGCTGACCACCACCCGGCTGCGCGCAGCCTGGCTGGCATTGCGGATCAGGTTCAGGGCCACGCGCGAGAGCTGCCCGGCATGGCCTTGCACTGCCAGCGGCTGGGCCGGTGGCTGGAACTCGATCACCACGCCCGCCCGGCACAAGGGACGGGCCAGCCGCACCGCCTCGGCCACCGGCTCGCGCAGGTCCAGCAGGCTGCGCTGGCGATCTCCGCGACGTCCCGCCAGCAGGATCTGCTCCGTCAGTTCGCGCCCCCGACGCACTGCCGATACCACCTCCGACAGCGGGCGCTGGGCCGGCGCGGCCGGGTCCAGTTGTTCCTGGGCCAGTTCGGCATAGCCACCCGCAGCGCCCAACACGTTGTTGAAGTCATGGGCGATGCCACCGGCCATCAATCCCAGCGATTCGAAGCGGCGCATCTGTTCCATCCGTGCCGCCAGCGCCTGCCGCTCGCGCATGGCCACGGCGATGAAGAAGGTCAGGATGGCCAGGCCGGCCAGGTCGACCTGCAGGCTCCAGGTGCTGTCCAGCCCTTCCTGGCGATAGGGGCCCATATCGTAGAGCGTGAGCAGGACCGCCATCACCGCGGCCAGGCTGGTCACCAGGGTGGCACTGCGCATGCCGCCGTACAGGGCAGCCCCGGCCAGCACCAGCGACAGCAGCACACGCTGCACTTCGCCCGACCAATCGCAGGCGGCACATGCCAGCAATACCGCCACCACGGCCGCGGCACCGAGCAAGGAGGGCCGATCGCCGCGCAGGCTGCGCCAGTGCAGCTGCGACCAGACCAGCCAGGTCGGCGTCAGTACCAGGATCGCCAGACCATTGCCCACTAGCAACGTGCGCCATTCGGCCCACCAGCCGGCCGGCATCACATCGGCCGCCAGGCTTGCCCCCAGGGCAGCCACCACCGCCACTACCAGCAAGGGCAGGAGCGCCACGAAGCGGCCCAGCTTGTAGAGACCGTCGAACTGCCCGTCGCGACTGACGAAGCGTCGTCCCAGCCAGATGCAGGCAACGATCTGCACCACGTTCAACAGCGCGAAACCGGCGTCGACCTGCACTGGCAGGCTATCCCGGTCGCCCACCACCAGCATGGCCACGAACACCGCCAGCAGATACGGGAACCAGTCGCGCGCCGGCTTGCGCCACAGCAGCGCGATCATCAGCGCGGGGGCCGGGGCGGCAATCGGCGCCAGGGTGGTGCTGTCCTGCAGGTTGGCGGCGGGACTGGCCAGCAGCGTGTAGACCACGCCGCACAGCAGTGCCGACAGCAGACTGCGGAACATGGCGGCCAGCGGACGTTGAGGGATAGATGGGGTCATGGCCAGCCTCAGTTGCGCGAATACAGGACCCGCAGCGCCACCCTGCGCTCTTCCGGCGGCAGCTGGTTGACTGCGCGCAGGTAGGCGATGGAGGCATCACAGGTGGCATCCGGATCGGCCTGGCGACGCAGCGCCGAGGACAGCAGCTTCAACTGTTCCTGCGTCAGCGGCGCCAGCGCCTTGCGGAAGACGCGGGTACGCTCGGCCAGGGTGTAGCGACCGGCATTGGCCGGATTGGCATCGCGCAACAGGCGCTGGGTCATCTGCTGCTCGCGGTTGGCGAATTCCTGCGGCAGCACGGCCTGCGGCGCCTCGCGGCCGGCGGCGGCATCCGCGCGCGAGCGTGGATAGATCAGTTCGGTGCAGGCCGCCGTGCTGATGCCACGCAGGGCGACCGCTTCATCCAGCAGCAGCTGCTGGAACTCGGCCAGGGATTCGTCGGAAGCGATCGGCAGCAGGCGGCGGCTCAACAGGCCGACCTGCTCGCGGCCGACCGCCAGGATGTCGGCGTCCGACGCATGCGCCTGGACCTTGGCCCAGGCCAGGTCGATGGTGTGGGCAAAGTCGGCAGGATGGTAGCGCGCCATGATGTCGAACAGCGCGCCCTTCTTGAACTCGGCTTCCAGGATGTCGCGCGAGCTGGCGATGGTGGCGATCTGCGCGGTCTCGCCCCCTGGCGCCAGCCGTGTCAGGACACCGGCCTGCAGCAACTGGCCCAGTTCCGGATACCAGCTGCGGGCGGCCGGGGTATCGGCAATGTGTTCGATGAAATCGTGCGGCAGACCCAGCTTGCCGTAGGTGTCGAAGGTCAGCTTGCGGTCGAAGCTCTTGTTGATGCGGTCGTCACCACCCACCGTGTAGAGCGTATGAAAACCGATATGCGCACGCGGGTCCATGGCGCGGTCGCGGCCGGCCAGGAAGGCCAGCGTGCAGGAAGAAGAACACTCCTGCTCCACATAGGTGTTGAGCCGGTGGCGACGGATCACCTCGCCCACCAGCTTGCCCTCGCGCACCCAGCCGCCGGCCGAATACAGCACCACGGTCTGCACCGAAGGATGCTTTTGCAGCAGGCGTTCCAGGCCATCGGCCGCGCCATCGTTCATGCCGCCCTGAAGCAGCAGCGACTTGCCGTCCACTCGCAACTGATAGACCACCGGCGGCCCCAGCTGCTTGCCCAGGGCGATCTCGAACTGCTCGCGCAAGGAGGGTGCGGCGCGCCAGGTACTGGTGGCCATGCTGATGGCACCACAGACGATGAGGAACTTGACCACCACCTCGGCCCAGCGGCGTCCGCCCCGCGCCACGTGCTTGCTGGCCGAACGCCAGCAGCCGCAGACGCCCCAGGTCCAGGCCAGGTAGCTGAAGGCGGCGATCCCCAGCACGCCGGCCATGCCATAGCGTGCCGGCATGTCATTGGTCAGGCGCGCCAGGACCGAGATGGCCAGCGCCGGCACCAGCGAGGTCAGCAGGACGGTATGCAGCCAGTAGGAACGGCCGAGCGAATAATCGCCGCGCCAATGACGGCGCAGGAAACTGGCGGGCGGGCTGACGGGAGCGGAAGATCGGGTTACTGCCTGGGACACGTGGTGCTTTTCCTCGATGCGAGCCCGCATGCGGCGGGCTCGTCTTCAATGACGGGTGACTTTATGCAGCCGTGAGCATAACCCAGCTTGACCCGGATGTCGGCTCTCAGCCGCCGTGACCGGGAATGCGCGACAGGTCGACTTCGTCGATCTGGCTGGGATGCATGAACTGCTCGGCATACTTTTCATAGATGCGTTCCCGCACGAAGAGGTCGAACAGGTCCGGGTCGATATGGTCGCGCGCCTTGAAGCCGGCCAGGATTTCCACCGCCTCGTTGAGGGTATTGCCGCGCTTGTAGGGACGGTCAGCGGCGGTGACGGCCTCGAAGATGTCGGCCACCGCCATGATGCGCGCCTGTACCGACATCTGGTCCCGCGTCAGTCCCTTGGGGTAGCCCTTGCCATCCATGCGCTCGTGGTGGCCGCCGGCAAATTCGGTGACCCGCGAGAGCTGCTTGGGCCAGGGCAGCGACTCCAGCATGCGGATGGTGATGACGATGTGGTTGTTGATGATGGCGCGCTCGGCGTCGTTGAGCGTCCCGGCGCGGATGCGCAGGTTGCCGGCCTCTTCGTCATCGAGCAGCTTGCGCAGCTGGCCATCCGGGCCGCGCCAGGTCCGCTCGGCGATATCCAGCACGCGCTGCTGGTCTTCGGCGCGCATGCCTTCGTTGCCATAGTTGATCTTGCGCAGGAAGGCCCGCTCCTCATCCATCTGCATCACGTCGGCCTGCAGGGCGGCTTCCAGCGCAGCCGACTTGTCCGCGCTCAGGTCCGCGCCCAACGCCAGTTTTTCCTGCAGCATGCGGATTTCGGCATCGCGCTTCAGGACCTCGAAACGGGTATCGATCAGGTGGATACGGTCGAAGATGGTCTCCAGCTTGGTGGCCTTCTCGACGATATGGCTGGGCGAGCCGATCTTGCCGCAATCGTGCAACAGTGCCGCCAGCCACAGCTCGCGACGGTCGGCATCGGTCATGCGGAAATCAGCCAGCGGGCCTTCGGTGGCATTGTGGGCCGCCTCGGCCAGCATCATCGCCAGCTGTGGCACCTGCTCGCAATGGCGGCCGGTATGCGGGGATTTTTCGCCGATGCCGATGTTGATCAGCTTGATCAGGCTTTCGAACAGGTTTTCCAGGCGACCGATCAATTGCTGGTTGGTCATCGCCATGGCCGCCTGCGACGCCAGCGCCTCGATGAAGCGCTGGTCGGTCTCGGAGAAGGGGACCGGTTCGCCACTGTCCGCATCGATGGCATTGATGAGCTGCAACACGCCCACCAGTTCGCCCTCGTGGTCCTGCATCGGCACCGTCAGGATGGACTTGGACTGATAGCCATACTTCTCGTCGAACAGACGCATGCCGTTGAAGTTGAAGCCACTGGCCTGGTAGACGTCCGGGATGTTGACCGAATTGCGGGTATTGGCGGAATAGGCCGCCACCGCCGCCAGGTTGGGCTGGCCGTCCGGCAGCGTCAGGGCGATGTCGGGAATCGAGATCGGCTGACCGCTGCTGCCACCCTGGTGCATCTTGAGGGTCTGGTTGACCGAGATGTAGAAGCTCAGCGCGTCGCCATTTTCTGTCGTGCGGTAGAGGGTGCCGCCGTCGGCGCGGGTGATATCGCGCGCGGTCAGCAGGATGCGTTCAAGCAACAGTGGGATATCGCGATTGCTGCCCAGCTCGCGGCACAATTCGGTGAGCCGCTCCAGCCGGTGCGCGATGTCGCGATGCTGGCCGGCACTGGGACTGAGGTCGTGGATATTCATGCTGCCATCTCCCCAGCGCGGCAGTGGTGGCACGGGCCGTGGTGGCAGGCTCGGGCTGCTGGATGGACTGCTGGCGACATGCTGCTCCCTGATGCGTTGGCGTATGGACATGACCCGGTGATTGCCGGCCGGCAAACCCGCGTTTTCTTCAGATGCTTTTCGGGCATCATGGCGATTCTAGAACGACGGCGCACGCCGTCTTGCAGCGAACTTGGGGGGATTTGGGCGCCAATTCTACGCTTGTCACCGCCGCGCCGGCGCCATGCGGTGCGTTTTCCGTCATGCCACCGCAACTGCTGAGCTCAGGGATATCCTGATTGCACTGGAGCGCCGAATCCCTTACCATCACAATCTGTTGCATAACTTGCCACACTTTCCGCAAAGCCAGTCCCGGAGGGGGTTTCCGGACTGCAACGCGCATCCCTGAGGAGCTTCCATGATCTTGCAGGGACCTTAACACCCTGAAAGCGGCAACGACGATGCGTGTAGAAATTCTCGGCTGCAGTGGCGGCATCGGTGGCAACGGCATGCGCACCACCTCCCTGCTCATTGATGACGATATCCTGATCGACGCCGGCACCGGCGTGGGCGACCTGTCGCTGCAGCGACTGGCCGCCATCGACCACGTCTTCATCACCCACGCCCATCTGGATCACATTGCCTGCCTGCCCCTGATGATCGACAGCGTCGGCGACATGCGCAGCACCCCGCTGACCATGCACGCCACGGCGCAGACCCTGGAGATCATCCGCAAACACATCTTCAACTGGCACATCTGGCCCGACTTCAGCGTCATCCCGAATGCCGAGCGACCCTTCCTGCGTTTCGCCACGGTTGAGCAAGGCCAGGCGGTCCGTATCGGCCAGCGCAGCATCACGCCTCTGCCGGCCACGCACACCGTACCGGCAGTGGGTTATCACCTGCACAACGAACATAGCGGCGCCTCGCTTGCCTTCAGCGGCGATACGTCCATCTGCCCGGCGCTGTGGGAAGCCCTCAACCGCATCGACGCCCTGCGCTACCTGATCATCGAAGCCGCCTTCGCCAATCGCGATCGCGAACTGGCGCTGCTCTCCAAACACCTTTGCCCCAGCCTGCTGCTGCAGGAGCTGCAACATCTGCAGAGCACGCCCGAGGTACTGGTCACCCACGCCAAACCCGGCCAACTGCAGGAAATTGCCAGCGAGATTGCCGCCGGCACCGGCATGCACCGCCCGCGCATGCTGGCCACCGGGACCGTGCTCGACTTCTGAAGCCGGCCGGCTTCAACAAAAAGGGCGCCGCACACAAGTGTCGGCGCCCTTTTTTCAGGCTTGCTGCAGCGAATGCATCACTGCACTACACAGGCATCCAGCTTGGCCGCACCAATCTTCTGCGTACCGTTGTTGCCATTGCTGCTGATGGCCGGCGGCATGGTCACCTGCACGCCCTGCGACTGCGGCACGATCACCGGCGGCACGATCCTCGACTGCACGAAACCGAACTGGCCGGCACTGAAGACCTGCGAACCGGCCGGGTTGGTCACCACGATGGCGCCGGTCACCACATCCACGTGCAGACCGTTGTCTGGCGGCTGGCCGCTGGGCGTCGGCACGCCACCGCAATCGTTCTGGCAGTACAGCGCGCCGAAGTGGGTGCCGCGAATGCCGATGGTGGCCGTGGGCGTATCGAAGTTGACGGCTTCATGATTACGCTTGCCGACCAGTCCGGTCACGGCACGCAGGCCACCCTTGACCAGGCCGATGGCCACCGAGTCATTCTTCGGTTCCTTCTCGTCGTAGATGTATTTGTTGACCGCCACTTCGGTCCCCGGGCGCAGGACGATCTCGGCATTGTCCAGGAACTTGACGCGGGTATAGGTCTCGCGCTCGGTGATCAGGGTATCGCCCTGCAGGATGGCCGATTTCACGGCCAGCACCACGCGCGAACCATCGGCATGACGCGCCGTGAGCACGCCCGACAGGTGGGTCACCTGGCCTACCACAGGCTGCGCCTGCGCATGAGCCGGGGCGGCCACGACCAGCAGCCACAGCGCCAGGCTCAACGCCAGCAGTTGCGCGGCCACTTGTTGCCGGACCAGTCCCGGCAGGTTTTGCTTGAAGGAGTTCATAGGCGTGATTTGATCCGGTTCATCAGGTGCACATCGGCAGCGGTTTCTTGGCCTGCTTGCGATCGCCACCCTCATCGCCGAAATTGTCGGCGGTGCCGCCCACGGTCTGGCCGTTGGCATTGTTCTGCTGCAGGACATCGCCGGTATGGTAGGCCGCCGAATCCGACAGCTGCGCATTGTTCAGCGTGGTCTGCAGGTTCTGGCTCTGCTGGTTCTGCTGCTGCTGCACCGCCTGCGCAGTCTGGCTGTTGGCCGAGCTGCTACTGGTGCTGCTACTGCTGGCCGTCACCGGCGTACGGGTACCGTTGGCGTCGGTGATGGTCACCCCTTGCGCATAGCCGATCACCGCGCCGGAATCCACCGACAGCAGCGCCACGCCCGGCGGCGAGGTGGAGATGTTGGCATTGATGGTCATCGAATCACCGGCCGAGAGCGTGATGTTGCCGCCGGTGGAGACCAGCACGCCATTGACGGTCAGCGTGTCGTTGCTGCCCGACGAGGCCCCGGCAGTCAGCGTGATACTGCCGGTGGCGCTCACCCCGCCCGAACCGATGGTCAGCGGGCTATGCGTGACCAGGCTCACGGATCCGTTGGAACTCTTGACCTGGCCGGTGGTGTTGATGCCCAGCAGCGACAGCTTGCTGGCCGCGCTGGTGACCGTGCCATTGGCGCTGGTGGGCAGACTGCCGAGGAAATCGGCACTGCTGCCGATGGCCGTGGTCTGCGCACCGCCCGTATTGTCGATGCTGATATTGCCGCGCGTGGTGTTCACGCCATTGATGCTGACCACGCTGGCGTCGCTGGTATTGAGCGAATTGGTGAGGCTGATGTCACCCGTGCCGTTGTTGTTGGCCGCGAAGCCCGCCACCTGGTTACCCGAATTGCTGAGTTTGATGCCGGTGGTGGCCGCCGCGATCAACTGCCGCGTCACCCGCAGCGAAGTACCGCTGTTCTGGCTGACGTTGCCGCTCTGCGCTTCCAGTACCAGGTTGTTGGCGGTGATATTGCCCACGGCCAGAGCGCCGCTGGCCTGCGACAACGCTGCGTCGGCCAGGGTCAGGTTGCCACCGGTCTGGGTAAAGCCTTCGGCCACCACCAGGCGCGAGCCGGTATTGCCGGTCACGGTGCCGTTGGAGACGGTCAGGTTGGACAGGCGAACATCGCCACCCAGTGTCAGGTTACCGGCGGTCAGATTGACCGTCATGCCGGACTGCGAGGCATTGGCGATGGTCACGCTGCCCTTCAGGAGCGTGGTCTCCCCCTCGATCATGTCAGTACCGCCGATGTTGAGGGTGCCATTGCCGCTGTTGGTGCCATTGAGAATCAGGGCCGTCGTGGCATCGGCAGCCGCCGAACTGCCGACACTGACGTTGGCCGTCCCCTGGATGCTGGCACTGTTGCGGACCGTCAGGTTGCCGCTCTGCTGATACAGCTGGCCACCCTGGGCGATCTGCAGACTGCCGATCACGTCATCCCCGCTGTCATGCCGCAGGCTGGTGTTGGCCGCGATGATCACGGTATCGATCTGGGTCGGAAGATAGGTGTCGCTGGTGCGCTCACCCTGGCTGTCGGCCCAGCTGTAGCGGCTGCCCCAACCACCCTCGCTGTTAGCCGCGTAGAAGGTCTCGGCGCCCCTGAACTGCAGGCTGAGCGAGCCGCCGTCACCGTAGACCGCCTTGATCATCTTCTCGTCGCTACCGACTTTGACCACATCGCCGGTCACGTAGCGGAAATAGCTGTCCCCGACGCCGGATTCGCTGAAACCGAAATCGAAGACATCAAAGCTGGCGTTGCTCGTCGGAACATAGTTGCCGAGCAGTCGTGTCTTGAGGGTACCGTCCAGGTTGACCGAGCTGGTGTTGAGGGTGACGCGGTCATAGCTGCTTGGGCCGGCGATGTCGACCAGCATTCTGCCGGCCGCATTCTGCGTGAAACTGTTGGCATTGATGGTGAGGCTGCCCACCGTGCCATCGCCACCCGGTGCCAGGGTACCGTTGTTGATGACCGAACCATTGGCGGTGAGCGTGCCGTTTCCGGAAATGGTGCCGTTGGCCGCATTGGTGATCTGCTTGACACTGATCGTGGCGCCAGCCATGGTCAGCGTGCCGTTGTTGGTGAAGCTATTATTGCTGCCGCGGATGGCGGTCTGGTTGCCCAGGTTCATCTGACCATTGTTGACCAATCCGTTCGAACCATCCAGGCTCAGGTTCTGGCCCACGCCGCTGATGTTGAGCGTGCCATTGTTGGTCCAGGTGGCATTACCCGATGCGGTCAGGGCGGTACTGGCTGCATTGAGCAGTATCTTGCCGTTGGCATTGTTGACCACATCGCCACTGGAGGTGACCGAAGCGCTGGAATTGACGTTGATGGTGCCGTTGTTGCTGATCCCGCCGCTGCCCACGGACAGGCTGTTGCTGCCACCGGCCAACAGGTTCACGGTGCCATTGTTGTTCACCGAATCGACGTTGAGCTGGCTGCCGCTCATCGTCAATACGCCGGCACTGCCCAGCTGCAGGGCAGCGGCAGTCAACAACCCTCCCGTACCGAGATCGACCGTGCCATTGCTGATGAGCAGATTCCCTTTGCTGGAGCCATCCTTGACGTCCATCGTGCCACCGTTGAGCACGACGCGCGCGTTATTTCCGATGGTCGTCTGGTGACTGGAACTGACCACCGCCACCCTGAAACTGTCCGTCTGCACTTCCTGGTAGCCGCTTTCGAGGTTCAGGTCCAGCTTGCCCGCCGTGCTGGTGATGTTGGCGTTGATGGTGATGTTGTTAGCCGCCTGCAGCGTCAACGTCGCATCGTAATCACTGGTCTTTTCGATGGCGGCGCTGACGGTGATGTTGCCGGCCTGGTCGCCGCCATCCGTGCCTGTCCTCAGGCGCACGCTGGTGCCGTTGTTGAGCTGGTTGCTGATGGTACTGGCACTGATCTGCGAGCCGTCTTCACCGGAATACACGGCATAGGAGGTGCCACAGCTGCCACCACTGCCGGTCAGGGTGCCATTGGCCACCACCTCCAGGTCATATGGATCGATCAGCCAGGTGCCGCCCGAACCGACCGTGGGCACCTTCACCACGTCCAGTTGCTTCAGGCCCGATGTGTCGACGAAACCGCCCTGCCCCGGCGCGCCGGTGGCCGAGACATCGCCATCGATGAAGGCCTTGTTGCTGGCGAACAGCGTGACGTTGCCGCCCTTGGTGCCATCGGCGGTGATACTGGAACTGGCGGTGGTGGTGAGATCCTGCGAGGCGCGCAGGAAGATGCGACCACCTTCGCGCACCACGCTGGAGGCGCTGATGACGCCGCTGTTGGTGATCAGGCCCGCAGCCACGCCGATGCGCCCGGCTTCGGCGGTGATGCTGCCCAGGTTGGTCACGTTACCGGCGCTACCGGTGACGTTGACCGTCACGCCCGGCGTAGCGGTGTCGGCCAGGGTCACGGTCTGGCCGGCGGCCAGGATCACCTCGCCCTGCGGGCTCTTGATGATGCCGCTGTTGGAGACACTGCTGCCGATCAGGTAGACGCTGCCACCGGTGGCCGATTCGATCTTGCCCTGGTTGTCCACCAGACCGGCCGTACCCTCTTTGGCGAAGTTGAGCTTGCCGGCCAGGAAATCACTGTCGCTGATGGCCAGCGAGGTGGCGATGAAACGCGCCGCATCGATGGTACCGCTGGGGCCGATCACCACGCCGTTGGGGTTGTATAACACCACGGTGCCGGTGGCGGACAGCTTGCCGTAGATCTGCGAGATATCCGCGCCCGTCACCTTGGCCAGCAGCGCTGCCGCCGCATTGGGCTGGTTGACGTTGACCGCCGCATCGGCGCCGATGCTGAAGGAGGCGAACTTGGCGATGGCCTGCGGCGAGAGCTGGTTGATGTTGAGCGTGTTGCCGTTCTGGGTGAAGGTGACATTGCCATTGACCACGCTCCAGCCGTTGGGCAAGGTCCCCGGCGCGGGCGCCGCTGCCAGTACCGGTGCCTGCCACGCGCCGCAGACGGCGGCCGCCGCCAGCGAGATGCGCAGCCCCGGCGCGAGCAGACGCTGCCAGGAGCGACGCAGCAGGCGCGACAGCAATTGCGGCAGCGGCTTGCTGGGACGCCAGGACAGCGTCAGCTTGCGCCTGCCCACCCGCACCGTGATCGACGGCGGCAGCAATTCGATGGCCGGCCGGACCGGGCGTTGCGTGGAAGCAGAAGCGGAGGTGGATGTCGAAGTCATGTCAGAACCCCAGGATTGCGCTCAGATGGGCGTTGAGATCGCCGCGTTGTTCGGTCACCGAATTGCCATTGAGCAGCACGCGCGCCACGTCCAGGCGCAGGCTGAAATCACGGCCCAGGGTGTAGCGTACGCCGGCACCGAAGCTGGCCAGCGTCACCGTGGAAGGCAGCGTGGAAGCGGACGTCACGTTGTTATTGGCACCCCGGCCGGCATCGAAGAAGGCCAGCAGGCGCATGTTCCCGCGCACCTCCTGCTTGGCCAGCAGGTCGGGCGTATAGACTTCGCTGTTGAGGACCACGCCACTGTCGGCGGCCACCGCACGTTCGGTAAAGCCGCGCACGGTATTGGCACCCGCCATGCCGAACTGCTCCACTGGCGGCAGGGCGTGCGGTGAAATCTGCAGGGCGCTGGCCAGGCGCACCTGCCAGTCGTTCTCGAAGCCCTTGAACCAGGACGCGCCGCCACGGATGGCGATGAAATTGTCCATCGACCGGCGCGAGCCGGTGAAGAGCGAATAGCGGTCCGTCACATTCAGGCTATCGTTGCGCCGTGCCTGGCCGGTAGCCAGGTTGCGGGCGATGCCCAGGTTGTAGTCGATGATCTGGCCCACGCTCTGGCGCTGCGCGCTGTAGCTGACCGACAGCGGCAGGGTGGAGTAAGGCACGCAGGTGTTGATGTTGGCGCCATTGAGCAGGCCGCCGGCGATGGCGCAGGACGACTCGACCTTCTTGTAGTCCGCCCCGAAGACCAGCTTGCTGCTCCACTCCCCGCTGCGGGCAAAGAAGTGGTTCCAGCGCAGTGCATAGACTTCGCCACGGCCGGTGATGTTGAGGGTGGAATTGAGCGCCAGCGTCTGACCCGAGCTGACGTTGGATTTACCGTAGATGAAATCCAGGCTGTCACCCAGCGCATACAGCGGCACCCGGTAACCCAGCGAATACAGGTCCACCTTGGCGCCCGAGGGCGAGTCCGGCGAGGTGGTGTAGGCCACCGTGGCCACATGATCGCGATTGAACAGGTTGGAGTGCTGCAGGGCCACGCCGGTACGCCAGCGGCCGGTATCGCCGCTGCCGGTGTTATCGACGTTGAGCAACAGGCGCAGCGGGTTCTCATCCTTGACGCCGACGGCGGCATCGATCTGGTTGCTGGTCTCGGAAGCCGTCAGGTTGACGTTGATCTGCTTGCCCGGATTGTCGTTGGCCAGTTGCACCGACTCCGAAATGCGGCGCAGGTTGGGGGCGCTGCCCTCGCGCAGGTCGGGAATGCTGGCGCGGATGTTCTGTTCACTGAAGTAACGGTTGTCGCTCACCACCACCTTGCCGATGACCGCCTCGACCACCTGCAGGCGTACCACGCCGCCGGTCAGTTCCTGTTCCGGCACGCTGACCTGGACGGCGCTGTAACCGGCACTGCGGTAGGCGTTTTCCAGCGCCTCCAGGGCCTGCTGGATATCGCCGTAGACCCGGCCCGGGCCGGTGAAAGGCGCCACGACGGCATCGATGCGGGACTGCGACAAGAGGCTGTTGCCTTGCACGTCATAGCGGCGGATATCGAAGCGCTCATCCCTGGGCGCCGACATGGCCACACCCGGCGCGGGCGTGGCCGTTTGCGCCATGGCACCCGCGGCTGCGCCCAGCAGCGCCATCCCCATTACATAATGCGGCAAGCATCGTTTCATCGTCTCAACAGCCATGCCTGCGGCAAGGCTCTCCCTGTTTTCTTGTTTGCGATGTGCGTCGCCCGCGCGACGCACCCCTGCCCCCTCCCGCCATGTCCTTATACCACCGATCACCCCGATCAATGGTGCAGGCGCGCAGGCACGCGCTCGTGGACGACACGACGATGCCCCGTCCACGGCGATGACGCCCCACAGCGAAATACGAATACGAGAAGGAACCCCTGAAGCAGAATCATCCGGACACCGATGTTCCCCTTCTTGCGGGAGGGATGGATCGCTGCCGGATACGCTGCCGCCTTTCCAGGCGGCACCGCTTATTGATGCTTGTAAAGTATACTGACTAGTCCTGACCGAGTCGACAATAATCGTCGTTTAACCGCCTCCAGTGGGCGTTTGCGCCACTTTTAGCCGAAACAAATTTCCACACGGAAATGAATTTCCCCGGCCAGATGTAAAGAATTTCAAGCCGCCTCAGGGGGTGAGAGCAACTGTCCATTGCACCGTCAAATCGGGTTCGCACCCCACCCGACAACGACCGCCAGGATGCGATGGTCGACCCGGATGTCGTCGTCCTTCAGGCGCGTCTATTTGGTCTCGAAGGTGGTCACGCCATCCCAGTCTGCTGCCGGTGGCGTGACACGATAGTGGGCGATGCGCTCCAGGTAGAGCGTGTACAGACCACGCGGCTGCTCCTGCTGCAGGGCCAGCAAGGCGGCCTCGGCCTCGTCCCAGCGTTGGGCGCGCACCAGCGCCAGTGCCGCATGCCAGCGTTCGACCTCGGCGCGCAAGACGGCGTCGAGTTCGTTTTCGAGTGCCAGCGGTTCATAGATCGGTACCGGCTCGTTCTTGCCCTTGACCCGCACCCGGTCCAGCTCGCGATAGGCGAACTGCGGCGCCGCCTGGCGCGTGGCCTGGCCCACCAGCACGCCCACGCCATAGACCTTGGTGATCGATTCCAGCCGCGAGGACAGGTTTACCGCGTCCCCCATGACCGTATACGCCTTGCGGATCTTCGAGCCCATGTCGCCCACGCGCATCTGCCCGCTGTTGAGACCGATACCGATCTTCAGCGGCGGCCAGTTGCGACGGATGAATTCCTCGTTGAGCAGCAGCGTGGTCTGCTGCATCTTCAGTGCCGTGGCGACCGCCCGGGCGGCATGGTCGGGCAGTTCCAGCGGCGCGCCCCAGAAGGCCATGACGGCGTCGCCGATGTACTTGTCCAGGGTGCCGCGATTGCCGCGGATGTCTTCCGACATCGCCGTGAGATAGACGTTGATGTATTCGCGCAGCTCATTGGGCTGCAGGCTCTCGGAGATGGTGGTGAAACCGCGCACGTCGGAAAACATCACGGTCAGCTCGCGGATCTCGCCCTCCATGTTGTAGCTTTCCGGATTGGCGGCCATTTCGGCCACCAGCTCCGGCGCCACATATTCACCGAACAGGTTGACGATGGCCTTGCGGTTGCGATACTCGAACAGGTAGCCCCAGGCCAGGTTGGAGATAAACAGCATGGCCACCAGCAGCAGCGCGGTGGCCAGTGGCAACACCATGCCGGCACTGTCGTAGAGCCAGAAGTTGAGCCCGCCCAGGGCAGCCGCTGCCCCCACGGTGAGCAGCATCGATGCCAGCGGACCCAGCATCGGCAACAGCAGGCCCATCAGCAAGCCCACCAGCAGCACTTGCAGGGCATCGTAACCCTGCGCGAAATCGGGCCGGGCCTTGAAATCATCATCGATGATGGAGGCGATCAGGTTGGCATGGATTTCCACCCCCGGGTAGACCGGGTTGACCGGGGTGGCCCGCAGGTCGTTCAAGCCCGGCACGGTGGTGCCGACCAGCATGATGCGGCCATCCAGCTGGTCATGCGGATAGGTGCCACGGATCACGTCCACCGCCGGCACGTAGCGGAAGGCGCCGCCCTTGGGACCGCCCGCACCGCGATAGGTGACCAGCGTGGTCAGGTGCCGCTCCACGGGGATGAACAGGGGCTGCGGCCTGGCTTCCACGGCAATGCCGGCCAGCGCGCCATAGTCGCGCAACTGCCCCTCGAACAGCACATCCTGGCGCTGCAGGAAGACCGGCTTGATGCGCCTGCCACCCAGCGCCACGCGCGAGGTCGCCAGTGCCAGCGATTCGTAGAAATGATCACCCACCTGCGCAATGAGCGGCACGGCGCGGATCAGGCCGTCGTCGTCCGGGATGGGATTGAAGAAGCCGCCCGCCCGGGCCGCTGCCTGCAGCTGCGGCAGGTTGGCGCCATAGGCCTGCCAGTGGGTCACATCCAGTGCACGACCGCCCAGGTCGGCCACGCTGAAGGCCGGCGGTGGCAACTGCCCCTTGGCGATGGCACCCGACTCATTGGAGAGGTTGTAGCCCATCACCACCGGTTGTCCCTGCAGGGCCTCGGCCAGGCGAGCGTCGTAGTCCATCTGCGGCTTGAGCACCTGCAACTGCCGCGCCAGCTGCGGCACATCCTTCAGCGGTCCCTGCGCCAGCTGTTCCAGGCGACCATAACCGGAACTGGTATCGGGTTCGGCGAACACCACGTCAAAGCCCACCGATTGCGCCTGGTAGGTCTGCGTCATCTGCCGCACCAGTTGCGCCACCACGTCCCGGCTCCAGGGCCAGCGGCCGATCTCGGCGATGCTTTTCTCGTCGATGTCGATGATGACGATGCGCGGGTCCAGATCGGGCTTGGCCACCCGCATGCGCAAGTCATAGAAGAACAGGTCCAGTCGCTCCACCAGGCGGTTGGGCAGCATGCCCATGACCTGCGCACCCGCCACGCCGGTCAGTACCAGCGCCAGCAACCAGCGCGCCCAGTATTTGCCAAAGGCGGTACGCAAACGACGCAGCATGGACTTTCCCCCGGATTCCCTTTTTGATTGGCTGCGATCATGCCAGTAGTTGGTCGCCGCCACAATCGGCGCTCTGTGGCCATATTGCCTGGCGGCATCATCAGCTATCGGCCGGGCATGGATGAGCCCCATTGGCACGGCGCGATGAACCGATGGCGAAAATGGGTTCTAATCCACTCTTTCCACCCCTCTTGCTGGAGCCACAGATGAAGCCCATCCCGCTGATCACGCTGCGCAATGGCGCGCAGGTCCCCGTTCTCGGACAAGGTACCTGCAACATGGGCGAATCCCGCGCCGCTGCCGCCACCGAGGTACGCGCCCTGCAGGCCGGCATCGACTTGGGCCTGACCCTGATCGATACGGCCGAGATGTACGCCGACGGCAATGCCGAGCGCATCGTGGCGCAGGCCATCGCCGGCCGGCGCGAACAGGTCTATCTGGTCAGCAAGGTCTTGCCGCACAACGCCAGCAAGCGCGGCACCATCGCCGCCTGCGAAGCCAGCCTCAAGCGCCTGGGCACCGGGCATATCGATCTCTACCTGCTGCACTGGCGCGGCTCCCATCCACTGGCCGCCACCATCGAAGGCATGCAGGCCCTGGTGGCGCAAGGCAAGATCGGTGGCTGGGGGGTGAGCAACCTGGATACCGACGACATCGGGGAATTGCTGGAGGAACCGGAGGGCGAGCACACCCTGTGCAACCAGGTGCTCTACAACCTGTCCCGTCGCGGCATCGAATACGACCTGCTGCCGCAGGCGCAGGAAAGCGGGATGGCCGTCATGGCCTATTCGCCCATCGAACAGGGCCGCATCCTGAAGAACCCGGCCTTGCACGCCGTAGCGCAACGTCACGGCGCGACACCGGCACAGGTGGCGCTGGCCTGGGTAGTGCGACAACCGGGCGTGATCGCCATTCCCAAGGCGGCCGACGTCGCCCACGTCGAGGCCAACCGCGCCTGCCTGGCGTTGGCCCTGGACGAGACCGACCTCAAGGAACTGGACGCCGCTTTCCCCCCGCCCCGCCGCAAGGTACCGCTGGCGATGCTGTAAGCCGCTTGCAGGCGATGCTCAGGCTGCCGTCTCCAGCGCCTGCAAGGACTTCAGCAGATGACGCACCGCCGCCGGGATCGGTGCGATCACCGGCACCGTGAATCGCCGTGCCAGGGCAATGGCCGCCTGGCCCAGCGGGCCGCCACCGATCACCACCGCCTGCGCGCCATCGATCTCCACGCATTCGCGCACGGCCTGGGCCAGGGCCTCTTCCAGTGCCTGCGGATCAGTCGCCAGCACACGCGGATCGCCCGCCGTCAGACGGATACCGGTATAGAGTCCGCCTACCCCGGCCTGCACCGCCTTCTCGCCGATCACCCCGGCCAGTTCGGGCGTAACGGTGGCGATGCCGAAACGGCGACCGCCCTGGGCGGCCTCCAGCATCGAAGCTTCGCACAGGCCTGCCACCGGGCGTCCATCCAGCGCGCGCAGGCGTTCGATACCCGGATCACCGAAGGCGCTGATGATCGCGCCCACGCTATGCCGACCGGCCTCGCGCCAGTTGCGTTCCACCTCGGGCGCAGCCGCCGCCAGCTCGTCGGCATTGACGATCATCCCCGGCCCCTGCCCGGCACTGACGCCACTGATGCCATAGGCGGCCGGCAGCTCGGCGCGGGCGATGGCCACCATCATGTCGGTGGTGGCACGGGAAGCGTTGGGGTTGATCAGCAGGATATGCGGCATGCCAGTCTCGACAGAAAATGCATCAGCTACGCGCCGCCACCGCCTGCACCGGCGCTTCGGGGGCGTCGTCCTGCAGCGGCGCATCGGGCGACTTGCCATAGGTTTCGGGAACGGTGCGCACGGCCAGCGTGAAGATGCCATACATGGCCGCGATCATGCCGAACACGCCGGCCAGGCCAAAGGCGTCGAACAGGCGTCCGGCCACCAGCGGCATGAAGGCGCCGGCAGCGGTGCCGGTGGCCAGGATGAAGGCGGTGCCGAAGGCGCGCACCCGGGTGGGATAGAGTTCCGGCGCAAAGATCCAGATGGTGGTGTTGAGCAACAGCACGAAGAACTGGAATACCGCACCGGCCGCCAGGATCAGCACGATGTTCTTGGCCAGGAAACCGATGGTCAAAGCCGCCAGGCAGGCGCCGATGGCACCTGCCGTCAGCACGCGCTTGCGCGGCAGGTGGAAGCCGAAGGCCGAGGCGGCAATTGCACCCAGCAGGCTGCCGCTCTGCATCACCATGGTAAACAACAGGCTCTTGGACATGGTGTAACCCAGGCTTACCAGGATGGTCGGCATGAGCGTCAACACCGAGATCTGCGCGCCATAGGTCATCCAGATGGCAATGCACAGTGGCAGCGTGCGGCGGGCCAGCGCCCCCTGGAAGATTTCCATCGAGCGTACCTTGACCGGTGCCGCCTGCTCGCGCTTGCCATCATCGCTGATCCAGGCCTGGCCCTGCGGCGCCGGGCCGGACAGCTTGCCGCTGGCCAGGCGCGCCAGCACCTGATTGGCCTCGGCGATCTTGTGGCGCGACAGCAGGAAACGCGGGGTCTCCGGGATGTAGCGACGGTAGAAGGCACCCAGCAGGGCCGGCAGCATCAGGCAGAAGAACAGCCAGCGCCAGCTGTTCTCGCCCGGGAACAGGGTGAACACCAGCAAGCCGAAGGCCGGCGCCAGGAAGTTGCCCATGCCGCCGGCACCGACGTTGACCAGGCCCACCGCCGTACCACGGAACTTGCTGGAGCAGAACTCGGCCAGCATGGTGACCGCAATGGCGATCTCCCCGCCCAGGCCAAAGCCGACGATGGCGCGACCGATGGCCATGACGGTGAGGTCCGGTGCCAGCGCACAGATGCCCGCACCCAGCGTGAACAGCAGCAGATCCAGGCTCAGCATGACACGACGGCCATAGCGGTCCGCCACCAGCCCGGAGACGATGCGACCGATGGCCGCGCTGGCGAAGGTAACGGTATTGAGCAGGCCGATATCGGTGGCGGACAGCCCCCACTGCTGCTTGAGCAGGGGACCGACCAGGCCGATGGCGTTCTGTTCGAAACTGTCGAACAGGCAACCAATCAGGATCAGGAAGATGATGGTGTGGTGCGAACGGGTCACGCCGATCTTGTCCAGCGCGCCGTCCAGCTCGGCTACGCGCGGCGAATTCGGGATGTCCGGCGACGAAAGTGTGGGTCCAGCCATGGTCTGCTCCTCGTGCGTAGGGATGGCAAATGAATGCTGCTCGGTCTGCGGTCGAATCAAGGCTGTGGAACCACGGCTACTGCATGTCACCGTTCGGATACTGTAGTCCAGCATGCCCGCAAATGGAAGTTTGATTTCAATAAATAGTATTTTATGAAATTCAAATTTCACTCACGCCAGGCTATTAGCAATCTGCATGCCAGCAATGCTTAATGTATGAAATCCAGCTTTCAGGAACATCGGCGTAGCCGGCAAAGCCGCCAGGAGTGGGGATGTCGGAAGAGAGACGAAGCCAGGCTGCCCGTTGGCGGCGCCCTTTCAGGGGTGACATCGGGTGCGCCCCGCCGGGGCAGCGACAGGCGGCGCGACAGTCACCGCGCACCGTACCAGTGCGCCACCTGCATGAAAACAGGGAGTCAAACCGGTAGATTCCCTGAAATCACTATTTCAAACCGGCAAGCCGGGGATTACTCGAAATCCCCCAGCTCCTCATGCTCCTGCTCCACCGCCGCCAGTCGCTTGCGCCCGGCGGCGCCGCTGGCATCGATGACCAGGGTGGCCAACAGGTCGCACAAGGCCATCACGCCGACATGGTTGTCCAGCGGACCGGGACCGCGACACTGGGCCTGCAGGGACCAGTGGGCCTGGGTGCAATCCGGAGAGGCATGGTCGCTGATGTAGAGGATATGGGCTCCGGCACGCACGGCCGCCTGCAGGAGGCGGTCCATCTGGCTGGTCTGGCGACGGGTACCGAAGACGATGACGCAATCGCGCTCGGACAGGCCGGCGGTGTATTCGGCCAGGGTCTCGCCGGGACCGGGGATGACCATCACCCGCGGCAGCACCTGGATGATCTGCCAGCGCAGGTACAGCGCAAAGGCCTGGCTGCTGCGGCTGCCGAAGATCAGCACCTGCGGGGCGCCGACGATGGCGCGGGCGATCTCGGCCATGGTAGCGTCGGACAGGCGCTCGAAGGTGGCTGCCAGATTGGCCTGCGACTGCTGGAAGTGCGCCGCCACCGAGCGCACCTGGCGTGCCGCACCGGCACTGCTGCCGTGGAACAGGGGCGAGCCGACTTCCTGCTCCTCGCGCACGTGACGGCGGGCTTCTTCGTAGCTGTCATAGCCGATGCGACGGATGAACCGGCTCACCGTGGAGGGCGACACGCCGGCCAGTTGCGCCAGCTCGTTGCCGGCGTAGCTGGCCAGTTCGCCCGGGAATTCCAGCAGGAAGTCCGCCAGCAGGCGCTCGGTGCTCGACAACTCGTCCAGCTTGCTGCGCACCCGGCGCACGAAGGATTCGGAAGAAGGTCTCATGGTGGCGCGGGCCGGGCCCGCTGCGGTGCTATCAGGATCGCCGCATTGTATAGCAGCTATCGCGACACGAAAGGCCGCAGTTCAACCAAACTTGCGCGCCGCGTCGATGGCCAGGCCACTGCCGATGCTGCCGAACAGGTCACCTTCCACATGGCGTGCCTTGGGCGCCAGGGCCGCGATGCGTTCGCGCAGCAGGCGCACGCCGCTGGAGCCACCGGTGAAGAACACGCTGTCGATATCGTCGGCGCGCAGGCCGGCCTGCTTCAAGAGCGCCAGCACGGTCTGCTCCACCGTCTGCACCAGGTGATCGACGGCGGCATCGAAATCGCTACGCTGCAATTGCAGCTGTTCGGGATTGCGCAGGCGCTCCAGGTCCAGCACGGTCTGCTCCGCCGAGGACAGTGCGATCTTGCCGGCTTCCACCTGCAGGGCCAGCCAGTGGCCGCAGCGCTGCTCCACCACATCGAGCAGGCGGGAGAAGCGCTCGCGGTCGGCCACCTCGCGCCCCACGTCCTGCAATTGCTGCCAGGCCTTGCGGGTGTAGAGCTGGTTGATGGTGTGCCAGGTGGCCAGGTTGAAGTAATAGCTGGAGGGGATCTCGGCATTGCCCTGCAGGCGGCCGCCCAGGCCGAGCAGCGGCATGACGCAGGCCAGGCTGAAATACTTGTCGAAGTCGGTGCCGCCGATGTGCACGCCGCCATTGGCCAGGATGTCATCACGGCGCTCGCTGCGCTGCGCCCGCTGCGGCGATAGGCGTACCAGCGAAAAGTCGGAGGTACCCCCGCCGATGTCGACGATCAGGACCAGCTCTTCCCGGTCGATGCGCGACTCGTAGTCGAAGGCGGCGGCGATCGGTTCGAACTGGAAGGCGATGTCCTTGAAACCGACGTCACGCGCGATCTCTTCCAGCGTATCCTGCGCCAGCTGGTCGGCAGCCGCATCGTCGTCCACGAAATGCACCGGACGACCCAGCACCACGCTGGAGAACGAGGTGCCGGCGGCACGCTGGGCGCGCTGCTTCAATTCACCGATGAACTGCGACAGCAGGCCACGATACGGCAGCGCCCGACCGCCGACCTCGGTCTGGCCATCGATGGCACCGGAGCCCAGCAGGCTCTTGAGCGAGCGCATCAGGCGGCCTTCATAGCCGGCCAGGTATTCACCCAGTCCGGCGCGACCATAGCTGAAGCTGTTCTCGTCGGCGTTGAAGAACACGACCGATGGCAGCGTCGCACGGCCTTCTTCCAGCGGCAGCAGCAGGGAATCCCCGGCATCCGGGCGCAGCCAGCCGACGGTGGAATTGGAGGTGCCGAAATCCACACCGCACGCGTTCGCCATCGCCATCGATCACTCCTTGTTTTTTCGGCCGGCAATCATATAGAAAAGCACCGTGCTTGTCTGCACGGATGTCCGGCAGCGTTTGAAGCAAGCAACATGCCGTGCGCATTTCCTTGCCGTGGCGACAATGTCAGGACGACAAAAGGCGCCGGGCGGCATGTCTGCCGTCCCGACGCCTTCTATGGCAGCGGATCGCCTGAGGCCTGTGGAAAACTTAGAATTCCTGGGCCACCGGACGCAGCACCACTTCACTGATGTCCACGTTCTCCGGCTGCTCGATGGCATAGGCGATGGCACGGGCCACCGAATCGGCGGGAATCTGGTTGGCTTCGTACCAGGCCTGCACGGCGGCCGAGGTTTCCTGGTCGCTGCTATGCGTCTTCAGTTCGGAATCCACCGCCCCCGGGGAAATGATGGTGGTGCGCACGCCCTCCGGTGCTTCGGTACGCAGGCCCTCGGAAAGTGCACGCACGGCAAATTTGGTGGCGCTATACACGGTTCCCATACCGGCGAAGACCTTGATCCCGGCCACCGAGGCCACATTGATGATGTGACCCGAGCCCTGGGCGGAGAAACGCGGCAGTGCAGCGGCCACGCCGTAGAGCACACCCTTGATGTTGACGTCGATCATGCGGTCCCATTCCTCGACCTTGAGCTTGGCCATCGGCGCCAGCGGCATGATGCCGGCATTGTTGACCAGCACATCGATGCGGCCGAAGTGCTGCACGCCTTGCGCCACCAGCGCTTCCACATCGGCGCGGCGGGCGACGTCGGTGGTCACCGCAATGGCCTCGCCACCAGCGGCGGTGATATCGGCCACCAATTTCTGCAGGCGCTCGGTGCGACGCGCACCCAGTACCAGCCGTGCGCCCAGGGAGGCCAGATGGCGCGCCGTGGTTTCGCCCAACCCACTGCTGGCGCCGGTGATGACGATGACCTTGTTCTTGATGTTGTTGCTCATGATGAATCCCTTTCCATGGATATTGTGAATGCCTGCCAATGTGTGTTGCTGATGCTGTCGGTGCTGTGGTTGCTGCGGTTGCTGCATATCGATGGAAGGATTATGGTCACGGCGACTATGCCAAACAATGGAAATGATAAGATTACAGAATTCCAATTTAAGGAATCATCATGCTCAACCGACTGGAGATGCTGCGTATCTTCTGTGCAGCCGCCGACGCCGGCAGCTTCAAGGATGCCGCCATCCATCTCGGCATTTCGCCGCAGGCGGTCACCCGCGCGATCCAGGAGCTGGAACGGCTGCAGGGCGAGATGCTGTTCCACCGCAACACCCGCCAGGTGCGCATCACCAGCTTCGGCGAACAGCTGGCCGAACGCGCCCGCAGCAGCCTGCAACAGCTTGATGGCCTGTTCGCCCCGGATCCGGCCAGCCCGCCGGACGACATGAGCGGCGTAGTGCGACTGGCCGCGCCCTCGGCACTGGGGCGCAGTCGCCTGTTGCCCATCGTGGAAAGGCTGGCCAACGCCCATCCCGGCCTGCGCTTCGACCTGCGCCTGACCGACCAGCGCGCCGACGTGGTCGGGGAAAAGATCGACATCGGCATCCGCGTGGGGGCGTTGCGCGACAACCGCTTCGTGGTGCGCCGGCTGGGCAAGACCCGCTTTCATGTCGTGGCCACCCCGCGCTTCCTGCGCCGCCACGGTACACCCGCCAGGCTGGAAGACCTGCCCGCCCTGCCCTGTACCGGCATTCTCGATCGCGACACCGGCCGGCTATGGCCATGGATGTTTGCCGGGGATCGCCAGATGAACGCCGACCATGCGCGCTTCGTCTGCGATGACTCGGAAGCGGAATACCTGCTGGTCAGGGATGGCATGGCCATCGGTCAGATTGCCGGCTTCCTGTGCGATGACGACATCGCCGCCGGACGCCTGGTGCCGGTGCTGGGGGAACATGAACCGGAACCCTGGGATACCTATCTGTACCGCCCACAGCGTGGCCCGGTGCCGCCACGGCTGCGCCTGGTATTCGATACGCTGGTACAGGAGCTGTCCGACTGAGGAACTGAGGAACTGAGGAACTGAGGAACTGAGGGCTGGGGGAGTGATCTGCTCCGCTACCAGCTGCAGTCGTGGTCCATCAGGACTTCGGCGCTGCCCGGTTCCTGCAGGTCGAAGTTGACCGGCATGTTGACCAGGAAGAAGCCGGCACTGCCGTCGGCCAGGCGCGCCCCGGTCAGCAGCAAGGACTGCGAGGCCATGTTGGCGGCTGCATAGGCGCTGCCGGCGGCGGCCAGCCGGAAGGGATCATCCTGCTGCAGGGCATCGGCAGGCAGGCGCATGACCCAATAACGATGGCCCTCGAAATGCCAGGGTAGCCACTGCTTCAACGGATCGTCGCGATGCCTGGCCAGGCTGGCGGCAACGTCGCGCCGCATGCAGTCCATGTGCAGATGCAGGTGCAATTGCGAACGCGCGGCGGCGAAGTTGATTTCCACACCCAATTGCTCATCTTCCAGCGGGCGCCCCAGCTTCTGCGCCACGCGCCAGCGCTGTTCCCAGGCATAGGCCCAGTAGCGGGGCGCATCCTCCCTTAACAGTTCCGGACTTTCGATACCGGTCAGGCGCCGGGTCGGCATCAGCAGGTACTGGGCCGGACCCACCAGATCCTTGAGGATCACGAAGCCGCGTTGCAGGTCCACCATGGCGCAGGGTTGCGGCTGCCCCCGCTCCTGCATGGATGGCACACATTGCTGGCTGGTGATTTCCCACAGCTTGTGGGGATCGGCGGCTGCGGTGGCGGACGGGCTGCACAGCAGCAAGAGAGGGCAGATCAGGAGCAGGCAAGAGAATGGTCGCATCGATGTCATTCCCGGCAGTAGGGCCGCGGCGGCCCGGTTGCAGTGGGTGGCAGGCTGCGTAGATTACCACCTGGGCATGTCGGCTCCATGACAGCGACCATGGCAGGTATGTGGGCCGGCTCCTCACCCATCTCATCCTGGACTACACTGACGCTCTGTAGCGCCATTTCGTCATTGTGTCGTATCCATCAACAGGACAGGAGAACCGGAAATGATCAGGCTGGACCACCTCGACGACATCGACCGGCAACTGCTCTCCATCCTGCAACTGAATGCCCGGGAACCGGTGGCCGAGATTGCCCGCCGTCTGGGCGTGGCGCGCACCACCGTGATTGCACGCATCGCCCGGCTGGAGCAGGCAGGCGTGATCGGCGGCTATACCCTCAAGCTCGGAAACGACGTGGTCGATCCCAGTCTGCAAGCCTATGTGGGCGTCACGGTGCAGCCGCGCGCCGGGCGCGATGTAGTCCGCCGCTTCGGGCGCATCGCCGAGGTCCAGCAATTGTGTGCCGTCAGTGGCGAGTTCGATTACGTCGCATGGCTGCGCGTGAGCACCCCCGAACAACTGGACAAGATCCTTGACCAGATCGGCGAGATGGAAGGCGTCATCAAGACCACGACCTCGGTGGTGCTGGCGCGCAAGATCGACCGGGGCGATGTGGCCAAGACCCGCTGACGCTACATAGTGACTAATTGACGCTACATATCGTCTGCAATTTTGCTGCTTTCTGACGATCTGCCAATGTATTCTGTCGTGACGGCTACCTAGAATGAATCATCCGTTCACCTTCATTCTGGAGAGTCATCATGCGTACCGTCCTCCTCGGCTCCGGCCACATCGGCCAGACCATCGCCCGCCTGCTGGCCACTGCCGGTGATGGCCGCACTGGTCACCACACCCTCGACTACAGCGTCACCATCGCCGACCGCGACGCCCACGCCTTGCAGGCGGTCTCAGGCCTGAATGTCGAAAAGACGGTGGTCGATTCCACCGACCCACAGGCACTGGCGGCACTGCTGCGTCAAGCCGATGTGGTCATCAATGCCCTGCCCTATCACATGGCGGTGCCGGTGGCGACGGTGGCGCACCAGACCGGCACCCACTATTTCGACCTGACCGAAGATGTGCAGGCGACCGCAGCGATTGCAGCGCTGGCGGCGGATGCCCCCACCGTCTTCATGCCGCAATGCGGACTGGCGCCGGGCTTCATCGGCATCGCCGCGCATCACCTGGCGGCCGGTTTCGACGAGGTACACGACATCAAGATGCGGGTGGGGGCCCTGCCGCAGTTCCCCACCAATGAATTGAAGTACAACCTGACCTGGAGCGTGGATGGTCTCATCAACGAATACTGCCATCCCTGCGCGGCGCTGCGTGATGGCGAGCGGGTCAGCGTCGACGCCCTGGCCGACCTCGAACACTTTTCACTGGACGGTGTGGAGTACGAAGCCTTCAATACTTCCGGCGGCCTGGGCAGCCTGTGCGAGACGCTGGCCGGCAAGGTGCGCAATCTGGACTACAAGTCGGTACGCTATCCCGGTCACCAGCAGCGCATGAAATTCCTGCTGGGCGATCTTGGCCTGCGCCATGACCAGGCCCTGCTCAAGGACATCCTGCGCAAGAGCGTGCCGGCCACCATGCAGGACGTGGTACTGGTGTTCGTCACCGTGAGCGGGCTGCGCGATGGCAAGCTGATGCAAGAGGTCTTCACCCGCAAGATCTTTGCGCGGCAGTCCGATGGCCGCTGGCAGAGCGCCATCCAGGCCAGCACCGCAGCCGGTGTCTGTGCGGTGCTGGACCTGTTCCGCGAAGGCAGGCTGCCGGCCCGGGGCTTCATCCGGCAGGAGCAGATCGCCCTGCCGGATCTACTGGCCAACCGGTTCGGCGCGGTCTATGCCTGAGGCAGTGGCCGGCGGCTCACTTGCCGCCGGTGACGTCAAGAAAGGTGCCGGTGATGAACGATGCTTCTTCGCTGGCCAGCCACAGCACGGCGCGCGCCACCTCTTCGGGCTGGCCGCCCCGGCCCATCGGGATACTTTCCCTGACCCGGTTGACCCGATCCGGCTCGCCGCCGCTGGCATGCATCTCGGTGTAGATGTGTCCCGGCCGGACACAGTTCACGCGGATGCCTTCGCGTGCGACTTCCTTGGCGAAGCCGGTGGTGAAGGTCTCCAGCGCGCCCTTGGAGGCAGCGTAGTCGACATATTCATTGGGGCTGCCGAGCCGGGCCGAGGCCGAGGAAATATTGACCACCGCACCGCCGCGTCCCTGGTAGCGATAGGCCATGCGCCGCAGCGCCTGCTGGGCGCACAGCATGGGACCGATGGCGTTGACCGCGAAGACACGCTGTATGCGCGCGTAGCCCAGGTCTTCCAGCCGTGACTGGCGCTCCAGCATCGCGGCATTGTTGACCAGCACGTCGATGCGTCCGAAGCTGTCATCGATGGCGGCGAAGAGTCTGGCCACCTGCTCCGGATCGGCGCTGTCGGCCTGCACCGCCAGGGCGCGCTGGCCCAGCCTGCGCACGTCGTCTGCGACGGATTGCGCCGCCTGCTCGTTGGCGAGGTAGCTCAGCGCAACATCGTAGCCGCGTGCAGCCGCCAGCCGGGCCGTGGCAGCGCCCATGCCACGGCTGCCGCCGGTGATGAGGATCAGAGGGGATGAGGAAGGGACGGACATGGTCGTTCTCCGAAAGGGTAAAACGGGAAACCTGTCTGGCAGTGCCTGGGCCCCATGTCCGCTTCAGCCGATCAGGACCGTGCCGGCAGCGATGGCGGCGCACGCCAGCAGGCGCGCCAGGCCCAGGGATTCACCCAGGAACAGGTAGCCGATCAGCGCCGCGAACAGCACGCTGGTCTCGCGCAGTGCCGAGACCGCGCCCATCGGTGCCAGGTCCATAGCGTAGATGACGATGCCGTAGGCCAGCAGCGAGACCAGTCCACCGGCAAAGGCGCGAGCGAATCCCGGCTGCAACATGAAGAGCACACGCGGGCCGCGTGGCCGGCGCAGCGCGAGGTAGACCAGCGGCATGAGCAGCCCCCAGCCTGCTGACATCCATGCGGTGTAGGCCAGCGGCGCCCCCGAAAGACGTACGCCAATGCCATCGACCACGCTATAGGCAGCAATGAAACAACCGGTCGCCAGCGCATAAGGCAGGCCCGGCAGCGCCAGCCCGCCTCGGCGAAACGCCAGGGCTACGATGCCACCCGACACCAGTACGATACCCAGCAGAACTACCGCGCTCATCTGTTCGCCTGCGAAGACGGCGGCGCCCAGGGTCACCAGCACCGGCGAACATCCGCGTGCGATCGGATAGGTCTGGCCCAGCTCACCGGCGCGATAGCTGCGCACCAGGAACAGGTTGTAGCCCACATGCAGCAGCGCCGAGCCGGCTGCATAGGGCCAACTGGCCGGTGACGGCGAAGCCAGGAAGGGCATGGCAGCGAGGCTGGCCAGCGCCACTGCCATGCACATCACGGTCATTGACCAGAGGCGGTCGCCGCCGGCACGCAGCAAGGCGTTCCAGGCGGCATGCAGGAAGGCGGCGAAGAGAATGAGCAACACGATGGGCAAGGACATGCGCCATGGTAAGCACGACCGGGCGCGGACCCAAGCGAAGTCTCCTCATCCCGGCATGAGCAATCGCTCATGCTACGCGGCCATCAAGGTCAATAGCCTTGTGCAGCCTGCCGGGATTGCGCCATCATCCACGCGCGGAAGCTGGCCACATGCGGCTGCACCTCCACGCCCTGGGGACAGACGAAGTAGTAGGCCAGGGGCGAAGGCAGAGCCATGGTGAACAGCCTGACCAGGCTGCCGCTGGCCAGCTCCTGTTCCACATGGCCGCTGCGGGCCAGGGCCACGCCCTGGCCCAGCAGGGCAGCTTCGATGGTCATGTTGGTATCGGCCAGGCGTACGTTCTCGCGCAAGGCCGGCGCCGTCACGCCGGCTTGCTGGAACCACAGGTCCCACTTGGGCACCATGTCGGCGCCGGCACGGGTGAGCAGGGGATAGCGCAGCAGGTCGGCCGGTTTGCGCGGCTTGCCCAGGCGCTGCAGCAAGCCCGGGCTGACCACCGGGAAGATCTGTTCGCGGAACAGGAACTCCGAGAACAGGCCCGGGTAGGGTCCGGTACCAAAGCGGATGGCCACGTCCGGCTCGCCGGGCATGAAGCGGATGGCGGCGTCGGTGGTCTCCAGCGTGACCAGGATGTCGGGATGGTCCTGCGCCAGATCGGGAAGGCGCGGCAACAGCCACTTGAGCGCGAAGGAATAGGTGGTGCTGACCTTGAGCCTGACGCGTCCATTCTGCTCACGCAGTTCGCCCAGGGTGGATTCCAGCTTCATGAAGAACTCCCGCACCACCGGTGCCAGCGCGGCGCCGGCCGGGGTCAGCGTGAGCGACTTGCCACGCTGGAACAACTGCACACCCCAGAGTTCTTCCAGATGCCGCAGCTGGTGGCTGACCGCGCTCTGGGTGACGTGCAATTCCTCGGAGGCGGCGGTGAAGGTGGCGTGCCGGGTCGCGACTTCGAAGGCGCGCAAGGTGGCGGTGGGGGGCAGGTCTCGCATGGGCCGGACTCTCGGAACGGGAGGTCGTCAGCATCGCCAACCTCGTATGAACGGATGCTCATGATAGCAAGCGCCTGCCCGGGCTGCGCAAGGCAAGCTGCGGCGGAGTATACGTAAAGTCTAATTTTAGATAATATGTATTGCATGACTTCACGCTCCCGCAAAAAGAAACCCGACCGTCCCGACCATGCCCTGCTGCTGTCGCAATTGCAGCAGGTTGCCCTTGGGCTGGGCGAGACCTTCGCCCCCTTCTGCGAAGTGGTGCTGCACGACCTGCGCGACGCGGATCATTCCATCGTGGCCTTGCACAACAACCTGTCCGGACGCGAAGTCGGCGACGCCACCACCGAACTGGGCCTGGCACGCATCGCCGACGAAAGCTATCCGCAAGTGCTGACCAACTACGCCAACACCCTGCCCGACGGGCGCCAGGCCAAGAGCACGTCGATCGGCATCAAGGACGCCGATGGCAAGTACGTGGCGGCGCTGTGCATGAACATCGACCTGACGCTGTTCGGCGCCTTGCAGGGCATGCTGCGCCAGTTCGGCGGCATCGATGGCGCGGTGCGCGTGGCCGAGACGCTGGAGCCGGCCGGCGCGGACGCCCTGCGCAGTCGTATCGACGATTTTGCGACGCGCCTGTCGACCACGCCGCGCAGCCTCAAGGCCGAGGACCGCCGCCAGTTGATGCGCGAGCTGCGCCAGAGCGGCTGCATGGATGTGCGCCGGGCGGCCGAGATCGTGGCAGCGCACCTGGGCGTCTCACGTGCGACGGTCTACAACGACGAAAAGGACTGACCCGCCCCACACCGACGCCGGCTCCTCCTTCTGATTGCGCTATCGAATCCCTCCGACTCCACCCTGCCTCCAAAGGAAAATCATGATCCCCGTTTCCAGCGCCACCGAATTGCCCAGCTTCGCCGATGTCCTGCTGGCCGCCGAACGCATCAAGCCCTGGGCGCACAGGACGCCGGTGCTGCGCTCGCGTACCGCCGATGCCGAGCTTGGCGCGCAACTGTTCTTCAAGTGCGAAAACTTCCAGCGCATGGGCGCCTTCAAGTTCCGCGGAGCGATGAATGCGCTGTCGCAGTTCGATGCGGATCAGCGTCGCCACGGGGTGATCACCTTCTCTTCCGGCAATCACGCACAGGGGACTGCGCTGGCCGCGCAGTTGCTGGGCATCCCCGCAGTGATCGTGATGCCGCAGGATGCGCCGGCGGCCAAGGTCGCCGCCACCCGTGGCTATGGCGCCGAAGTGGTCACCTATGACCGCTACACCGAAGACCGCGAAGCCATCGGTGCGCGCCTGGCGGCCGAGCGCAAGATGACGCTGATCCCGCCCTACGATCATCCGCACGTGATGGCCGGCCAGGGCACGGCCACGCTGGAATTGCTGCAGGAGACCGGGCCGCTTGATGCGCTGTTCGTCTGTGTCGGTGGCGGCGGCCTGCTGTCGGGTGCGGCGCTGGCGGCCCGCGCGCTGGCGCCGGACTGCAAGATCTACGGCGTGGAACCGGAGGCCGGCAATGATGGCCAGCAATCGCTGCGCGCCGGTCATGTGGTCCACATCGATACCCCGAAGACCATCGCCGACGGTGCGCAGACCCAGCACCTGGGCAAGTACACCTTCGAGGTGATCCGCCAGCTGGTGGACGACATCCACACCGTCAGCGACGCAGAACTGATTGCCGGCCTGCGCTTCTTCGCCGAACGCATGAAGATGGTAGTGGAGCCGACCGGCTGCCTGGGCTTTGCTGCCGCCCGCAAGTTAAAGGACCAGTTGCAGGGCAAGCGGGTGGGCGTGATCATCAGCGGCGGCAATGTGGACCTGGGCAAGCTTTCCGCTTACCTGGCCGGCTAATCGTTTACACCAATATCATCGTCGGCGGTTTTGGCTTACAGTCGCAGGCAGCCTTAGCCCACACACCCCTCATCTACCTAACAAGGATTGGAACCACCATGCCCCATCTCGTTGTGGAATACACCGGCAATCTCACCCTCGACGTACAGCCCACCCTGCTCAAGCTCAACCAGGCACTGGTGGCCAGCGGACACTTTGACGAAAACGCCATCAAGGCGCGCGCCGTGCGTCTGGATGACTACCTGGTCGGCACCGCCGCCGATGCCAAGCGCGCCTTCGTGGCACTGCGCCTGTCCATCCTGACCGGCCGCACGCTGGAAGAAAAGAAGCAGGTCGCCGACCTGCTGGGCGCAGCCATCCAGAAGGACCAGAGCTGGCCGGCACAGACCCAGGTGCAGATCACGGTGGACGTGGTGGACATGCAGCGCGAGACCTACTTCAAGCTTGCCGTGCAGTAAGCGCGGCAGCGCCCACAGCACGCGAGGGGAAGCGTTCCCTTGATCTGCGTGGGTGCTGGAACGCAGGAACGAAAAAGCCGTCCGGTATTTGCCGGACGGCTTCTTTTTTGCTGTTGTCGATACGGCTGCGCTGACCGGTATTGTTCTTCTGCAAGGTCAGCGGCAGTGCAATCAGGAAGCCAGCGCCGGCTCGCGTGCGACTTCGCGGAATTGCACCACATTGCCTTCCGGATCGAAGCCATCGCAGGCACGGAAGTCCGGCCCGCTCCATTCGGCATCGGCGGGCTTCATGCCACCGCCGAGCTGTTGCGTGCTCAACCTGGCCTGGGCCAGCGAGCGCACCGGCAGGAACAGCTTGACCGGCACGTTCTCACGCAACACCGGCGGCGCGCTGATTTCCAACGTGGCTGCCGCAGCGGGCGGAACGGCATGGATCACCAACAGGAAATCCTCGGCCTCGATCACTACCTTTTCAGCATGGGCATGCTTGGGAACCACCGCCAGCACCTGCGCATAGAACGCGGCGAGGCGGGCTACATCTTTGGCGAACAGGACTGCGCCTGCTTTGGGCTGGGTCGACATCTCTGCTTTCAAAAACGTTGATCGGATCTACGGAACGGCAGAGTTTATTTAGGACCAAGCAGCTTTGCAAGCATTAATCGTCACCTTGTGGCGACATGATTTTGTCGCCTCATGGCGACGCCTGAATGTCGCCTTTTTTCGCTCTATTGCAGAGCAATATAAGAATCCGCTGACACGCGAAAGTGGCGCTGTCCGATGGGCATTTCCGAGGGCGCAATTTATTGTTACGCATCGCCGTGAAGACACTGGCAAAACGTCAATTGTCGGCATGATCAGCGAAGCTGTTCTTATGTGATCGGAATGGCATCGTTTCCGCTAGAACCAGGTATAAATTGTAAGCGGATGTTCCAAAGCGGTTTACTTCGGGACGTGATCTGCTACCTTGATGTCGCAGGGCAACATGATGTGCGGTGATGTACGGTTGATGAAGAAGAAAAATATTTCCGTCCGCGCACCAGACCACCAGAACATCCTGCACCGTCCTCCCCACTGCCTCACACGAAGCACCGACGGTGAACCAAATAAAACGAAACCCAACCCTCACGAGCAACGCGCCATGAACATTCGAGATTTGCACGCCCAGTACACTCCCGAACGCTCCCTCTTCCAGCGTACCCAAGGCCGCCAGCGCGGACTGACCGACACCCGCGTCGAACTGGCGCACACCGACAGCGACGCCGACGCCTGGCTGGAACCGGCACTCTCCGACTTCATCTCGCTGGCCTCCAGCGTGTGCGGTACTCCCATGGGCATGTTCAGCCAGCTGCACCCCGACATCGGCCTGCAACAACCCTATCTGTCCGTGATCAACGGCCGTGGCGACAGCCGCAACCAGTGGTGGCACTTCCCCGGCCAGACCGGCGTGCTGCGCAATGCAGTGGACTTTTCCTTGTGTGACATGGCGGCCCGCACGCCGGGCGTGGTGACCGAAATCACCGATCTGCGTACTGTCGAACGTTTTGCTGTCAGTGCCCTGGCCAATGGCACCCCGCCGGTGCGGTTCTACGCCGCCGTGCCGCTGGTGTCGGGCAATGGCGACATCATGGGCACGCTGTGCGTGATGGATCGCGAACCACGCGCCCTGTCCGCTACGCAACGTGATGCCTTCCTGAAGCTGGGCCGCCAGCTCGAAGCCCTGCTCGACAGCCATCGTGCCATGCAGAAGCTGGAGCAGCAGACCATGACCGATTCCCTGACCGGCATCGGCAATCGCCGCAGCTTCGATTCGCGCCTGCGCGAAGAATGGACCCGCCACCTGCGCAATGCGCGACCGCTGTCGATGCTGATGGTGGACGTGGATTATTTCAAGCAGTACAACGACACCTACGGTCACCCGGCCGGCGATGCCATGCTGCAGCAACTGGCAAGGGTGCTGCGTTCACCGCTGCGTGCCAGCGATTTCCTGGCCCGCTATGGTGGCGACGAGTTTTCGCTGATCCTGCCCGATACCGACGAGACCGGCGCACAGCAGGTTGCCGATCGCATCAAGCAGGCGGTGGCGCGGGTGAAGTGGCCACATACCGATATCGAGATCAGCCTGGGCGCAGCCACGGTAACGCCCTCCGAAATGTGCGACTTCAGCGCACTGCTGCATGCGGCCGACCAGGCCATGTACCAACGCAAGCACGGCCGCAATCCACGCAACGCCTGAAGTCTGCAGGAGCCGCTGCAAACGAATGACGCCGCTGCACAGACAGCGGCGTTTTCATGTCAGCGCCCTAGCACCTGACGCGCTACCCGACGGTGCTCATGTGCCCTCGCCGGGTGAGCGCATCAGATGCAGCGCCACCAGCATCGACAATCCCACCAGGACCGCTCCCGCCAGATATACACCCTGCACACCCACCTGGCTGGCCAATGCGCCGGCCAGGGGGCTGGTGACGCCCAGCGACAGATCAAGGAAAGCCACGTAGGCGCCCATGGCCAGGCCACGGGTCTGGGGTGGTGCACGGCGCATCGCCTCCACGCCGAAGCCGGGGAAGGCCAGCGAATAGCCGAAGCCGGTCAGGGCGGCACCGGCATAGGCCAACGCGCTGGCATCAGCCTGCCAGATCAGCAACTGACCCAGGGCTTCGATCAGCACGCAGACCAGTGCCACCCTGGCGCCACCGATGCGATCAGGCAGATGCGCAAACAGCAGGCGGGCGATGATGAAGGCCACGCCGAAGCTGGTGAAGGCCAGCGAAGAATCGCCCCAGCCACGTGCGGCGAACAGCAGCGCGATGAACGCCGTGATGACACCGAATCCGACACTGGACAAGGCCAGCCCCAGTCCAGGTTGCCATACCGCGCCCAACACCTTGTAGAAGGGCGTGCGACGACTGGCGCCGGGTGCCACCGGACGCAGGCCGGCGATGACCGCCAGTGCCAGCAGGGCAATGGCCAGGCTCACCAGGCAGATGCCGGCAAATCCATACACATGGCTGACCGCCACCCCCAGCGGCGCCCCGCAGGCCATGGCGGCATAGATGGCGATACCCAGCCAGGCCATGACCTTGCCGCCATGCTGCGGGCCGACCAGCGCAATGCCCCAGCTCATGGTGCCGGTGATCACCAGGCTCTCGCCCAGGGCCAGCACCACGCGGCCGGCGAGCAGGACCAGCACCGACAGCGCAGGTCGATCCAGCAGGACCAGGGAAGCCAGATAGATCAGCGCCGAAACCGCAGCGGCCATGAAGCCCATGACCACCGCGCGCTTGGCACCGTGCAGGTCGGCCTGGTTGCCGGCCCAGGCACGGGACAACAGGGCTGCCGCGAACTGTGCGCCGACCACCACGCCGACCATGGTGGCATTCATGCCCAGGGCATCCTTCAGGTGCAGGGGCAGTACCGGCAACTGCAGGCCGATGGTGAGAAAGGCGATGAAGACCGCCAGCGTCAGCGGGGCGAGCCTGAGAAAGACGATGAAGGACGCCGCGCCGGGGCTGGCCAGCGGCGTCAGGGAAGCAGGCTTGTCAGCCGGTTTGATAGTCATGGTATGTCCTTGGAGATAGACGAGGTGAGGATGCCTGCCGGGCCTGCACCGTTCCGATTGAAGGTGGCGACCACCCAGGCTAGAATGCGACGAATCCGTCACATCCTGTCGATACGCAGTATGCGATCATTTCGTCAGGTTTTCCATTCGCATTCCCTACGACCACTTCCTGCACCATGCCCAAGCCCCGCCGCCCCCAGATTTCCCTGCGCAAGACGCCGCAGCAGGCCCGCTCGACCGAGCTGGTCGCCGCCATTCTCGAAGCGGCTGTTCAGGTTTTGCTACGCGAGGGGGCGCAACGGTTCACGACCGCGCGGGTGGCCGAGCGGGCCGGTGTGAGCGTGGGATCGGTGTACCAGTATTTCCCCAACAAGGCGGCCATCCTGTTCCGTCTGCAGGCCGACGAATGGCAGCAGACCACCGGGATGGTGCGCCAGTTGCTGCAGGACCAGCGCAAGCCGCCGGCCAGGCGACTGCGGGAACTGGTACATGCCTTCATCCGCAGCGAATTCGAGGAAGCCCAGGTCAGGCTGGCGCTGGCCGATGCGGCGCCGCTCTATCGCGATGCGGTGGAGTCCGAAGCCTTGATCCAGGAGTGGGATGCGATCATCGCCACCTTCATGCGCGAGGCCCTGCCGGGCGTGCCGGCACCGCGACGCAAGCGCGCTGGCGAACTGGTGATGACCACGCTCTGCTCGGTGGGCGAACATCTCTCGCGCAGCGCGCAACAACCCAAGGCCGTCCGCGCCTATGGCGAAGCCATGGCCGACATGTTCTGTGCGTATCTGGAGAGCCTGCAGGTGCGTTGATCAGCCCTTGCGCTTGCGTGGCGCTGCGGTCGAGGCGCGCTCCACCAGTTGCGGCGTGGCGGTCACCCGCATCACCGGCGAAGGGCTACGGCGCTCGATCAGCGCCAGCAGCAGATCGATGGACATGCGCGCCGCCTCCTCGGTCGGCACTGCCACCGTGGTCAAGGCCGGACGCGAGACCCGCGCCCACTGGATATCGGTGATGCCGGTGACGGAAATGTCACGCGGCACGTTCAGCCCGAGATCGGCGATGGCATTCATCGCACCCAGTGCCGGCAAGTCATTGCTGGCAAAGATGGCGGTCACCTGTGGATGTTCCTTGAGCAATTCCATGGTGGCGCGATAGCCGGCCTCGACGGTGTCGTTGATGTAACGGGTGCGCTGCAGCGGGTGCTTGTGACCGGCCTGCGCGCAGGCGCTGGAAAATCCGCGATAGCGTTCGGCATGGATGCCGCTCTTCTTGCTGCCCACCAGCGCGGCGAAACACTGGTGACCCAGCCCCAGCAGATGACGCGCAGCGATTGCGCCGGCCTCATGGAAGTCCACTGCGATGCAGGGCAGCTCCGGCGGCGCATCGGGCTTTTCCCACATGCACAGCACGACCGGTGCACCGCGCTGTTCGGTCTTGCGCAGCTCATCCATGGGCAGGTTGGCATTCATGATCAGCACACCATCGGACAAGGTGCCGGCGATCTGGTCGAGATAGGCGCGGCCAATATCGGGATCGTCATTGGTGTTGCAGACGATCAGGAAGCGGCCACGATCACGCGCGGCACGTTCGGCGGCCAGGGCGAACTCGGGATAGAAGGGGTTGGCGATGCTGGAGACCACCAGCGCCAGCGTCGGCGCCCGTCCCTCGGCCAGTGCGCGCGCTGTCAGGTGCGGCCGATAGCCGAGCTGGGCAACTGCGTCCAGCACACGCTGGCGCGTCTGCTCGCCGACCTTGCCGCGCTGGCGCAGGACGTTGGAGACGGTGGCCGAGGTGACACCGGCCAGACGGGCGACTTCGGATAAGGTGGTCATGGCTGCATGGAGTTGGAAGCCCTCGCATTCAATCCGCTTATGTCGGGCTTGTCAACGCAGTCCACCATCACGGCGCGTGCCGATAGCGCGACAGCTGACAATTTCCTGTCGGCCTGCGGTTACAGGATTGTTGTTGCAGGGCCGATTCAAGATGGGTATGATCGACCAAAATTATTTGCCACCACCAAGGCGGCAACACGATCAGAACAACGACGTGGAGACAACCCCGATTGCACACAGGAAACTCAGGCGATCTTTTTTTTGGATAGTTTGATTAAGCGCTTAACCTTAGGCTCGACCTGACGTCCGCCCTGCCCTTGCGGCGTCCTGCCCTGCAATCCATTTCTGTAAGGAAGACGTGATGGCCAGCATCAGCTTGCGTGCAGCACAAAAAGCCTACGGCGATGCGCCGCCGGTGATCCGCAATGTGGACCTCGACATTGGCGAGCATGAATTCTGTGTCTTCCTCGGCCCTTCCGGCTGTGGCAAGTCGACCCTGCTGCGGGTGATCGCGGGGCTGGAAGACCTCTCCTCCGGTGATCTCTTCATCGGTGGGCGCCGTGTCAACGATGTGCCGTCGGCACAGCGCTCGGTGGCCATGGTGTTCCAGAGCTATGCGCTGTTCCCGCACATGACGGTGTTCGAGAACATGAGCTTCGGGCTGACCCTGGCCAAGCTGCCCAAGGCCGAGATCGAGCAGAAGGTGCGCGAGGCCGCACGCATCCTGCAGCTGGAAGAACTGCTGCAGCGCAAGCCCAAGGAATTGTCGGGGGGCCAGCGCCAGCGGGTGGCGATCGGACGTGCCATCGTGCGACGTCCGGGCGTGTTCCTGTTCGACGAACCGCTGTCCAACCTGGATGCCACGCTGCGCAGCCAGACCCGCATCGAGATCGCCCGTCTGCACCGCCAGTTCGAACAGGCTAGCGTGGTCTATGTCACGCACGATCAGGTCGAGGCCATGACCCTGGCAGATCGCATCGTGCTGCTGCACGCCGGGGCCGACACGCAGCGCTTCGGCAGCATCGCCCAGGTCGGTACACCCATGGAGCTGTACCACCATCCGCGTAACCGCTTCGTGGCCGGCTTCATCGGTTCACCGCGCATGAACTTCCTGCCGGTGCAGGTGGTCGGCGTGCAGGACCAGGGCATCCTGGTGCGCCTGACCAGCAGCGACGAGACCGTGCTGGTGGCCGCACAGGGCGCCGTACAGCCGGGCCAGATGCTGACGCTGGGCGTGCGTCCCGAACATATGGAGATCGGCCATGGCAGCCCTGGTGGCCAGCAGAGCCAGTACGGCATCACCCGTGAGGTGGTGTTGGTGGAACGCCTGGGCGAGCAGACCTACGTGCATCTGGATGAGCCAGCCGGCCAGCCTCTGGTCGCCAAGGCGGCGGGGGATGCCCACATCGCCCGTGGCGAACGTCTGCGCGTCTCGGTGTCTCCCGACTGCACCTATCTCTTCGACCAGGACGGCGTGGCGCTGGCGCGCAGGCAGCCCGCTCCCGGTCTGGCTGCGGCGGCCTGAACCACGGGCTGCGGCCGCGACCACCGCCGCACCTCTCCTTCCACGCTTCACTACCGCTAAGGAATCACGACCATGTCGTTACGATTGGGAGTCTGTTACTACCCTGAACATTGGCCCGAGGCCATGTGGGAAAGCGATGCGCAACGCATGCAGGCGCTGGGCATCAAGCAGGTGCGCATCGGCGAATTTGCCTGGAGCCGCATCGAACCGTCGCCGGGTGACCTGCACTGGGACTGGCTGGACCGCGCCATCGACGTGCTGGCCCGGCATGGTCTGGAGGTGGTGATGTGCACCCCGACTGCGACGCCCCCCAAGTGGCTCATCGACCGCCATGACGATGTGCTGGCAGTCGATGCCCAGGGTCGCGAGCGCGCCTTCGGTTCGCGACGTCACTATGATTTCTCGTCCGACTCCTATTACGAAGAATCACAACGCATCGTGCGCCTGCTGGGCGAGCGCTATGGCCAACACCCGGCCGTGACCGCCTGGCAACTGGACAACGAATATGGCTGCCACCAGACCGTGGTTAGCTATTCTCCGTCGGCGCAGCGCCGCTTCCGCCAGTGGCTGCGCCAGCGCTACGGCAGCATCGATGCGCTCAACAGCGCGTGGGGTACGGTGTTCTGGAGCATGGAATATCGCAGCTTCGATGAGATCGATGCGCCCATCGGCACGGTGACCGAAGCCCATCCTTCCCATCGCCTGGACTACCGCCGCTTCGCCTCCGACGAGGTGGTGCGCTACAACCGCATGCAGGTCGAGATTTTACGTCCGCTCTCGCCGGGTCGCTTGATGGTGCACAACTTCATGCAGATGTTCCTGGAGTTCGATCACTATCCGGTCGCGGCCGACCTGGACGTGGCCACCTGGGATAGCTATCCGCTGGGCGCGCTGGAGGTGATGTGGTTCGACCAGGACACCAAGGCGCGCTGGCTGCGCACCGGCCATCCGGATTTCGCCAGCTTCAACCATGACCTCTATCGCGGCATGTCGATCCAGCCCTTCTGGGTGATGGAGCAGCAGCCGGGGCCGGTGAACTGGGCACATTGGAACCCGCATCCGCTGCCGGGCATGGTGCGCCTGTGGAGCTGGGAAGCCTTCGCCCACGGTGCCGGCTGTGTCTCCTACTTCCGCTGGCGCCAGTGCCCGTTCGCGCAGGAACAGATGCATGCCGGCCTGAACCGTCCCGACAATCGCCTCGACGTGGGCGGCTCGGAGGCCGAGCGCGTGGCGCAGGAAATCCTCGCGGTCGAAGCCAGCCATGGTGCGCTGGCACAGCCACGCGGCAAGGTGGCGCTACTCTTCGACTACGACGCCAAGTGGCTCTTCGAAATCCATTTCCAGGGTATCGACTTCGAATATGCGCACTTCGCCTTCGACTATTACGCCACCCTGCGTGCGCTGGGGCTGGATGTGGACATCGTGCCGCTGCACGCGAACCTCGATGGCTACGCCATGATCGTGGTACCGCCGCTGCCCATCGTGCCGGACAACCTGCCGGATCGCATCGCGAAAAGCGGCGCGCAGGTGGTGTTCGGCCCGCGCAGCGGTTCCAAGACCGGCTCGCTGCAGATTCCCGACACGCTGCCGCCGGGACCGCTGCAGGAGTTGCTACCGATGCGCGTCTGGCGTGTGGAATCGATGCGTCCCAACGTCAGCGAGCCGGTGCAATGGGGTAGCGAACAAGGACAGGGCCGCTACTGGCGCGACCTGATCGAAGCCGATGGTGATGGTCTGCAGACCATCGCCCGCTTCGGGGATGGCCATCCCGCCATCGTGCGCAAGGAACGGGCCCATTATCTGGCCGGCATCTTCGATGCCGACCTGACCATGCGCTATTTCGAAGAGGTCGCACGCGCCGCCGGGTTGACACCCCAGCGTCTGCCGGAAGGCCTGCGCCTGCAGCAGCGCGGCGGCCTGCAATTCGCGTTCAACTACAGCGATGCACCGATACAGCTGCCGCAGGCCGATAACGCGCAATTCCTGGTGGGACAGGCCCGCCTGGAACCGCAGGGCGTGGCGATCTATCGCAGCAGCAAACCCGATTAGGCAGGACGCCGGCCTCACTCTGGAAGAACGCACGGCAGCCACGGCTGCCGCGCACAAGCAGGCAAGAGACCTGCGCAAGATGGGCAAAGAACCTGGCAGAACTGAAAAAGAAGTTGCGGAGGTCGGTCACAGCATCGACAACGCAGCTGTTTTGAAACCAACATTCGGAGACGACAATGAACAAGATGATTCGCATGACCGTGATCGCCGGCTGCCTGGCCGCATCCGCCTGGAGCAGCGCCGCCCTGGCCGGCACCCTGGCCGTCAACATCGCCTACAAGGGGGCGGTCCAGCGCGCGGTATGGCAATCGACGATGGATGAATTCAAGAAGGCCAACCCGGACGTGGACATCAAGGCTTCCTTCATCGAGGAAGAAGCGTACAAGGTGCAATTGCCGGGCTGGCTGTCGACCCAGGCGCCGGACATCATCAACTGGCACAACGGCGAGCGCATGGCCTTCTACGCCAGCCGCGGCCTGCTGGAAGACCTGAGCGAAGACTGGAAGAAGAACGGCTGGGACAGCACCTATGCTTCCACCAAGGAAGCCTCGTCCTGGCAGGGCAAGCAGTATTCGGCACCGACCGTGTACTACTCCTGGGGCATGTTCTACCGCAAGGACCTGTTCAAGAAGGTCGGCATCGCCAGCGAACCCAAGACCTGGGATGAATTCCTGGAAGCCTGCAAGAAACTCAAGGCCGCCGGCATCGCTCCGGTCGCCGTCGGTGGTCGCGACGCCTGGACCCTGGCCGGCTGGTTCGATTACCTCGACCTGCGCATCAACGGCAATGCCTTCCACCAGCAGCTGATGGCCGGCGACGTGGCCTACACCGACCCTCGGGTGAAAAAGGCCTATACCGCCTGGAAGAGCCTGATCGACAACAAGGTCTTCATCGACAACGCCCTGTCCTACGACCTGGACGGCGCCCAGCCCTTCCTGTTCCAAGGCAAGGCCGCCATGATGCTCATGGGCACCTTCATCGCCAAGGGCTTCCCGGCCAAGCTGGCACCGGAGATGGGTTACTTCCAGTTCCCCATCATCGATGCCGCCGTGCCGACGGCCGAGGAAGGTCCGACCGAATCGATCCACATCCCGGCCAAGGCACGCAACAAGGCCGATGCGCACCGCTTCATCGCCTTCGTGGGAACACCCGCCATCAGTGCCAAGCTGGCCGAGGGCCTGGGATCGCTGCCGGCCAACAGCAAGTCGCCGGCACCGGCCGACCCGATCTCGCGCATCGGCTTCGAGATCCTGTCCAATGCCAAGGGCGGCATCTCGCAGTTCTATGATCGCGACATGACCAAGGAAATGGCCGATGAAGGCATGAAGGGCATGCAGAAGTTCGTCAGCGATCCGAACAAGCTCGATGATGTCCTCAACGATCTGGAACAGGCCCGCAAGCGCATCTACAAGAAGTCCTGATCGCCAGCAGGACAAGTAGTGACTCACCCGGGCCATCGCCGTCGCTGACAGCGGCGGCGATGGCCCGCAGAAATTGAAGGAGACCCTGCCATGCTAGCGCCCACTTCCGCCGCGCAGCCGCCTGCGACCGATGCAACGGCCACATCTGCCACATCTGCGGTATCAGCCACCCCGGCCAGCAGCCCGCAGCGCAGCGCCGCCCGTCGCAACCGTGCCGCCTTCTGGTTCCTGGCGCCGGCCTGCGTGATGACGCTGGTCTATGTGCTCTACCCGATCCTGTACACCATCTATCTCAGCTTCTTCAGCTGGGATGGCATGACCGATCCCAGGTTCGTCGGCCTGGCCAACTACGTCGAACTGTTCCACGCGCCGACCTTCTACACGGCGCTCAAGAACAATGTGCTATGGCTGCTGATGTTCCTGCTGGCGCCGCCCATGGGCCTGGCCATCGCGCTCTACCTGAACCAGAAGATGCGTGGCATGCGCGTGGTGAAGTCGCTGTTCTTCGCGCCCTTCGTGCTCTCGGGGGTGGTGGTGGGACTGATCTACAGCTGGTTCTATGATCCCAGCTTCGGCCTGCTGTCGCTGATCCTGGGCCAAGGCGTACCGGTGCTGGGTGACGCCCGCTACGCCACCTTCGGCATCATCTTCGCGGCGCTGTGGCCGCAGACTGCCTATTGCATGATCCTCTATCTCACCGGGCTGACGGCACTGAACCACGACCAGGTGGAAGCGGCGCGCATGGAAGGCGCCAAGGGCTGGAGCATGCTGCGCTACGTGATCCTGCCGCAGCTGCGCTCGACCACCTTCATGGCCTTCGTGGTCAGCATCATCGGCGCGTTGCGCAGCTTCGACCTGATCTCGGTGATGACCAGCGGCGGCCCCTACGAGAGTTCGACCGTGCTGGCGTACTACGCCTACGACCAGGCCATCAAGTATTACCGCCAGGGTTACTCGGCCGCGGTGGCAGTGACGCTGTTCGCCATCATGCTGGTCTACATCATCTACCAACTGCGCCGCATGCTGCGCGCCGAACGCTAACGAAGAAAAGAGGGATCGCCATGTTTCCCATGCCGATAGAAAAATGGAAGCCGCTCAACCGGGCGCTGTACCGTATCTCGGTGCCGGTGGCCCTGCTGATCTGGCTGCTGCCGATGCTGACCGCGCTGGTGACCTCGGTGCGCTCCAACGATGAACTGATGGCCGGCAACTACTGGGGTTGGCCGCAGGACTTCGCCATGCTGGAGAACTACCGCGAAGCGCTGACCGCCTCGCCCATGCTGCATTACTTCTGGAATAGCTGCCTGATCACCATTCCCTCGGTGATCGGCGCGATCTCGCTGGCGGCGATGGCCGGCTTTGCGCTGTCGACCTACCAGTTCCGGGGCAATACGGTGCTCTTCGCCACCTTCGTGGCCTGCAACTTCGTGCCGCAACAGATCCTGATGATCCCGGTGCGGGACCTGTCGCTGTCGCTGGGCCTGTTCAACACCATCACCGGGATGATGCTGTTCCACATCGCCATGCAGACCGGCTTCTGCACGCTGTTCCTGCGCAATTTCATCAAGCAGCTGCCCTTCGAGATGATCGAGGCGGCACGCATCGAAGGCGCCAGCGAGTGGACCGTGTTCTACCGCATCGTGCTGCCGCTGATCCGGCCCGCGCTGGCGGCACTGGCAGTGCTGGTCTTCACCTTCGTCTGGAACGATTACTTCTGGGCGCTGGTGCTGACCCAGGGGGACGACGTGGCGCCCATCACGGTGGGCGTGGCGGCCCTGCGCGGACAGTGGACCACCGCCTGGAACCTGGTCTCGGCCGGTTCCATCCTGGCGGCGTTGCCCTCGGTGATCCTGTTCTTCGTGATGCAGAAGCAATTCGTGGCCGGCCTCACCTTCGGGGCCAGCAAGGGCTGAGCCCGCTGCGCCTATTGGGCGGCAGCAGGTGCCGCCGCCACCTCGGGCGCCTCGCTCTTGGGTGCTGGCGGCGGGATATCGGTGTGGACCATCACCACTGTACATTCGCGAGCGACCACGCCGGCCTTGGTCAGCATGGCCCCCTTGCCATTGAAGATCTTGGCATTGCCCATGAACACGCCATCGATCCGGAACACCCAGGAGCTGCCCGGCTTTTCCAGACGATAGCCCATGCCGTTGAGGGTCAATGAGTCGCCCGAGATGGTGCCGGAGAGGACTTCCTCGGCGATCTTGTTGCGACGTCGTAGCAGCACACGGTTGCCATCGACCTCGGCGTTGAAATTGGCCTGGTAGGGCTTGCTGTCGTTGATGGTGCGGTTGACGTCGCAGGACATGACGGCCCGCCATCGTCCGGCCGCCGGTGTCATGCCGGCCATGCCAGCAGGGAGAGGCGTTCCCGGCATGGCGCCCAGCACACTACCGAGGGTGACCGTGACCGCGTCCGGATAATCGAAACCTGCGCCACTGTTGCGGTCAATGGCATAACCGATGATGCCCCCTGCCAGGATATTGCCCCAGACATTGGTATTGGCTTTGGAGACCACGTTCTGCTGGCCCACCACACCATCCTTGGCGCATTCCACCAGTAGGTCGGCGGTGCTCTTCTTGATGGCGACGCTGCCTGGCGTCCTGACATACCACTTGCCGGCATCGTTGCTCAGCGTGCAGGTGGCGCCGGAAACGATCTGGCTGCCTTGCGTGGCCTGGACCGAAATGGGTTGCGTCTGCGTGCCCGTGATGGAGGCACAACCGCCCAGCAGCAATGCTGCAAGGCATACCAGCATTCTCAACATGGATTCCCCGATTCTCTTCTGTCCGCTTGCGCGAATTGTTGTTGTCGTTGGCGATGGCCGACTGCGGCTGCCATCTGGCGAGAATATAGCCGAGCTGTTTGCCGCCTGACTGACGAAGAACTGACGAATCCCTGACAGGGGAGAAATTTATTTCAACTGAAATGCGGGCGTCGCATTTTGACATCCGGGCATGACCGGACCGGCGCAAGATGACTCCATCGACACAGCAATCCGCCACCACAAGGAGCCCATCATGCACACCACCACCCTGCGCCTGGCCGTCTTCATCGGTACGATGAGCATCGCGTTCGAAGCCCACGCCGGTCGCGGCGGGGCGATGCTGATGAAGGACCTGACCCGGCTGTTCAGCCACCTGTTCCAGCAGTACGTGGGCGGTTGACGAGAGAATGGGATAGGGAAGGGAGGGGAGCGCCCGCTGGGTGCTCCCGCCCTGTCCGTTCAGGGCTTGGCCGCCGCCTGCTGGGGCGGTACCTCGATGCCCACGCCCATGGCCTGGAACAGGGTGGCGGTATCGCTCATGCGGCTGGCCGTGGCACGCACCTCGCCCAGCCTGGCATTGAGATACTGGCGCTCGCCTGCGCGTGCAGCACTGGCCGGGTAGGCGCCCAGCTGGGCGCGTCGCTGGGCATTGCGCCAGCCCTGCTCGCTGGCCGCGCGCGCCGCCGTGGAGGCTTGCAGGGCATCAGCATCCTGGGTCAGCGCCACCAGGCTATCGGCCACGTTCTGGAAGGCATTCAACACGGTCTGGCGATAATTGGCCTCGGCCGCGAGATAGGCCTCCTTGGAAGCGTCACGCCGGGCGCTGAGGGCGCCGCCGTGGAACAGCGGCTGCGTCAACGAAGCCCCCAGTCCCCACACCGCACCCGCCCCACTGGTCGCCTTGGCCCAGGAAAAACCGGACTGGCCGAAGGAGGCGCTGATGGACAGACTGGGGAACATCTCGGCCGTGGCCAGCGCCTGCTCGGCGGCAGCCACCTTCAATGCGGCGTCGGCAGCCAGGATATCGGGCCGCTGGCGCAGCAGTTCCGAAGGCAAGGCCATCGGCACTTCGCCGGGTAGTTGCAGGCGGGTGATATCCAGGTCGGCCGGCGCAGCGTCCGGGGTGCGTCCCATCAACACCGCCAGCGCATGGCGCGAGGCCTGCCACTGCGCTTTCATGGCGGGCAGGCTGGCGCGCAGCGACTGCGCGCTGGCCTGCGCCGACAGCAACTCATCCTGTGACACCGCACCCAGCGCCAGCCGGCGCTGCATCTCCTCGACATCGGCATCGGCCAGCGCCACCAGGCGTTCGGTATGCATCACCTGCGCGTGCAGGGAAGCCGCATTGATGGCCGTGATCACTACATTGGCCGCCACCGAGCGGCGTGCCGCGTCGAACTGGTAGGACTGCGCATCCACCTGGGCTGCAGCCGCCGAGTTGGCGAAGCGCTCCACGCCAAACAGGTCGAAGGTATAGCTGGCGCGAATCTGGCCGGCGAAGACGTTGTACAGGTTGGTGGTCGGCCCCAGATTGGGCAGCCCCAGGGCGCGCTGGCGCTGGGCCTGGCCGACCGCATCGATGGTTGGCCACAGCGATTCATCGATCTGGGCGCGTAACTGCAGGCGGGCGGCGGCCAGATTGCGATCAGCCTGGGCCAACGAATGGTTGCTGCGCAGGGCCTCCTCCACCCATGCGGAGAGTTCCGGCGAGCCATAGGCACGCCACCACTGCGGCACGGCGCGCTGGCCGAGCACGAATTTCTGACGCGCCTCCTGCGGCCCCAGGGTGGCGGGTGTGGCATCGACGGCGTAGTGGGCCGGCTGGGGCGAGGCCGGTGCCTCGCCGGTCGGACCCAGGGCGCAACCGGAGACCAGCAGCGCTGCGGCCAGCGCCAGGGTGCGCGGGGCGGGGGAAAAACGGACGGCGCTCATCAGTGGCTCCCTTGCGCGGCGTTGTCGCGATGATGGGTTTCATCCGGCTTGACCCGGTAGCACAGCGCATACAGGGCCGGCAGGTAGAACAGGGTCAGGATGGTGGCGATGGTGATGCCGCCCATAAGGGCGGTGGCCATCGGGCCGAAGAAGTTGCTGCGCAATAGCGGGATCAGCGCCAGCACGGCAGCGGCCGCAGTCAGCGTGATCGGGCGGAAGCGACGCACGGTGGCACCGACGATGGCGTCGAAGCGGCCACGGCCGGCAGCGATGTCCTGCTCGATCTGGTCCACCAGGATCACCGAGTTGCGCATGATGATGCCCAGCATGGCGATGGTCCCCAACATGGCGACGAAGCCGAAGGGCTGGCCGAACAGCAGCAACGCACCGACCACGCCGATCAGACCCAGCGGGGCGGTCATCACCACCATCAGGGTACGGCCGAAGCTTTGCAGCTGCACCATCAGCAACAGCAGTACGGCGATGAACATCAGCGGCATCTGCGCCGAGATCGAGGACTGTGCCTTGGCGTTTTCTTCCACCGGGCCGCCGACGTCGATACGGTAGCCCACCGGCAGCTCGGCGCGCAGCGCGTCGAGTTTCTGGTTGACATCGTTGGTCACGTCGATACCCTGCACTCCTGCTCGCACATCGGCCAGCACGGTGATGGTGGGCTGGCGGTTGCGTTCCCAGATGACGCCGTATTCCAGCGTGTTGTGGAACTTGCCCAGGGTCGCCAGCGGCACCGGGCCGTTAGGGGTGGGCATGGACAGCGTGGCCAGGCGCGAGGGGTCGACGCGTTCGCTGCGCGGGGCGCGCAGATCGACGCTGATGAGCTTGTCGCGCTCGCGGTACTGGGTGATGGTGTAGCCCGACAGTTGCATAGCCAGGAAGTTGGAAATCTGCTGGCTGCTCAGGCCCAGCTCACCGGCGCGTTTCTGGTCGATCTCGAAGGAGACCGAACGCTGCGCCGGTTCATCCCAGTCGAACTGGATGTTGGTCGCACGGGTCTCCTTGCGCATTTCGGCGGCAACCTGTTCGGCGATGGCGCGCACCTTGGGAATCTGCTCGCCACTGATGCGGAACTGCACCGGGAAGCCTACCGGCGGACCGTTTTCCAGGCGCGTCATGCGGGTACGCACACCGCTGAGCTGCTTGCGCAACGGCTCTTCCAGCGCCTTTGCCAGGGCTTCCCGATCTTCCACCGACTTGGCGGTGACCACGAACTGGGCAAAGTTGGGGCTGGCCAGTTGCTGGTCCAGCGGCAGGTAGAAGCGCGGTGCACCGACACCGACGAAGCTGATGTAGTGATCGATCTGCGGCCGGTCCTTGAGCAGGGCTTCCATGCGGATGGCTTCACGCTGGGTGGCCTCGAAGGAGGCGCGCTCGGGCAGGTGCATGTCGATCAGCAGTTCGGGCCGGTCGGAGCTGGGGAAGAACTGTTGCGGTACCAGCGCGAAGGCGGCCAGCGAACCGATGAAGAGCAAGGTGGTGGCGATCACCACGCGGCCTCGGAAGGCCACGCACCAGGACACCGAGCGCCGCAGCAGGGTGTAGATGCGAGTCTGGTAGATGGGGTGATCGTGGTCTTCCTCGTCATGGCCGGCATGTGGATTGGCGGCGATCTGTTCATCGGTGAGCGCGCCCGGCTTTTCCTTGAGCATGTGGTAGCCCAGCAGCGGGATCAGCACCACCGCCGCCAGCCACGACAGCAGCAGCGCGATGGCCGAGACTTCGAAGATGGAACGGGTGTATTCGCCGGTTCCGGACTTGGCCAGGGCGATCGGCAGGAAGCCGGCCACCGTCACCAGGGTGCCGGTGAGCATCGGGAAGGCGGTACTGGTATAGGCGAAGGCGGCGGCGCGGCGGCGGTTCCAGCCCTGCTCTAGCTTCACCGCCATCATCTCGACGGCGATGATGGCGTCATCCACCAGCAGGCCCAGGGCCAGCACCAGGGTGCCCAGCGAGACCTTGTGCAGGCCGATGTCGAACATGTACATGAACAGCGAGGTCACTGCCAGCACGATGGGAATCGAGATCACCACCACCATGCCGGTACGGATGCCCAGCGAGACCAGGCTCACCACCAGCACGATGGCGACAGCCTCGGCCACGGCTTCGAGGAAATCGTCGACCGATTTTTCCACGGCGTGCGGCATGCTGGAGACCGCCGTCAGGGTCAGGCCGGCCGGCAGGCGCTTGCGCAATTCTTCGGTACGCGCATCCAGGGCCTTGCCCAGGCGGATGACGTCGCCACCGGGCTGCATGGTCACGCCGATGCCCAGCACCGGCTGGCCGTTGGCGCGCATTTCCTGTTCCTGGGGTTCGTCGTAGCCACGGTGGATGGTGGCGATGTCACCCAGCCGGAAATTGCGGTTGTTGAGGTGGATGACCTTGTCTTCCAGTGCCCGCAGGTTGTCGAACTGGCCGGTAGGACGCACATAGACGCGGTCGTTGCCGGTGGTGATCAGGCCGCCCGGCACCACGGCGTTCTGGCCGCCGATGGCATCGGCCAGTTGCTGCGGGCTGATGCCCAGGCGCGTCATGCGGGCATTGCCGATGTCGATGTAGATGTGTTCCTGGCGCTCGCCGAAGTAATCGATCTTGGCCACGCCCGGCACGTGCAGCAGTTCGCCGCGCAACTGGTCGGCATAGTCGCGCAGTTGTGCGGGCGTGAAGCCGTCGCCGGCCAGTGCATAGATGTTGGTGTAGACGTCGCCGAATTCGTCATTGAAGTAAGGTCCCTTGACGCCTTGCGGCAGGGTGGCGGCGACGTCGCCGACCTTCTTGCGCACCTGGTACCAGGTCTGCGGCACCTGCGAAGCGGGCGCGGTGTCCTTGATGGTGAAGAACAGCTGCGACTGGCCGGCACGGGAATAGCTGCGCAGGAAGTCCACATCCGGCGTTTCCTGCAGCTTGCGGGCGATGCGGTCGGTAATCTGCTCCTGTACCTGGCGCGCGGTGGCACCGGGCCAGTCGGTCTGGATCACCATGACCTTGAAGGTGAAGGGCGGGTCTTCGGACTGCGAGAGCCGGTTGTAGGAGCCCATGCCCAGCAGCGTCACCAGCGCCAGGATGAAGGTCACCAGCGCCTGGTGCTGCAGCGTCCAGGCGGAGAGATTGAAACGGCCGGGCGCGCTCATAGGGCGAAGTCCTCGGCGTGCAGCGGGGCGACCGGCTTGACCTTCTCGCCAGCAGTCAGGGTATGGACGCCCTGCACCACCACCTTGTCAGCCGCGGCCACGCCCTGCGACAGAGAAATGCTGCGCTCGCCATAGGCCGATACGGTCACCGGGCGAAGTTCCAGCTTGCCTTCGGCGCCGACGATCCAGACCGCCGGCTTGCCGCCTTGATGGAACAGCGCAGTCGCCGGCAGCAGCAATACCTTGGCCTGGCCGGAGGGGACGTCAGGCGTGATCACCACATCCCCGGTCATGCCCAGGCGCACGCTGGCGTCGGGTCGTTCCAGGGTGACCTTGACGCGGTAGGTGCGGCTCTGCAGGTCGGCGGCGGGACTGACTTCGCGCACCTTGCCCTTGAAGGTCTTGCCCGGCAACGCGGCCAGGGTGACGGTAGCGGGCTGGCCAGGTTGCAGGCCGGCCAGCTGGCGGTCGGCGACATCGGTCACCACATCCACGGCGCCCGACCAGGCCAGCGAATAGACCGGCTGGCCAGGGTTGAGCACGTCACCGGTATTGGCCTGTTCGGCGCTGATGACGCCGTCATGCTGGGCCACCAGGGTGGTGTAGTCGCGCTGGTTGCCGGCCACCGAGGCACGTGCCTGGGCCGCCTGGAACTGCGCCAGTGCAGCGGCGCGGGCATCCTGGCTCTGTTCCAGTTGCTGGGCGCTGATCAGCTGTTCGCGGGCCTGGGCGGTATCGCGCTGCAACTGTTTCTCGGCGGCGTCCAGGTGCTGGCGTGCCGAGGCCAGTTCGGCGCGGGCGGAGGCGGCATTCTGATCGGCATCCGACGGGTCCAGGCGCGCCAGCACCTGGCCCTTGCGCACCACGTCGCCCAGGTGCACGCGACGCTCCACCAGCTGGCCGGCGACACGGAAGGACATCGAGGTCACATAGCGCGACTGCACCTCGGCCGGGAGATGCAAAGGCTGTCCGCCGTCCCGTTCCTGCGGCTGCAGGATCACCACTTCGCGCGGGGCGTCGGCCACCGGCGCCGGCTTGCTGCAGGCCGACAGGGTCAGCACCAGGGCCGCCGCGGCCAGACCGAGCGGTACGCGCCGGGGTAGAGACAGAGGCAGAGGAAGGACACGGGGACGCGGATCGGGCTTCACAGCTTTCCTTTCAAGAAGGTAGGGTCGGATCGCCGGGCGCTCCGCATCCTCGAGGGTGGTCTTTACAAAAGTTCAGCGATTCTAATGCAGATCTGAATTCAGATGCAATCCTGTATTTGAATACAACAGTGTTAGAATCCTGCCCCATGACACGCGAACCAAGCCCACCACGCCAACGACTGAGCCGCGAACAAAGTCGCGAGCAGACCCGCGCAAGGCTGCTGGAGGCGGCGCACGCGGTCTTCATGCAAAAGGGATATGCGCTTACCAGCGTGGAGGATATCAGCACGGCGGCGGGCTACTCGCGGGGCGCGTTCTATTCCAACTTCGACGACAAGACCGAGCTGTTCTTCGAGTTGCTCCGGCGGGAAGGCGAGAGCATCGACCGTGGCTTCCAGCGACTGCTCGATGGCGCAGTGACCGATCCCGATGCCCTGCGCGACGCACTGGCCGAGCAGTATTCGGCGCTCTATCGCGACGACAAGTGCAGCCTGCTGTGGATGGAGGCGCGCATCGTGGCCCTGCGCGACGAGAAGTTCCGCCTGCAGCTCGATGTCTACCTGGAAGAGCGTTACCGCCAGATCACCTGTTTCGTGCAGGCCTATTGCGACCTGACCGGGGTCACCCCCGCCGCACCGGCGCGCGAGATCGCCATCGGCCTGATGGCGCTGTGCGAGGGCGTCAGTTTCTCCTACCGCTGCGTGCCGCACATCGTAGACGGCAAGACTGCCGAGTCGGTACTTGCGTGGTTCATGAAAGCCTCCGTGGCGGTGACCGCCACCACGGCCGCTCCATCCGCTGTCGCTGCAAAGAAGCCGCCCCGTCCCCGCAAGAAAGCAGCAGCGGCCGGCGACTAGCGCGCCGTCGCTGTCGACGCCATTGGCTCCGCGCCTTGCGCGAACACCCTCATCGCTCCTTCCCCATCAGCAATCTGGCCGCGTCGTCGGCGATGACCTGTTCCTCATTGGTCGGGATCACCAGCACCCGCAGGCGACTGGCCTGGCTGCTGATGCATTCCAGATGCTGTTCATTGGCGGCCGGGTCCAGCCTGATGCCCAGCCAGGCAAGCCGGCGACAGATGGCGGCGCGCATGCGGGCATCATGCTCGCCGATGCCGGCGGTGAAGACCAGTGCATCCATGCCGCCCAGGGTGGTGGCCAGCCGTGCCGCCTCGCCGGCGCAGCGCAGCGCGAACAGCTCCAATGCTTCACGGGCCGGGATGGCCTGGCTCTGCTGCAGCGTGCGCACATCGGCGCTCAAGCCGGATACCCCCAGCAGGCCGCTCTGGTGATACAGCAGGTCTTCCAGCGCGGCCGGGGTCATCCCCTGCTGCAACAGGTACAGCAACACGCCGGGATCAAGCGCGCCGCAACGCGTGCCCATGGGGACGCCTTCCAGCGTGGAAAAGCCGGTGCTGGCATCGACACTACGACCGTTCTGGAGCGCACACAGACTGGCGCCATTGCCCAAGTGCGCGACCACCACGTTGCCGTGTGCCTCGGGCAGGCCGCGCCGACGCAGCTCATCGGCGATATAGCTGTAGGAAATACCGTGGAAGCCGTAACGCAGCACACCTTCGTCATGCAGCTTGCGTGGCAGGGCAAAGCGGCGCGCCAGCGCATCCTGGGTGGCGTGGAAGGCAGTGTCGAAGGTGGCGGTCTGCGGCAACCCGGGACGCAAACGCTCGATGGCGCGGATCAGCCGCAGGTTCTGGGGCTGATGCAAGGGGGCCAGCGGCGCCAGGGCTTCCAGCGCGGCTTCGATGGCGGGGTCCAGCAGCACCGGGCGCGACAGGTGCAGGCCGCCATGCACCACGCGGTGCCCGACCGCGCACAGGGCGCCCTGCTCATGGCCGACTTCCAGCTGGTGCAGCACTTCTTCGAGCACCTTGTCCATCGACGCTACCGGGTCGGCCTTGATCTCGATGGCCGAACGTATGCCATCGATCTCCAGACGCAATTGCAGCGGCGTCAGGTGCAGGTCCAGTTGCCCCTGCCCGATCTTGGTGGCGCGGGCCTGGTCGAGGCGAAACACGCCCAGCTTGATCGAAGACGAGCCTGCATTGAAGGTGAGCAGCCAGCGGTTCATGCGTCCTCCTGAGGGGATACCTGCACGGCGGCCCGTGCCGCCACCAGCCGGGCCAGCGCGGACGATGCCAGGCGCACCCGCAGGCTGTCGGCGCGACTGGTGAGAATCACGGGCACGCGTGCGCCCAGCACCAGGCCTGCGGCATCGGCTTGCGCCAGGTAGATCAGTTGCTTGGCCAGCATGTTGCCGGCCTCCAGGTCCGGCACCAGCAGGATGTCCACACTGCCGGCCACCGGTGAGGCTATCCCCTTGATGGTGGCGGCCTCCAGGCTGATGGCATTGTCAAAGGCCAGCGGGCCATCCACCAGCGCGCCGGTGATCTGGTGGCGCGTCGCCATCACCGTCAGCGCGGCGGCATCCAGCGTGGAGGGCATGGCTGGATTAACGGTCTCCACCGCCGCCAGCACCGCCACATGGGGACGCGGCACGCCCATCACGTGCAGCAGGTCGATGGCGTTCTGGCAGATGTCGCGCTTGTGCGCCAGCGTGGGTGCGATGTTGATGGCGGCGTCGGTGATGACCAGCGGTTTGGGATAGGTGGGGATGGTCATCGCATACACGTGGCTGATGCGGCGTTCGGTACGCAGACCGGAGCCGGCGGCGACGACCGCGCCCAGCAATTCATCGCTGTGCAGGCTGCCCTTCATCAGGGCGCCCACCCTGCCCTGCACGGCCAGCTCGACGGCGCGGGCAGCAGCCGCATGGCTGTGCTCGACTGCTTCGATTGGCAAACCCTGCAGCGACAGGCCGGCCTGCTCGGCGATGCGACGTATCCTGGCTTCGGGGCCGACCAGCATTGGCTCGAGCAGGCCTTCATCACGCGCTTCCAGCGCCCCTTGCAAGGCCTCGACCGAACAGGGATGGACCACGGCGACCCGCATGGGCCGGGCACCGAGGGCGTCGCGGATGAGTTGGTCGTAGCGCTGCGCAGGCGAGGCCTGGGCGGGTGGGAACATGGCATTCTCCGGGAGGCGATGACGAGACACTGGGCTTGTTGTGTCGCAGAATATCCGCCCCGGGATGGGAGCGGCGCCCTGATCGGACAAAGCTTGATCTGCTTCAAGTTTGTCAGCGCCGCGTCATCACGGCGCATGGAGCCACAGGGGGATTGGGCGCCTACACCTGCGCCAGGGCACTGACCATGCGGCGCGCCTGGTCCGCCGGCATCGGGCGGGAGAAATAGAAACCCTGCATGGCATGGCACTGCAGGGCTTGCAGGGTGCGCAGGTCGTCCTCGCTCTCGACGCCCTCGGCCACCACCTGGAAGCCGAAAGACCCCGACAACTGCAGCACCGCGGCCACCAGCGCCTGGTTTTCGGTCTGATCGGTCAGGCCGGTGACAAAGCTGCGGTCGATCTTCACGCGCGATACGCGCATCTGGCGCAGGAAGCCCAGCGAGGAATAACCCACGCCAAAGTCATCGATGGCGATGCTCACGCCCTGCATCGCCAGCGCCACCAGGCTCTGGCTGGCGGCCTGCAGGTCCAGGGCGGTTTCTTCGGTGATCTCGATTTCCAGCATCCGGGCCGGCAGCTGGCGCGACTTCAGCATCTCCGTCACCAGTTCATCGACGCTGATGCGCTCCATCTCCCGTGGAGAAATGTTCATCGATACCCGCAGGTCCGGGCGGCCGCTGGCCTGCAGGAAGGCGATCATGGCCCCGGTCTCGCCGATGATGAAGCGCAGCAACTCCTCCGACAGGCCGGCCAGCGCGGCGATCTCGATCAGGTCGGGCGGCGCGATGGCGCCGTGGCGCGGATGGCGCCAGCGCAGCAGGGCTTCGAAGCCATCCAGGGTGCGACCATCATGCTGGATGATGGGCTGGAACCAGACCTCCAGCTGGCGGCGTGCCAGGGCATCGGCCAGGTCGCGCTCGACGTCGCGCTTCATCTGCAGGTGTGCGTTGAGGTCGTCGTTGAACACATGGAACTGGTTGCGACCACGGCGCTTGGCCTCGTACATGGCGGCATCGGAGCAGACCAGCATCTCGTTGATGTCATCGCTGCGGGTGATGGTGATGCCCAGGCTCAGGCCGATGTGCCGGTGCGCCAGACGGGCGAAGGGCTGGCGGATGGCAGCGATGAGCCGCCGGGCCAGCTGTTCCGGCGGTTCAGCCTGCGGCGCCAGCGGGTACAGGATCACGAACTCGTCGCCCCCCAGGCGTGCCAGCGTGGCGGTCTCGGGCACGCTGGCCTGCAGCCGCCGTGCCACCTCGACCAGCACCTGGTCGCCGGCATCGTGGCCGTAGGCATCGTTGATCACCTTGAAGCCATCCAGGTCGAGGAACATCATGCACAAGGCATGCTCCTGCCGCGCCACCATGCGCGGCGCCACTTCCATGAAACCGGCGCGGCCCAGCAGACCGGTCAGCAGGTCATGCCCGGCCTGATATTGCATCTTCTGTGCGAAGCGGTGCAGGTCCTGGTGAGCCACTTCCAGCGCCTGCTTGGCGGTGGTGGCCTCGTTCTTCAGCGCGCTGGCGTGCGAGACCAGGCCCTCGCTGACCTTGGAGCCCCGGATCAGCGCGGCCAGGTAGAGCAGCACCGCTGCGGCCAGTGCCATGCGGGTGGCGCTGGTCTCGATGGTGGCCAGGCAGAAGATGATGGACAGCAGCGGCGGCGTGATGAAGCAGATCGGAATGCGAGCAAATGCGAAGCCGTGGGTCACCGCGCCGGCCGTGATGCCGCATACGCAGGTGAGATAGAAAAGAGTCTCGGGCGTGGTATAGCCTGCGCACAGCAGCGGGACGCCGGCCCACACGATGCCCGACATCAGGGCCAGGGTGCAGTGCAGTCGGAGGTTGAGTTCGGTGACGCGATCGCCATCGCCGACAGTGCGCGCAGCCAGGAAAGGCAGCGCCGCTGCCAGACGCTCCACCGGGATGCGGCAGGCCAGGATGCGCAACACATTGACCAGCCCCGAGCAGGCCAGCCAGATCAGGGCGATGGAGACCTTGCCCGAGCGCCAGGCCACGAAGGTCGAGATCACACCCAGCAGCATGTTGACCGGCATGGACAGCAGCACGGTCTGGCGCAGCGCCATGAGCTGATCGGAACGGATCAGTTGCCGCAGGGACACGGCATGGGCCGGGTCAGTGTAAGAGGCTTGCGAGTTCTGCTGGTGTGACATGGTGTTCCTGTTGCGTCCTGGAATTGCCGCCTGACAAGGCTGGTCCGGCATGACCACCGGATGGGAAGCATAGTACGCGAGCCGGACCGTATTATCCAAGCGACAAGAAGAATTCTCATCAAAACCTGCCCCGGTTGCGTTGCATCAACGAGGCATTTGCCCAAAACGGACAAGCTGGCCCTTCCGCAACCCCGAGGAAAACAAAATGAGCGACATGAGCACAGACAATGGAAACTGGTTATCGGCCGAGCAGGCCGTGTTGCCGGACGGCACCGAACGCGAAAACCTGCCACTGGTGAAGAAGAAGCTGCCGCTGTTCTCGCCCCAGCAGATCCCGGGCGGTGACGAACTGCCGCCCCCCTCCCCGACGGCAACCGGGCCATCGACCGAGCCGGCCTGACCGGCGCCCCCGGGGACGGGCCGCCATGGAGGTGACACGGCCAGGATGCGGGACGACGGCTACAATAGCGGCTGTTCCTGCCCTTCCCACCGTTTGCACCGTTTGCACCGCTCGCAACGTTCGTACTGCCTGCCGGTGCCGTATCACCCCATGGCTCTCGATCCCTCCACCCTGCTCATCCTCACCATCGCCCTGGCGGCGGCCGCTGCTCTCTACCTGGCGGTGGAATGGGGCGTAGTGCGCGAACGCTCGCTCCTGCTCTGGAGCAGCGGCTTCGCCATCATCGCCCTCGGTTCCTTCCTGGCATTGCTGCGCTCGCGCGGCTACCTGCTCATCGGCATCTGGTTCGCCAATGGCATGCTGATCGCCGCGCACGCCTGCTTCCTGGCCGGCGTGGCGTGGTTTACCCGCACCCGGCTCTCGCACCGCTGGTGGCTACTCGCACTGCTGTGGCTGGTGATGTTGTGCCTGCCTGCGCAACCCTGGTGGTCACGGGTGATGCTGGGCGTGCAGTCATTGATGATCGCCGCCGTCACGCTGCGCGCCAGTCATTTGTTGCGGCCGCATGGCGCATCGCTCAGCGTGGGCGCGGTGCAATTGCGTTATGTGCTGCTGGCGCATGGTCTGTTCTATGTCGCCAAGGCGATCGTCGCCATCGTACCAGGCACCCTGCTGGACCTGGCGGCCTTTGGCGGCGCGGTGATCCGAATATCGCTGATCGAAGGCGCGATGGCGATCATGCTGATCGCGCTGTCGATGACCGGCACCGAGCGGTACCGTCGCGAACAGCACATCGGCCAGCTGGCGGCCCGCGATCCCCTGACCGGCCTGCTCAACCGCCGCGCCCTCAAGACCAGCGCCCCCGCGCTGCTGGCGCAGGCCAGCGTCCAGCATCCCGGCGCAGTGCTGCTGATCGACATCGACAACTTCAAGCAGGTCAACGACCTGCACGGCCATGCTGCCGGTGACCAGCTGCTCGAAGCCTTGAGCATGCTGCTGCACGAGGTTTTGCCGGAGGCTGCACTGGCGGCGCGCCTGGGCGGGGATGAATTTGTGATCCTGCTGCAGGATGCCAGTACCGATCAGGTCACCCATCTGGGGGAAAGCCTGCGACAGGGCTTCGCTCACGTCGCCGGCAAGAGCTTCCCCACACCCGACCCCGTCAGCCTGAGCGTGGGTGGCAGCGTCTTCGAGACCCCGCCGGCCGACCTGGAAAGCCTGCTGGCGCATACCGACGTGGCACTGTACGACGCCAAGCGGGCCGGCCGCGATCGGGTCGTGGTGGGGCTGGTCGGAACGCCAGAGGTCTAGGCCTGCATTGGCCGGCTGCAAGCGCTGGTGCAGGCGCTTGACCACCGCAGCACATCCTGTCCGGCCGCCGCCCCGCTCGCGATCATCCCAGCCGGTCTTTGAGCCGATACCACGCCCCCACGAAGGGCAGGAACCAAGGCTTACCGAAGTGGCCGGGAATGGCTGGCCAGGCAAAATCCTTCCAGGGATTGAGATCGACATGCCCCTCCATGATCTCCGCCATCATCGTTCCCATCAGCGTCGCCATGTGAGTGCCATGACCGCTGTAGCCCATGGAATAGAACACGCCTTCGCGCTGGCCGGCACGCGGTAGCCTGTCGGCGGTCATGTCGACCATCCCGCCCCAGCAATAGTCGATACGCGTCCCGGCGAGTCCGGGAAAGACAGTGAGCATCTGCTGGCGCAGGATATCGCCACTGCGCGCATCGGAACGCGGATTGGAGGCGGCAAAGCGCGCACGGCCACCAAATAGCAGGCGCTTGTCCGGAGTGACGCGGAAATAATTCACGAAGTTCTTGGTGTCGGTATACATGCGGCGCGTGGGCACCAGTCCATCCAGCAACGACAGCGGGAGTGGTTCGGTGACGATCAAGAACGCGCCGACAGGTACGATGCGACGGCGGACCCAACCGAACGGACCGATTTGCGAGATACCGCTGGCCAGCAACACCTGCCTGGCACGTAAAGGACCACGCGCGGTGCGCACCATATAGCTGCCTGACTTCCGTTGAAGACCAAGCACCGGCGTGTGTTCGAGATACACGGCACCATGGCGCTGTGCCGCATGTGCCAGGCCGCGTACATAGCGCCCCACATGCATGCCAGCGCTTTTTTCGAGAAGCAGCCCGCCGTGGTAGCGATCGCTACCCAACTCGTCACGCAGTTGTGCAGGGGTCAACAGCCGGGTCTGCGGATCGACGCTGGCGGCCAGCAATTCCTGGCTGCGCGCCAGCTTGTCATAATGCTCTGGCTTGGCGGCCAGCTTGAGCTTGCCGTGACGGGCGAAGTCGCAATCGATGGACTCCTGCCTGACAAGCCTTTCGACCGTATCGACGCCGGCATCGAAGGCTCGATAAATCCGGTTGGCCAGTTCGCTGCCCAGGCGCTGCGATAGTGCCGCGTAGTCCTGGGCGAAGCCGTTGTTGCACATGCCGCCATTGCGCCCGGAGGCAGCGCCGCCGACGATGTCGGCGTCGCACACCACCACCTGAGCTCCCTTGCGTGCAAGCGCCAGCGCTGCGGCCGATCCGGTGATGCCGCCACCAACCACCAGCACGTCGCAGCCGCCCTCGGGCAGTGCATCGGTCTGGCTCATGAAGGGTGGCGATGTGTCCAGCCAGTACGACTTCAGTTGCATCATGGGCTCCCACCAATATCGATCAGGACGAGGGAACAGGACCGTGACCCTCCCTCGGAAAAGATTATGGAACCGCAGTTTGCCACTGGGATTAATGCAAACTTAATTCTTCATTAAATCTGCATTAAGGCCGGTACAGGCAAGAAAGCCGGTTGCCAGGCCAAGAGGTGCAGCGCGTCTGGCACCCGGCCCGAACGCATGGCCCCGATCCAAGGAAAATGCCGGAAAGCCCAGGATTAAAAGTAGAAGCTGCTCCGATCGCCCGGCAATAAGAGATTTTTCTCTTGGCCGGGCGGCCATACTTTCTCCATCGACCACGAAGGAGATTGATCCAATGATTTTCAAGCCGAAGTTCATCAGTTTCGATTGCTACGGAACACTCATCAATTTTGAAATGGGCCCCACGGCCAGATCGCTGTTCTCCGATCGTGTCAGCGAGCAACGCATGCCGGGCTTTCTGGAAAGCTTCCGTTTCTATCGCCTGGACGAAGTGCTAGGTGCCTGGAAGCCCTTCTTCGATGTCGTGGAAAACGCCATCCAGCGCGCCTGCCACGCGCACGACGTGGAATATCGCACCAGCGATGCGCAGTCGCTCTACGCGGCCGTTCCCACCTGGCAGCCGCATCCGCACGTGGTCGAAACACTGGAGAAGATCGCTCCGCATATCCCGCTGGTGATCTTGTCCAATTCGATGACCGACCTGATCCCGCACAGCGTGGCACATCTGAAAGCCCCCTTCCATGCGGTCTACACCGCAGAGGAAGCACAGGCCTACAAGCCACGCGGCCAGGCGTTTGAATACATGTTCGATCAACTCGGCTGCGGACCGGAAGAGATGGTGCATTGCTCCTCCAGCTTCCGCTACGACCTGATGACGGCCGCCGACCTGGGCTTCATGGCCAAGGCCTTCATCGACCGCAACCATGAACCCGGCTTCGATGGCTATGGCGTCAATCGCCTGACCGACTTTCGTCAGCTTGCTGGGCTGGTCGGTCTTTGATCGCTACCGCTACCCACCCTGGCGCAACTCCAAGCGAGACCCATGATGCATCAGCAAGCTCTTGATCAAACTGCAGCATTGAGCACGGCCGCGCCGGCGATTCCCCTCTCCACGCTGCACAAGCTCGCCTCTGGCCTCTACGGCATCGACGGGGAGGTCACGGTGCTGGCTGGCGAACGTGACCAGAACTGCCGCATCGACGGCCAAGATGGAATGCGCCATGTGCTCAAGATCAGCAATCCTTCCGAAGAACCCACGGTGGTGGATTTCCAGATTGCCGCGCTTGAGCACATTGCGGTCGTCGCACCCGAACTTCCGATCCCGCGGGTAGTGCGCACGCTGGGTGGGCGAACCTCCGAACGCATTCGCCTTGATGATGGCAACGTCTGTACGGTACGCATGCTGACCTACCTGGACGGCGTGCAGATCAAGGAGACCATTCGCACAGCTGGTCAGCGGCGCGCCATGGGCAGCGGTTTGGCGAAACTGAACCTGGCCTTGCGCGACTTCTCGCATCCGGGCGCGCATCATGACCTGCTATGGAACGTATCGACCGCGCACCGCCTGGCGGCCAAGATGGAAGGCCTGATCGATCCAGGCCGCCGTCTGTTGGCACAGCGCTTCATGACTCGCTTTGAGCAGGACGTGCTGCCTCTCCTGCCACAGGTGCGCACGCAGGTCATCCACAATGACTACCATCTCTACAACGTCCTGGTGGCGCCCCAGGAACAGGAGCACATCACCGGCATCATCGATTTCGGCGACATGCTGCATGCGCCATTGGTGGGCGAGGTGGGTACCGCAGCGGCGTTCCACATGACGGGCAACACCGATCCTTTCGAAGGTCCGGCACAGTTGGTGGGCGCCTATCACGCTCTGCTGCCGCTCACCGATCCCGAGCAGGAGATCGTCACCGACCTGATGGCCACGCGCCACCTGATCACGGCGCTGATCTCGGAGTGGCGTGCAGCACGCTACCCCCATAACCGGGCCTACATCATGCGCCACAACCCGGCAGCCTGGGAGGCACTGGGGCAACTGGCCGACCTCTCGCGCCAGGACGCACGCGACCGCCTGCTTTCAGAAATCCGCAACAGGAGAATTCCATGAAGAGCACCACCGACCTGAACATGGTCAACGCCTATATCCCCGGCCGGACCGACGTCGGTCCCGTGACCGAGGCCCTGATCAAACGCCGTGACGCGCTGCTGGGTCCGGCCTATCGCCTGATGTACGAGCATCCGCTGCAGATCGTGCGCGGCGAGGGTGTCTGGCTGATTGATCCGCAGGGACGCCGTTACCTCGACGTCTACAACAACGTGACCTCCCTTGGGCATTGCCACCCTGCAGTCACCGAGGCGATCTGCCAACAGGTGCAAACCCTGGCGACCAATACCCGCTATCTGCACGAAACCATCCTGGAACTGGCCGAAAGGCTTCTCGCCACCGTACCGGAAACGGCACTGGCACACCTGATGCTGACCTGCACCGGTAGCGAAGCCAATGATCTGGCCTATCGCATCGCCAAAGTGCGCACCGGGGGCAGCGGGGTGATCGTGACCGATACCGCCTATCACGGTATCACCGACGCCGTCTCGCAGTTCTCCCCCTCGCTGGGCGCCACGGTCAACCTTGGTCCGCATGTACGGTTGGTGCCGGCGCCGCGTAGTTATCACGCTCAAGGGCAGGATCTGGGCGAACGCTTTGCACGCGATGTGGAGGCAGCCATTGCCGACCTGCAACGCCACGGGATCCAGCCAGCAGCACTGATCGTCGACTCACTCTTTACCAGCGATGGCATCCTGCCCGGCCCGGCAGGCTTCCTCAAGGGAGCGGTACAGGCCATTCAGCGCGCCGGCGGCCTCTTCATCGCCGACGAGGTGCAACCTGGCTTTGGTCGCACCGGTGAGCACATGTGGGGCTTCCAGCGCCACGGCGTGGTGCCGGACATCGTGACCATGGGCAAGCCGATGGGCAACGGGCAACCGGTTGCAGGACTGCTGGCCACGGCCGACGCCTTGCAGGAATTCGGCCAGCGCTCGCGTTACTTCAATACCTTCGGTGGCAATACCGTGTCCTGCGCAGCGGCTCTTGCAGTACTCAAGACCATAGAACGCGAGGGCCTGATCGACCACGCGCACGAGGCAGGATCGATCTTGCTTGACGGTATCTCCGCCTTGGCAGAACGTCATGAGGCGATTGGCGACGTGCGCGGCGCGGGCATGTTCGTCGGCGTGGAACTGGTCTCCGATCGCCGCTCGCGCACACCAGACCGCAGCCTTACCAGCGAGGTGGTCAACCGGATGCGCGACAAGGGCGTGCTGCTCAGCGCCTGCGCGATGGGACATAACGTATTGAAGATACGACCGCCGCTGGTATTGACCAAGGATCAGGCCGGCATGGTGATCGATGCGCTGGACGAATCGCTGACGCAAGCCGGGACCGGCTCGGCCAGCCGTTGACAGCGAAGCTGCGGTGATAAGATCTTCCCATGCGCCCCACAGACCCAATCGACCGCACCGACATCAAGATTCTCGAACACCTGCTGCGCGAGGGGCGTTGTTCGAACGTGGAACTGGCCGAAGCGGTCAACCTGAGCCCCAGCCCTTGTCTGACCCGCACCAAATGCATGGAAGAAAGTGGTGTCATCGCAGGTTACGGCGCACAGATCGCGCTGGAGAAACTGGGCAGCCATGTCGTGGTGTTTTCCGAGATTACACTCGGCAGCCATCGCCCGGCCGACTTCCGCAAGTTCGAGCAAGGTGCGGCCAGATATGCGGAGATCGTCGAGTGCTACAACGTCAGCGGGGGCTACGATTATCTGCTCAAGATCATTTCCCCCACGGTGTCCTTGTTCCAGGAGTTGATGGAGAGACTCCTCGAGGACGAGATCGGCATTGAAAAGTTCGCCAGCCGCATCGTGCTGCGCCATCCTTATGGGCAGCGCAGCGATCCGGTGGCTGTGATTGCGACGGGAAAGAGCAGCTGGAAGTAGCTACGCACCATCCGAGGACAGGCCGCCGCCTGCTGGCTCAGGAAAACCGGCTGAAGTCCGGCTTGCGTTTCTCGAAGAAGGCGGTGAAGGCCTCCTTGGCTTCCGGCTCGGTGAGCATGCGCGCGAAGTGTTCGATCTCGGTCACCATCTGCTGCTCGGTGGCGGTGACGCGGTTCTTCTTCATCAATTGCTTGGTCACGCGGATCGAAGCGGCCGGCAAGGCGGCCAGCTTGGCAGCCTGTTTTTGCGCACAGGGCAGCAATTCTTCCAGCGGCAGGACGCGATTGACGAAGCCCATCTGCGCGGCCTCGTCGGCACCGAAGGCTTCGCCCAGCAAGAGCTTCTCGGCGGCACGCTGATATCCCGCGATATGCGGGAGCAACAGTGAAGAGGCGGCTTCCGGGCAGAGCCCCAGCTGGGTAAAGGGCATCGAGAATTTTGCATTGTCCGCCGCATAGACCAGGTCGCAATGCATGAGCAGGGTAGTGCCGATGCCGACCGCCACACCTGAGACCGCCGCCACGATGGGCTTGCTGGCATGGCTGATCTGCCAGAGGAACTGGAACACCGGAGCGTCCTGGGTCTTGGGCGGGTTCTTCAGGAAGTCTTCCAGATCATTGCCGGCCGAGAAGGCCTGTGGCTTGCCGGTGAAGAGGATGGCGCGCACGGCGCTGTCGGTCTCGGCTTCCTTCAGGGCATCGGCCAGTTGCTGGTACATGGCGGCAGTGATGGCGTTCTTCTTGTCTTCACGGTCGAAATGGATGCTCAGGATGCCATCGGCCTTGCTCAGTTGGATATCCATCTGCGCGGTCTCCTTGAATTTTATAAATGATTTAGCTTGTTTGAAGCTCAAGCAGGAACCAATGAAAAAGCCGCACGGCGTGAGCAGTGCGGCTTTTCATCAGCGCTTGTGCATGCAGATCAGACGCGTTCGAAGATGCCCGCCGCACCCATGCCGGTACCCACGCACATGGTCACCATGCCGTACTTCAGGTTCTTGCGGCGCAGTGCATGGATGGTGGTGGCCGCACGGATGGCGCCAGTGGCGCCCAGCGGGTGACCCAGGGCAATCGCACCGCCCATGGGGTTGACCTTGCTCGGGTCCAGGCCGAGATCACCGATGACGGCCAGCGCCTGGGCGGCGAAGGCTTCGTTCAGTTCGATCCAGTCGATCTGGTCCTGGGTCAGGCCGCCGGCCTTCAGCGCTGCCGGAATCGCTTCCTTGGGACCGATGCCCATGATCTCCGGCGGCACGCCACGCACGGCGAAGGAGACGAAGCGCGCCAGCGGGGTCAGGTTGAACTGCTTGAGGATCTTCTCGGAGACGATGATCAGCGCGCCGGCGCCGTCAGAAGTCTGCGAGCTGTTGCCGGCGGTGACGCTGCCCTTGGCGGCGAAGACCGGCTTCAATTTGGCCAGCGCGGCCAGGTTGGAATCGGCACGCGGACCTTCGTCCAGGCTGACGGTGCGGGTCTTGATGTCGATCTCGCCGGTACCCAGGTTGGGGAAGCGTTCGACGATCTCGAACACGGTCATCTCGTCGTTGAATTCGCCAGCCTGCTGGGCAGCGATGGCCTTCTGGTGCGAGGCCAGCGCGAATTCATCCTGCGCTTCGCGCGAGACCTTCCACTGCTGTGCCACCTTCTCGGCGGTCAGGCCCATGCCGTAGGCCATGCCGACGTTCTCATCCTTGAAGGCATTGATGTTGATGGAGGGGTGGAAACCCATCATCGGCACCATCGACATCGACTCGGCACCGGCGGCGATCATGACATCGGCTTCGCCGACGCGGATGCGGTCGGCAGCCATGGCGATGGCGGTGATACCGGAGGCGCAGTAACGGTTGATGGTGACCCCGCCGATGGTATTGGGCAGCCCGGCCAGCAACACGGCGTTACGCGCCATGTTCAGGCCTTGCGCACCTTCAGGGAACGAGCAGCCGACAATGGCGTCCTCGATCAGCTTGGGGTCCAGGCCGGGCACCTGCGCCACGGCGGACTGGATGGCGCGCACCAGCAGGTCGTCCGGACGGGTGTTCTTGAACATGCCACGCGGCGCCTTGCCGATGGGGGTGCGGGTGGCGGCGACGATGTAGGCGTCTTGCAGTTGTTTGCTCATTCAAAATCTCCTTGGACTCTCCCTCTCCTTCAAGGGGAGGGCTGGGGTGGGGATGGGTTCAATGCATTCCAGATTGCCTGAACGACCACATCCGTCTCATTCAATACTTCGTTATTCCAAAAGCGTAGAACCGTGAAGCCTGCCTGATTCAATTTCGCGGTCCGGGTTGCGTCATCCTGATTGCCGACATGCTGCGAGCCGTCTACTTCAATCACCAGGCGCTGTTCCAGACAGACAAAATCGAGTACGTAATTTTCAAAGGGGTGCTGACGGCGAAATTTCACTTCAAGCTGCTGGCCGCGTAGACGATGCCAGAGCCTTTGCTCGGCTTCGGTCATGGTCTTGCGCAGCTGCTTGGCTGCAAGTTTCGTGAAGTCGTTGGTCTGGCCTTTCATTTCAACCCATCCCCACCCAACCCTCCCCTTGAAGGGGAGGGAGCGTTCTTTAATTGCGTACGGGCTTGCCGGTTTGCATCATGCCCATGATGCGTTCCTGGGTCTTGGGGTGATTGAGCAACTCCATGAAGAACTTGCGCTCGATGTCGAGCAGCCATTGTTCGTTGACGATGCTGCCCTCTTCCACTTCGCCACCGGCCACGGTCTCGGCGATCATCTTGCCCAGCTTGAAGTCGTGGGCCGAGATGAAGCCGCCGTCGCGCATGTTGACCAGTTGCGCCATGATGGTGGCCAGGCCGTTGCGGCCGATCACCGGCACCTGCGGCGACAGTGGCGGACGATAGCCGGCGTCGAACAGCGCGCGCGCCTCCACCTTGGCCACATGCAGCAATTCATACGGGTTGAAGACGATCACGTCATCCTCGCGCAGATAACCCAGCTTGCGGGCTTCGAGCGCCGACTTGGAGACGTTGGCTGTGGCCGCGGCCAGCATGTATTCCTTCAGGAACTGCAGGATGTCGTTGCCCTTGGCTTCCTTGGCGGCACGCACGGCCGCTTCCTTCAGGCCGCCACCGGCCGGGATCAGGCCCACGCCGACTTCCACCAGGCCGATGTAGGACTCGATGGAGACCACGCGCTTGGCGGTATGCAGCAACAGTTCGCAACCACCGCCCAGGGCCAGGCCGGCGACAGCCGCGACCACCGGCACGCTGGCGTACTTCAGGCGCTGGTGCGCCTGCTGCAGCTGGTGCACCACCGGCTCAATGGCCTTGACACCACCGGACATGAACAGCGGCAGCATCGACTGCAAATCGGCACCGGCCGAGAAGGCGCCGCCTTCGGCTGCATCCGGGTGCCAGATCACCAGGCCCTTGAAGTTCTGCTCGGCTTCGGTGACGGCCTTGTTCATGCCGTCGATGACACCCTGGCCGATCACGTGCATCTTGGTCTTGAAGGACAGGATCAGGACATCGTCGTTCTGATGCCAGATGCGCACCGATTCGTCTTCGAAGAAGGTGGTGCCGGCGCTCTTGCCGTCGGCGGCGCCTTCGCCCACCAGCGGGGCGCGGAAGGCCTGGCGCTGGTAGACCGGCAGGTCGGAACGGGCCACATCGGCCTTCTTCGAGGGCGACCAGGAACCCTTCTCCGAGTGCACGCCATCGCGGCCATCAAAGACCCAGTCCGGCAGCGGGGCATTGGACAGCGCTTTGCCGGCATCGATATCTTCCTTCACCCATTGCGCAATCTGCTTCCAGCCGGCAGCCTGCCAGGTCTCGAAGGGACCGACGCTCCAGCCGAAGCCCCAGCGCATGGCGAAGTCCAGGTCGCGGGCATTGTCGGCCACCGATTCCAGGTGCACGGCGATGTAATGGAAGGCGTCACGGAAGATGGCCCACAGGAATTGGCCCTGAGGATTGGTCGAATCATGTAGCGCCTTCATGCGCTTGACCGGATCCTTTTCCTTGAGGATGCGGGCGATGATGTCATCGGCCTTGGCACCACCCGCCACGTAATCGCCCTTGGCCGGGTCGATGCGCAGGATGTCCTTGCCCACCTTCTTGTAGAAACCGGCACCGCTCTTCTGGCCCAGCGCACCCTGCTCGACCAGCTTGGCCAGCAGCGGCGGTGTGGCATAGGAAGAGAAGAAGGGATCATCCTTCAGGTTGTCCTGCATGGTACGGATGACGTGGCCCATGGTATCCAGGCCCACCACGTCGGCGGTGCGGAAGGTGCCGGACTTGGCACGGCCCAGCTTGGCGCCGGTCAGGTCATCGACCACGTCCACCGAGAGACCGTATTTGTCGGCTTCGATGATGGTGGCGAGGATGCCGAATACGCCCACGCGGTTGGCCACGAAGTTGGGGGTATCGAAAGCGCGGACCACGCCCTTGCCCAAGGTGGTGGTGAGGAAGGCTTCCAGCTGGTCGAGGATGTGCGGTTCGGTAGACTGGGTCGGGATCAGTTCGACCAGATGCATGTAGCGCGGCGGATTGAAGAAGTGCACACCGCAGAAGCGCGCCTTCAGGCCGGCATCAAAACCTTCAGACAGTGCATTGATCGACAGGCCCGAGGTGTTGGAGGCAAAGATGGCCTTGGGGCCGATGTGCGGAGCGACCTTCTTGTAGAGGTCATGCTTCCAGTCCATGCGCTCGGCGATGGCTTCGATGATGAGGTCGCAGCCTTCCAGCACGGCCAGGTCATCCTCGTAGTTGGCGACCTGGATCAGGGCCGCGTCGTCCTTGTTGCCCAACGGGGCCGGGCTCAGTTTCTTCAGGTTTTCGATGGCGCGTTGCACGATGCCGTTCTTCGGGCCTTCCTTGGCCGGCAGGTCGAACAGCACGACCGGCACGCGGGCATTGATGCAGTGGGCGGCAATCTGGGCACCCATGACGCCGGCGCCGAGCACGGCCACTTTTTTGACGATGAAATTGGACACGCAAATCTCCTTTGCTGGTGCTGCAAACATGAAACATGAATTCGGGGCCTGGCAGGCTGCCGCACCGCCGGTGCGAGCGACTACTGTACGCCTTCCGGCAGAAGGTCACAGCATGCCTTGCAGGGGTGACACCGACATGACGCCATGCCGGGCCACATTGCGGTAGATCAACGCCGCTGCAGGACAACAGACCCGGCGGCGGCGTGGTGTTGCGGTCAGAACAACTCGGCGTCCAGGGCCATCAGGTTGGCCGCGCCAGAGCGGGCCTGGCGGATCAGCATGGCGGTCTCCGGCAGCAGGCGGGCGAAGTAGAAGCGCGCCGTGGCCAGCTTGGCGGTGTAGAAGGCGTCACCGCTGCCCTGCTTTTCCAGCGCGATCTTGGCCATGCGCGCAAACAGATAGGAGAACACCAGGTGGCCCACCACGCGCAGGTAAGGCACGGCGGCGGCACCGGCTTCGTCCTGGTTGGCGAAGGACTTCATGCCGATTTCCATGGTCAGCTTGCTCACCTTGTCGCCGATGTCGGCCAGCGGGGTGATGAATTCGGACATGGACTCATCGGTGCCATGCTCTTCCACGAAGGCCTGGATCTGCGCGCCGAACTTCTTCAGCTTGGCGCCGTTGTCCATCAGGATCTTGCGGCCCAGCAGGTCCAGCGACTGGATGGTGTTGGTGCCTTCGTAGATCATGTTGATACGGGCATCGCGCACGTATTGCTCCATGCCCCACTCGGCGATGTAGCCATGGCCGCCATAGACCTGCAGGCACTCGGAGGTCGCCGTCCAGGCATTGTCGGTCAGGAAGGCCTTCACCACCGGGGTCAGCAGGGCCACGATATCGGCAGAGTCCTTGCGGACCTGTTCGTCGGGGTGACTCAGTTCCTTGTCCAGTTCCAGAGCGACATAGGAGGTGAAGGCGCGACCACCTTCGGCGAAGGCCTTGGCGGTCAGCAGCATGCGGCGCACGTCGGGGTGCACGATGATCGGGTCGGCCGGCTTGTCGGCGGCCTTGATGCCGGACAGGCTGCGCATCTGCAGGCGGTCCTTGGCATAGACCAGGGCGTTCTGGTAGGCCACTTCGGTCAGGCCCAGGCCCTGCATGCCCACACCCAGGCGGGCCGCGTTCATGAACACGAACATGGCTTGCAGACCCTTGTGCGGCTGGCCGATCAACCAGCCGGTGGCGCCGTCCAGGTTCATCTGGCAGGTGGCGTTGCCGTGGATGCCCATCTTTTCTTCAATGGCACCGCAGAAGATGGGATTACGCGCACCCAGCGAACCATCGGCGTTGGGCAGGAACTTCGGTACCAGGAACAGGGAAATGCCCTTGGAGCCTTCCGGAGCATCCGGCAGGCGTGCCAGCACCAGATGGATGATGTTGGCGGAGACGTCGTTTTCGCCGGCCGAGATGAAGATCTTGTTGCCGGTGATCTTGTAGGTGCCGTCGGCCTGCGGTTCTGCCTTGCTGCGCAGCAGGCCCAGGTCGGTACCGCAATGCGCTTCGGTCAGGCACATGGTGCCGGTCCACTCGCCCGAGACCAGCTTGGGCAGGTAGAGCTGCTTCTGTTCTTCCGAACCGTGCGCGTGCAGGCACTCGTAGGCACCGTGCGACAGGCCGGGGTACATGGTCCAGGCCTGGTTGGACGAGTTCAGCATCTCGTAGAAGGAATTGTTGATCGTCAGCGGCAGGCCCTGGCCACCGAATTCGGGATCACAGGACAACGCCGCCCAGCCGGCTTCCACGTACTGCTGGTAGGCCTGCTTGAAACCCTTGGGCGTGGTGACGGCCTTGGTCTCGCGATCGAAATGGCAACCCTCGCGGTCGCCCGAATGGTTCAGCGGGAACAATACTTGCGAAGCGAACTTGCCGCCCTCTTCCAGCACCTGGTCCACCAGCTCGCGGTTGGTGTCGGCATGCGGTGGCAGTTCTTTGAACACTTCCTCGACATTGAGCAGCTCGTGCAGCACGAATTGCATGTCGCGCAAGGGGGCGTTGTATTGGGGCATGAATGTCTCCGGACGGGTTTAGGCTGCCTTCCTGGCAGCCGATTTTGAATTCTTGGCGGGGGTGGCACCGTTGCTGGTGCTGTTGCTGGCACTGTCGCTGCCTTGCGGGCGGTAGCTGTCGATCAGGCGGCGGAAGCTGGCCTCGGCACGCTCCACGCTGCCGGGAATGTGCAGGAAGCGCGCATCGTGGTGCAGGGCAAGGATCAGGCCATACATTTCATAGACCATCTGGCTGACCTCGATGTCGGGCCGCAGATGGCCGGCTTCCATGGCCTGCTTGATGCAGCGCTCCAGCGCATCGCGCCAGGCCTGGACCATGGCCACAAGGTGATCGCGGATGGCACCGGGACGGTCGTCGTATTCGACCGCGCCGCTGATGTAGATGCAACCCAGCGCGATTTCCACCGTGACCTGCTTGATCCAGCGCGCGAACATCCCTTCCAGGCGCGGCAGGCCGCGTGGTTCCTTGATGGAGGGATAGAACACATCCTGCTCGAAGCGGTTGTGATACAGCCGCACGACCTCGATCTGCAAGTCCTCGCGGGAGCCGAAATGGGCGAAGACGCCGGATTTGCTCATCTTCATCTTTTCGGCCAGCAAGCCGATGGTCAGCCCTTCCAGGCCGTCACGGCTGGCCAGTTCCAGCGCCACATCCAGGATGGCGGCACGGGTCTGCTCACCCTTGCGCAGATACTTGGGCCGGGTGGGCGCGGTGGTCACCTTGCTTGTCTCAGTCATCGTTATCTCTTTGATATCCGTCGTCAGGTCGCGACGGGAAGGAACCGGTTCGGCGGGTGCGGCTCGGCGGCCGCTGTCTTGTACCCTGTCTGCGCGACGTGAATAAACCTTCACGCAGAATTTATTCGAACGATCGTACTATTATTCATCGCGCTGCAAAAGTCAAACAAAAATTCAGCGCGGCTTGCAAGGGCGATTTTGCTGCCCGGCAAGCCCTCAGGAAGCCCCGGGCGGGGCGCTGGTGGCACCCAGCAGGTCGTGGGCGTCCAGCAGGGCATAGACGATGGTGGGGTTGTTTTCCAGGCACTTGCGAATGGCCGCCGGGATGGTATCGCGGGTCTTGCGGCACAGGCCTGGCTGTTCAGCCAGGTGGATCTGCAGGCCGCGCACGGTGCGCACTTCGTTGGGACCGGGACTGATATGCAGATGGATGCCGAGATTCTTGCGCATGAGACTGCCCACGTGCAGCAGTTCGTCATAGGTCGTCACCCGGGTGATGCGTTCGATCAGACGCTTTTCTTCCTCGCGGGTCAGCCACAGCACGCGCGCCTCGGGCGCATGCAGGCACTCCAGCAGCGCTTCGCGCTGGCAATCGCAGGCACCGGGCGGGCATTCCTTGCGGAGCGGCCGCGCCACCGGCATCGGCTGTGCGGATTCGGAGGGGACTACCTGGGACATCTGCACCTTCACACCTACGTTGGAGAAAAGACAGGCCATGGACAGCGGCCCTTATCTTACAACGAGCTTGTGGCGCGGTGGCGGCCGCCCTGCCGGGTCAGGACGAGGACCGATCCAGCAGCCGACGGTCGCGCTTGGTGGGCCGGCCCTTGATTTCAGCCGAGGGTTCGCGGAACAGGCGATGGCGTTCGGCCTGGGTCGCGCGACGCTGGACGCTCTCCTCGGTCTCCTGGTAGAGCGTGGCCGCGACCGCCGCCGAACCGCGTTTGTCGGCGATGCCGATGACCAGTACTTCCCATTCGGTGGCGCCGTTGTCGATGTCCAGGCGGTCCCCAGGCTTGACGCTGTGGGCCGGCTTGGTGCGCTCGCCGTTGAGCCTGATGCGGCCGCGATCCACGGCTTCAGTGGCCAGCGAACGCGTCTTGAAGAAGCGTGCGGCCCAGCACCATTTGTCGATGCGGGTGGTGTCCATGTAGCAGATAAGGAGAAATTGCGAGCAGTAATTATCGATATTTTTTGGGAAAAGAACACAAGAAAATCGGGAAATCCTGTCTTTCTTCCATGCGCGCCTTCCCGACCAGGCGCGTCTACTTATGCTGTGCGGTTTGCTCAACCTGCCGCCATCGAGTCCGACTCAGCCATGATAGACCCACGATCCGCCCTCTCCGCAGCCTTTGCCAAGACCATCCTCTCCCGGGAAAACCGGCCGATACGATTGCGCTGGAGCCAGCGCGAAACCCATTTCGAAGAGTTGCTGCTGGTGCAGCGCGTCGAGATCCGCGAAGCCATGTTCGAAGGCATGCACGGGCATCTGACCTGCATCTCCATCGACCCCGATCTTCCCCTGCACGAATTGCTCGGTCAGCCGCTCGGCATCGAGATGGTCAACGACCGTGGTGGCCTGCATCACATCAACGGGATCATCACCGAGGCCCGCGCCGGGCAGGCAGACGGTGCGCTGCGCGTCTACCATCTGACACTACGCGATGCGATGTCGATCATGGATGGGCGGATCAACAGCCGCATCTTCCGTCGCAAGAGCGTCCCCGACATCCTCCACATCCTGCTGCGCGAATGGCGTCTACGCAGCCCTGCGCTGGCCCATGCCTTCTCATTCGATCTCCATCGGCTCGACCAGCGACGTTATCCGTCCCGCGAGATCAGTCACCAATTCAATGAGTCTGACGCCCATTTCATCGGACGCCTGTGCCGGCGCGAAGGCATCGCCTGGTACATCGCCACGCCACAGGACGCGGACGATCCGGCGACGGCCTACAGCCCGGTTCACATGCTTGTGTTCTGTGACCACGTGGCACGGTTGCCGCAGGCCAGCGCAGGCAGCGTCCGCTATCACCGCGATGGAGCCACCGAAGTACGCGACACCATCAGCGCATGGAGTCGCGAGCGGGTCTTGACCCCGGGCAACGTACAGCGCACCAGTTGGGACTACAAGCTGGTACATGCCAATGAAACTGTGAGCCGCAACATCGTGGACCAGGGACGGAGCGGCAACGAAATGGGGCTAGCCTTGACCGAGTGCTTCATCGATGCGCCACACATCGGCAATGACCTCTCGGATCAGGTACGACTGACCGATGCACGCATGATGGCCCACGAAGCTCGCGCGGAAACCTTCCAGGCCGGCGGCAGCGTACGCGACCTGGCCGTGGGGCATTGGTTCGAACTGGAGAATCACCCCGACATGCCGCGCCAGGACGTCACTCAGCGTGAATTCATCGTCACCGCCTTGCAACAGCGCGCCGAGAACAACTTCCCCAAGGATCTGCAGGTACACATCCAGCGACTTCTGCCCGATCTCCCATGGGATGCGGCCGCCCCACAGGGCGCGAGTGACCTGCGCTATCACAACCGATTCACCTGCGTACGTCGGACTGCCTCCATCACGCCCCATTACGATCCACGCATACATCTGCCGGTGGTGCACCCCATCACCGCATTGGTGATCGGGCCAGGTAAGGAAGAGGTCTATTGCGACGAATATGGACGCATCAAGGTGCAGTTGCAGGGCGTGCAAGGACAGGGGCAGGATTCCGCCCAGGGCGCCGACCCCGGTGGCCATGAGCGGGACAGCGCGTTTGTCAGGGTCTCCAGCACCTGGGCGGGCGCCGGCTACGGACACGACGCAGTACCGAGGGTAGGTATGGAAGTGCTGCTGGACTTCCTCGGTGGCGACCCTGACAAGATGTTCGTGTCAGGCGTGCTTCACAATGGCACCAACCGACCGGCGCGTTTCAGCCACACCAGCGGGCTGCCGGCCAACCGCTTCATCTCCGGCATCAAGACGCGTGAAATAGGTGGTGAACGCTACAACCAGTTGCGCATGGATGACACCCGTGGACAGATCAGCGCGCAACTAGCCAGCGAACACCAGCACAGCCAACTCAACCTCGGCCACCTCACCGAGCCCCGCCTCGACGGACATGGCGACGACCGTGGCCAGGGACTGGAAGCACGTACCGATGGCCATGGCGTCATGCGCGGGGCCAAGGGCATCCTGATCACGGCCCAGTCCCAGGATCGCGGTCGCGGACGCATGCTGGAACGGGACGCCCTGCTGGAGACCCTACAAGCCTTGCAGCAAATCGCCCGGCGCCTCGGACAGCACGCAGCGGAGCACCATGCGGAAGCAACCGACCTGGCACGCCTGGACAAGCTCCACCAGCAATTGCAGTCCTGGGACAACAACGACGAAACACCACGCCCCGACGCGTCCATGGTGGCCATCGATGCACCGGCGGGCGTGAGCATGACCAGCCAGGAGGGAATGCTACTGGGAGCGCAAGACCACATCGATATGGTCAGCCAGACCAATACCCAACTGAGCGCCGGCCGCCGACTGCTGATGCGGGCCGGCGACATGCTCAGCGCCTTTGCCGCACGGCACATGAAACTCATCGCCGGCAAGGGCAGCATCAAGATGCAGGCGCACGAAGAACATATCGAAATTGCCGCCGCCAAGCGCATCACCCTCAGCGCCAGTGAAGAGATCATTCTGGCGGCCCCCAAGATCAGCATCCGCTCGCGTGAATCGACGGAGATCAATGGCGGTGGCAGCTTCAGCCGCTGGCAGGGCAGCCTGATCGAGCACGGGACTTCCGGAGAGTGGCGGCAGCAGGCCGGAGACCACAATATCCTTGGCCCGGCCAACTGCCCACCACCGGAACTGCCAGCCCCTCCCACCTACGAAGAACTTCAGCACAGCAGCAGCCTGCTGGTTCGCCTGCGCACCCATGCCCGTGCCGGCCGCGTACTGGCCCTCCAGCCGTACACGCTCTTCAAGCAAGGCAAGCAGGTCGCCCAAGGGGTGACCGATGCCTCCGGACAGTTGCGCATCGCGAACCATCTACCGGAAGACAGCGATTACGCCATCGAACTCCCCAACGGCTACCGCTTCGACCTGCCGGTGCACGAGACGCTCGACGACATCGACAGCCAGCTTGCCGCCTCCGGCTACCGCAGCGCGCAGGAGCGCACTGAAGACCGCCTGCAACATGCCGGCGCCTGAACACCGCACTTATCGGAGCTTTCACCATGACCACCACCCACCACCCTGGCAGCGTCCCCATCGACCTGCGGAAGCGCAGCGCCACGGCAACTTCCCAATGGCTGCTGGAACGCCCGGAAGACAGCAACTCCCCCATCTATCACGCCAACCAGCTTGAGGTACTGATCTGCGGCGAGGAAGGCTTTGCCCGCATCCTGGAAGACATCCGCAATGCGCGACACAGCGTGGAGATCATCTGCTGGGGCTTCGATCCCGCCATGGAGCTGGAGCGCAAGGGTCATACCTGGCCGCGCGGCACGACCTGGGGGGATCTGCTGAAGGATGTTGCGGCTGGTAAATACAACAACGGTAAGCAGGTGCAGGTGAGGGTGCTGTGTTGGCACGAGAATCCTGCGTCCATCAATGTGAGAAACACCCCCGGCTATGGTGCGCTCCTCGCGCCGCAGGTCGAGCGCATCCGGCACCATGAACAGCTTTCCGGAAAAAAATATACCGACGGCATGACCTTCGACGAGCGCCGCAGGCATTTCAATGCCATGTGGTACTTCGAAGTGACCAGCGGTGCGATTCCTTCGCTCACCTTTCTGATCCGCAGCGGCGATTTCAGCGACGCCTACAGCAGCCTGGCTCAGGAGAAAGAATCTCCGACTTCTCTGACAGAGAAGGGCACCCTGGCACTCTTCCCCACGGCGCACCAGAAGACCGTTCTTGTCGATTACAACTATCAAGGGGGCGAACATGCCGTCGGCTATGTCATGGGTCTGAACAGCGTTACAGACTACTGGGATACGAAAAAGCACCTGTTCCACGATCCACGTCGTGGCCAATCCTGGGAAGGTGGTGGCGACGAACTGCCGGGACTCAAGCCGTTCCAGGACTACGCCTGTCGGATCAATGGCGAAGTGCTGATCAACGTCAGTAAGAACTTTGTCGATGCATGGAACCGGGTCGCTAGCGGCCCGCAGAAGATTGCGCGGGAACACGACCTGCGTTCACCGCCGGCGGGTCTCAAGATACGCGCGGGCAAATCCAGGCACCGCGCCCAGATCGTGCGGACCCAGATTGAAGAAGGTGACAAGTCCATCAAGCGACTCTACCGGCAGGCGACCAGCTTCGCTACAAACTACATCTACATCGAGAACCAGTATTTCCAATACGGCGAGTGGGTTCGATATCTTAAGCAACTTCGACGCGGTTACGTCGCTGGCTGGAAGGCTGCGGGAAAGCCATTGGAAGAACTTCCTGATCTGCATGTCTTCGTGGTTATACCCACACCGGAAAAACCAAATATGGTGCCGGCGACGCATGACGCCGTCAAAGAGCTAGGGCATGGCACATCAATGCCCAATCAGGACAAGAAGAGCGAAGAGAAGCTGATTGTTCTGCAACAGCCGCAGGAATTGGAGAGGTATGTTTTTCGGAAGAGAAACAATGGCGCCCCGCCCGAAATAGCACGCGGACCAAAAATTCCCGGCACCAATACTGAGCCCCGTAGCAATGCCGACATTGCGAAGGAACTGGAAGAACTCGGCATCAAGACGCTGGTGGCCAGCCTGTGGACTTACGATCATGCCGGGGAGAGCAAGGGCGAAAAATATCGGGAGATCTACATACACAGCAAATTGATGATCATCGACGATGCCTTCTTTACGCTGGGGAGCGCCAATCTGAATCTACGTAGCATGGCAATAGATGCCGAAATTAATATCGGATGTGACGATCCGGGCTTAAGTGAGAAATTGCGGCGGGAGGTATTCGCTATGCATTCAAACAATGCGCAAGGGTGTAGCGGCGGAAATGGCAGCACGTCCGAGATACAGATGACATTTAACAAGTGGCAAGATCTTCTAAGTGACAATAGTCTTAAGAAAAACGTACAGACTCCTGCCCAAGGTTTTCTCATGCCATTTCGGGATGAGCGGACTTCCCACCTACGGGTCGCCTAAAAGACAAAGCACCCATGCAACTGAATAAGCTCAAAAGCTCTTCTTTCTCTGCCCTAGTTATCGTCTCAATTTTATCGACATCTGCATGCGTCATGAAAAATCTGCCACGCAACATGAACTTAACGGCCTTCGACCCTCACCAAAAGGAATTCAACTGTCAGTATGAAATGAATCAGGAATCGCGAGGCGACGACGATGCCGAGCAATGGTTCAGAGAAGGTCTGGCAGTTACCAGTTACGATCTTTGGCCTGATGATCGGGACCACAAAAAGGCGGCCATTCTCTGGACGAAAGCCTCGGAAAAAAATCACTGGGGTGCCATGCTGAATCTAGCCACACTTTATCTCCGAGGGGCTGGCGTGGAGCACAACACTGAACTGGCTGTACAAATGGTTGAGAAAGCGATGCAACTTGGCGTGCCGAGGGCATTCGACTTGATGGGTACATATCACATGAATGGGACCGGTGTTCAGCAAGACGCAACTCGCGCATATGCCTTTTGGGCGTACGCCGCCACTAAAGGAAATTCCGACGCCTTAGCTCATCTTGGTGGAAAACTCAAAGCCTCTTACGACGATCCCAAAGGGCAGTTTTGGCGAAATAAGGACGTGGCCATGAAGATGCTCGAATGTGGCTACGCGCAAGAAAATGGAAAAGCTGCATATCTGCTAGGTCAGCAACTCAATTTGGATGGCGAATATGAGCGTGCGTTACATATTCTCCAAGACGGAATCAAGTTTGGCAGTGAAGAAAGTGCAGTCAAACTTTTCGCCAACTTTGACCACGGAAAAGAATTGGTCGGCAGATTTCTGGACCACGACCGCGCAGAGCGATACCTGGCCATCGCCCATATGATTCACCTGAACCCCGACCTTCGGATTCCAAACCTCGACAAAGTTCTCCCACTCCCTCCTGCCGTCCTCCCCTATTGGGACGGCAAAAAAAAATCGCTGATCGACGGTGCCAAGCCCGTCAAGACGATCTCGCTGGATGACATCAAGCCTTCTCCCGCATCGCTGCGAGAGGGCCGCGCACATATCCCCGACGGCTTTGTGCTTCCTGATGAGCCGCAGGGTGGCCATCTTGTCCAGCATCTACACACCGACGCCGTCATCGGTGGTTATTGGCTTGCCCAACTGCGCAAGCCCGTCACACCCAGACAAGTCGCATGGAATGCCGCGCAGCTACCCATGCGCTACGAGATCGGCGAAGCCTTCGACAAGATCCCTGAAGGGCTCACCAAGGATGATGGCGTTTTCCGCTTCCACTATCTCGGCACCCCGGTTCCTCAAGCACTAGAGGCCAAGTACGCTCCCGACTGGCGTGTCCCCCAAGGCGTGATGCGCGAAGTCCCGATGCCTGCTCGCGAGTTGCACTCCACCGGCCTGCTTCCCGCTCCCGCCACCGGCATCTGGCACGGTAGCGTCGATCCGGGTCACCCCCTGGCCAAGGTCTTCAACCAGTGGTACCGCCAAAGCTATGTCGAGGAAGGGCAGGCCTTTCCCGACCCACGTGACCGTGGGCTGGATATCTTTCCGAAAGATATCCAATGGCGGTGGCTCGATCAGGCCAATCGACCACAACCATCGGGGCGAAAAGAAATTACGATCCGTAACTTTTCTTATCTCGAAGCAATTAAGAAAGGTGCCTGAGGCATCAGGATTTGACAGGCACGCATGCAGCAGTGACGGAAATCGCCCATTGCTGGGCGAGTGGGCTTCTAGCCTACGATCAACTTAGAACTCCAAACATCAATGCTTTTGAATACGCCCAAAATCTCTTCATGGATGACGCTGTCCACCTTCGCTATTTCAACGGCACTGATACCCGCATGCAGTCTGAGCAACCTTCCTCGCAACATGTCACTTAAGACCTTTGATCCTCATCGTAAAGAGTTCGCCTGCAATTACGAAAAAATCGCCGAACCGCCACTAGACCAGGAAGCGGAAGCCTTGTTTAGAGAAGGCCTATCGGCAACCAGCTTCGAGCTCTGGCCGGATGACAGAGATTATGAGAAGGCTGCGAAGCTCTGGACTAAAGCTGCAGAAAAAAGGCACTGGCAAGCGATGCTTAACCTGGCAAGCCTATATCTCGAAGGCAAAGGAGTACAAAGAGATAACGAACGAGGGATTCAATTAGTGGAAGAACTGATGGTGATGGGCCTGCCACGTGCTTACGATTTCATGGGCACGTTGCACATGAATGGCACCGGAGTGAATCAAGATGCGACACGCGCATACGCTTTCTGGTCTCTTGCAGCGGAGATGGGGAGCTCCGACGCTCAAGCTTACTTGGGCGACAGACTGGATGCCACCTACGATGATCCCACAAAAGCCATCTGGGCCAACCGAGCAATCGGACACAAACTAATGAGATGCGGATATTCTCAAGAAAATGGGAAAGCTGCAGCAAATCTTGGCTTAAGAATTGATGTGAATGGAGATCATCTCCAAGCACTGCAGGTTCTGCATGACGGTGTGAAATTCGGTAGTGAAATGAGCGCAATTTTCCTGGCGGTCGGTTTTGATACTGGAGGTACGAAAGCAAACCATATGAAGGACGAAGATAGAGGTGAACGCTATGGGGCCATCGCAGATTTACTCCACCTCAACCCCGACCTCCGCCTCCCCAATCTCGACAAGGTCCTCCCTCTCCCTCCTGCCGTCCTCCCCTATTGGGACGGCGAAAAAGAATCCCTGATCGACGGTGCCAAGCCCGTCAAGACGGTCTCGCTGGATGACATCAAGCCTTCGCCCGCATCACTACGAGAGGGTCGCGCGCATATCCCCGACGGCTTTGTCCTTCCTGATGAGCCGCAGGGTGGACATCTGGTCCAGCATCTACACACCGATGCCGTCATGGGTGGTTATTGGCTTGCCCAACTGCGCAAGCCCGTCACACCCAGACAAGTAGCATGGAATGCCGCGCAGGTACCCATGCGCTACGAGATCGGCGAAGCCTTCGACAAGACCCCTGAAGGAATCACCAAGGATGATGGCGTTTTCCGCTTCCACTATCTCGGCATCCCGGTTCCTCAAGCACCTGAAGCCAAGTACGTTCCCGACTGGCGTGTCCCCCAAGGCGTGATGCGCGAAGTCCCGATGCCTGCTCGCGAGTTGCACTCCACCGGCCTGCTCCCCGCTCCCGCCACCGGCATCTGGCACGGTAGCGTCGATCCGGGCCATCCCCTGGCCAAGGTCTTCAACCAGTGGTACCGCCAGAGCTATGTCGAGGAAGGACAGGCTTTTCCAGACCCGCGTGATCGTGGGCTGGATATCTCTCCGAAAGATATCCAATGGCGGTGGCTCGATCAGGCCAATCGACCACAACCATCGGGGCGCAAAGAAATCACGATCCGTAACTTCTCTCAAGTCGAGACTACTCAAACAAACTCTTGATTATTCGATATTAGAGTGATCGCCAGCCATATGAAAAAAAGCGCCGGCTCGCAAGCCGGCGCTTCTTCATATTTCCTCGAGACAACAATCATCGCGTCAAGACTATCCTCGGATTCAACGCTCCACCGCCAGCGCCACACCCATACCGCCACCGATACAGAGGCTGGCCAGGCCCTTCTTGGCATCCCGGCGCACCATCTCGTGCAGCAGGGTCACCAGCACGCGGCAGCCGGAGGCGCCGATGGGGTGGCCCAGGGCGATCGCGCCGCCGTTGACGTTGATCTTGCTGGTGTCCCAGCCCATCTGCTTGTTCACGGCGATGGCCTGGGCGGCAAAGGCTTCGTTGATTTCCATCAGGTCCAGGTCCTGCGGGGTCCAGCCGGCCTTCTTCAGGGTCAGCTGCGACGCGGGGACCGGGCCCATGCCCATGATGCTGGGGTCCAGGCCGGCCGAGGAGTAGGCCTTGATCCTGGCCAGCACCGGCAGACCCAGTTCGGCCGCCAACTTGGCGGAGGTGACCACCACCGCGGCCGCGCCGTCGTTGATGCCGGAAGCATTGCCCGCGGTCACGGTGCCGGCCTTGTCGAAGGCCGGGCGCAGGCCGGCCAGGGCTTCGGCGGTGACGCCGTGCTTGACGAATTCGTCCGTGTCGAAGACCACAGTTTCCTTCTTGCCCTTGATCTCGATGGGGACGATCTCATCCTTGAACTTGCCAGCCTTCTGCGCGGCTTCGGCCTTGTTTTGCGAGGCGGCGGCGAAGGCGTCCTGCTCTTCGCGGCTGATCTCGAACTTCTTGGCGACGTTCTCTGCCGTGATGCCCATGTGGTACTGGTTGTAGACGTCCCACAGACCGTCGACGATCATGGTGTCGGTCAGCTTGGCATCGCCCATGCGGAAGCCGTCACGCGAGTTGTTCAACACGTGGGGCGAGGCGCTCATGTTTTCCTGGCCGCCGGCGATGACGATCTGGGCGTCGCCGCAACGGATGGCCTGGGCCGCCAGTTGCACCGCCTTCAGGCCGCTGCCGCAGACCTTGCCCACCACGAAGGCCGGGACCATGTCGGGCAGGCCGGACTTGATGACCGACTGGCGCGCCGGGTTCTGTCCCAGACCGGCCGTCAGCACCTGGCCGAGGATGACTTCGCTGATCGCTTCGGGCTTGATGCCGGTCTTGGCCAGCAGGGCCTTGATGACTTGCGCACCCAGATCGGCTGCTGCGATCTTCGACAAGGCACCGCCGAATTTGCCGATCGCCGTTCTCTGTGCTGCGACAATGACCACATCATCCATAACTCGCTCCTTTTATTGAAATGGCAGGAAGCCGCGCGCGGCTGCCTGTCGAAAACCGGGATGGTCATCCTATCCCATTTCAGCTGCGAATGCGATACGGTGAATCTTCGGTAAATCAAGCCAGGGCGAGATAGAGGCAGGGCCTCCCTCAGGCATCTTTCCCTAGGGTGATGATGTGGATGACCGTCCGATAGAGGAGGAAGGCCGCGCCATAGGCGGCGCGCTTGTACCAGGGCACATGCAGAAAGTCCGACAGGTGCACCACCCGGCCCAGGGCGGCGCCGGCTTCGATCTCCTGGCGCAGGTAGCCGGCGAAGGCCGGGTCCTGGACCACCACGTTGGCTTCCTGGTTCACGAACAGGGACAGGCCATCATAGTTGCTGGAGCCGACCGTGGCCCACTTGTCGTCCACCACGGCCACCTTGGCATGCAGCTCGGTATGGGTGTATTCGACGATGCGTACACCGGCACGCAAGAGCTTGGGATAGAAGGAATGCGCCACCGCATCCTGCATCAGGAACTGCCCCACGCCCAGCAGCAAGGTCACCTTGACGCCGCGCATGGCCGCCTCTTCCAGGGCACGCCGCATCTTGCGGCCGGGTGCAAAATAGGGATTGGCGAGGAACGCGCTCTCGCGGGCGCGCCCCAGGGCCTGCAGATAGGCGCGCTGGATGGTGCGGCGGTTGCGGAAGTTGTCGCGCACCACCAGGGCGGCCTGGGTCTGGTCGTGTACCGGGCCGCTATGGCCGTGGCGCAGGCGCCTGAAATTGCGCCAGCGCGCCTTCAGTTTCATGCGGCCCACGCGCAGCCACTGGGCCTGCACTTCCCGGTAGATATCCTGCACCAGCGGTCCGACCACGCTGACGGCAAAATCCCAGCGCGGCGCCGGCAGGGGCATCGCATGGTCGCGGTCGGAAACCATGTCGTCATTGATGTTGAGTCCGCCAACGAAAGCCACCTGGCGGTCCACCACGCACAGCTTGCGATGACTGCGCGCCACGCCGCGCCGGAACCAGGGGTTGAAGGAACGATGCTGCACACCGGCGGCACTCAGGGCGAGGCGCAATTTGTTAGTGTTTTCGCGACCGGTGCCAAGCCAGTCGTTGATGACATACACCACCACGCCACGCCCGGCGGCGCGTTGCAGCGCCTCGCAGACCAGCACGCCGGTATCGTCGAGCGAAAAAATATAAGTTTCGAGGTAGATCTCGACCCGGGCCGTATCAATGGCGGTGATCAGGGCCGGATAGAAACCCGCGCCACTGTGCAGCAAGGCAATCTGGTTGCCGTCGGAAAAGGCGAGGTGGCGCAAGATCAGGCCAGATGCAGTTCGGTGACGATGGGCGCGTGGTCGGACAGGCGCGCCCACGGACCATCCTTGAGCACCTGCGCCGTTTCCACCCGGAAACCACGGACATAGATGCGGTCCAGTCGCAGCCACGGCATCATGGCCGGGAAGGTGCGGGCCGGGCGGATCGGTGCCGACAGGCCACCCAGCCGGCGCAGGCCCTGCATGACGCCGCGGGCGTTCGGTTGCGGCTGGTCGAACACCTCGACCACGCCCAGGTTCTGGTACAGCGTGCGGCTCAGCTGGTTGGTCCAGTCATTGAAGTCGCCAGCGATCACCAGTGGCGCATCCGGTGGCGAGGACGTACTGACCGCCTGCATCAGCGCATCGGTCTGGCGGCGGCGGCCACCGGCGAACAGGCCCAGGTGGATCACGTAGCAATGCACGTCCACGCCTTCCACCGGCACCACGCAGTGCAGGATGCCGCGCGATTCATAGGCATGGTCGGAGACGTCCTGGTTGCGGATGGAGGCGATCTCGAAACGCGAGATCAGGGCGTTGCCATGGTGCCCATGGTCGTACACGGCATTCATGCCGTAGGCGGCGTGGTGGGTGTCACCGGCCAGGTATTCGTGCTGGCCCTGCTGCGGCCAATTGGCGGCGTGGCGCAGGGCGTTGAGATCATGCCGGCCCTGCACTTCCTGCAGGAACAGGATGTCCGGGTCCAGTTGCGCCAGCGCCTGCTTGAGCGCCAGGATGCGCGGCCGTCCGGCAAAGGAGGTCACGCCCTTGTGGATGTTGTATGTGGCAATGCGCAGCTTCATCGATGCAACCTTTCTCTTGTTCTTGTCCGGTTCCGTCCTGGCGCTGCTGTCGGGCTAGCCGGCCAGGTAGCTGGGCAATTGCAGGATTGCCTCCGCATTGGACGGCGAGAAACAGCGGTCGGCCGCTTCGCGGTAAGGCAGCCAGGCGTAGCGTGTGTGTTCGCGCGGGGCGAGCGTCACCGGGATGTCACGCGGCACCAGCAGGCCGAAGACATGCTCGGTGTTCCTGGTCACGCCGGGCGCATAGCGGTGCCGCCAGACCGGATAGATGTCATAGATGTTGGAAAGTTGCCAGTCGCGCAGATGCGCACGCGGCACGCGGTTTCCGCCACCATCGTCTGATTCTACGCCGGCGTCGGCGACGATGATGCCGGTTTCTTCCTGCACTTCGCGTCGGGCAGTCTCCGACAGCTCTTCATCGGGATAGTCCTTGGAACCGGTCACCGATTGCCAGAAACCGGGCTGGTCGGCGCGTTCGATCAGCAGTACGTGGTGGTCGGCGCTGTGGATCACCACCAGCACCGATTCGGGAATCTTGTAGGGCTTGGCTTGCGTCATGGGGCTGTCCGGGCTGCAGCAAAGCCTCCATTGTATCGGGATGGCGCCGACTCAGAGCAGGGACGCTTCGCTCTCGGCCACCAGCCAGCTGCGGAAGGCACGCGCAGCGGCGTGCTCGATGCGGTCGCGCGGCCAGACGGCGTAATAGCCGCCCCCCAGGCTGGCGCTGGCCTCGCAGGCGCGCACCAGCAGCCCCTGTTCCATACAGGCATCGATCATGTGGCGCCAGGCCAGCACGATGCCCTGTCCTTCCATGGCCAGCTGCAACAGCACGGGGTATTGATTGGACAGGATCTGGTGCTCGATGCGGACATCGGGCATGCCGTTGTGGGCCATCCAGTTTTGCCAGGACATCCATTGCCGCTGGCCGTCTTCCAGCATCAGCAGAGTCTCGTGGCGCAGCTCGGCCGGGCTCAGGGTGCGGCCGTCCAGATAGGCGGGCGAACAGACCGGGAACACCTCTTCGTCATACAGCCGACGCGCCGCCATCCCTGAGGGTGGGCCGTCGCGCAGGAAGTAGATGCCCATGTCGAAGTCGGTCTCGGAGAGCTGCGCCAGACTGTCGTTGACGATCAGGCGCAGGTGGCAATCCGGGTGCAGCGCCCGAAAGCGCGCCAGCCGGGGCGTGAGCCACAGCACGGCCACGCCCTGCGAACAGGCTACCGTCAACTCCTGGTGGCCCTTGCGCTTCATGATGTCTTCGGTGGCCTCGGCACAATCGACCAGCAGGCGCTGCACCAGGGCGGCGTAGCGCTGGCCGCTGACCGTCAGGCGCAATGCACGGGGTTCGCGCAGGAACAGCTTCTTGCCCAGGAAGCGCTCCAGCTGGGCGATCTGACGGCTGATGGCGCTTTGTGTGAGGTGCAGTTCAGCGGCGGCACGCGTAAAGCTGCCGTGCCGCATGGCGGCTTCGAAGGCGATCAGTGACGGCAGGGGAGGAAGGGGTGATATACGCATGGTCGGCGCTCCGGCTCGGTTCTTTCAACAGACCATGATGGTAGAGCGAAAAGCATGCCCGCCGCTGCTTTCCTGATGCGATCGGGAAAGCAGCGGCGCAGGCGGGGCAGCAGCCGTGATGGCCGCCGTGCCGATCGAACGATCAGCGACTGCGGTGGATGTGGCCGGACTGCATGACCAGCGACAGGTGTTCGCCCTGCCCGGCCAGGAGCGTGATGTCCTGCAGCGGATTGCCGTCGACCACGATCAGGTCGGCCAGCGCACCGGCGCGCACGGTCCCCAGTTCACCTTCGCGCTGCAGGATGGCGGCGGCAATCGAGGTCGCCGAGCGGATGGTTTCCAGGTTGCCCAGGATCTCGGCGCGGATCAGGAATTCGGTCGACTGGTCCTGATGCATCTCGCCCAGCAGGTCGGAGCCGAAGCCCATCTGCACGCCATGCTCGGCATAGATGCGCAGCGAGTCACGACCGGCCTGACGCACCGATTCGATCTTGGCCACGGAATCCGGCGGCAAGCCCAGGCGGGCACCGTCGCGGGCCAGCGAATCGTAGGTGACCAGTGTCGGCACGACGAAGGCACCATGCTCGCGCATCACGCGGGCGGCATCGGCATCGACCAGGTTGCCATGCTCGATGGTGCGCACGCCGCACCGCACTGCGCGCGAGATGGCGCGGCCGGTGTAGGCGTGTGCCATCACATAGGTCTGGGCGGCTTCGGCCTCGGCCACGATGGCGCGGATTTCATCCTCGCTGTATTGCGTGTTGCCGATAGGATCGGTGGGCGATGCCACGCCACCGGAGGCCATGATCTTGATCTGGGTCGCGCCCTTCTGCAGTTCTTCGCGGGCGGCCAGACGCACTGCGTCCACGCCATCCGCCACACGGGCGATGGCACCGGCGCGGAAGGCGCAGGAGCAGGGCTCCAGCACATCGGAACGTGGACGGAAGTCACCGTGGCCACCGGTCTGCGACAGCGCCTTTCCGGAAGGGAAGATGCGCGGACCCGGCACCAGGCCGATGGCAATGGCTTGCGCCAGGCCCCAGTCGGCGCCACCGGCATCACGCACGCTGGTGAACCCGCGATTCAACATCGCCTCGACGATGGGCAACGCACGGATGGAGGTCAGCGAACCCGGCTGCAGGGCATTCAAGCCCAGGTTGGCCAGCGAGGCCAGCACGTGCACGTGGCAGTCGATCAGGCCCGGCATCACGGTCTTGCCGGCCACATCGATCACACGTGCGCCCGGGACATCCAGGGGCGTGGCGGAGACATCGATGATACGGTCTTTTTCGATCAGGACATCATGGCGCGGGAACAGGCTGCCCAGTGCTGGGTCGAGGACGTTACCGCCCTTCAGGAGAATCTTGGTCATGGCGAAAATCAATGTTGTTGCAGATACTGCGGCTCACGCACGAAGCGGGTGCCGACGAAGCTGATGGCGGCAGCGATCATCACGTAGAAGGCCGGTGCCATGGTGCTGCCGGTGGCGGCGATCAGCCAGGTGATGAAGAAGGAGGCAAAGCCGCCGAAGATGGTCACGGCCAGGTTGTAGGCCACCGACAGGCCGGTGGAGAGCACCTTGGCCGGGAACAGTTCCGAGAACGCCGCCAGGATGGGGCCGGTGTACGCCGCAATCAGGGTGCCGAAGACCAGCTGGAAGATCAGCAGCGTCGACAGGCTGGGCGCGCTGTTGATGTAGGCGAACATGGGATAGGCCAGTACCAGGATCAGCGCGGCCGAACCGGAGAGCAGCGGACGACGGCCGATGCGATCCGCCATGCGACCGACGATGGGTGCCAAGACCATGATGCAGAGTCCACCCACCATGCCGGCGATGAAGCCGGTGGTCTGCGGCAGCTTCAGGACCTTGACCGAATAGGTCGGCATGTAGAACAGCAAGACATAGGTGCAGACCGTCCACAGGATCACCATGGAGAAGCTGGCCGAGGTCTCGCGCGGGAAGTTACGGATCACTTCCTTCAGGGGCGAGTCGGTCTTGTCCTTTTCTTCGAGGAAGGTCGGGGTCTCTTCGAGGTGGTTACGGATGTAGTAGCCAACCGGGCCGATGATGATGCCCAGCAGGAAGGGCAGGCGCCAGCCCCAGCTGGACAGCGCTTCCGGGCTCAGGCTGGAGGTGACGAAGGTACCGACGGCGGCGCCCAGCAGCACGGCCACGCCGATGCTGGCCTGGATCCAGCTGGAATAGAAAGCGCGTTCGCGCTCAGGCGCATATTCGGTCAGGAAGGCGGTGGCGCTGCCCATTTCGCCGCCGGCCGAGAAGCCCTGCAGCAGACGTGCAACGACGATGATCAGCGGCGCGAACAGGCCGATGCTTTCATAGGTCGGTGCCAGGCCGATCATGGTGGTACCCACCGCCATCAACAGGATGGTCACTGACAGCGCTGCCTTGCGACCCACGCGGTCGGCGTAGATACCCAGCAGGATGCCGCCCACCGGGCGCATGAAGAAACCGACGCCGAAGGTGGCCACGGCCAGCAGCAAGGAAGTGAGGTCATTGCCGGTCGGGAAGAACAGTTTGGCGATGATCACCGCGAAGAAGCTGTAGACGGTGAAGTCGAACCATTCGAGGCCGTTGCCGATGACGGTGGCAATGATGGCGCGTCGGCGCTGGTGGTTGCTGACCAGCGGCATCCCGCCGGCTGGTAATGTCGTTCCTTGCATGCTTTCCCCTCATGTCGGACGTTGAATATCCGGCCGATGATAGGGTGCGAGGGGGCCTGGCGGAAATGATATCTGTGCATGCCGCCATGCTTGCAGCGCATGCATGGATTCAGGTTCCGGGAAATGTGGACTCAAGAACCACAAGCGGGTCCTCACGTGAATCCATCTGGAACCGTTCGGACTGAGTAGGCCCTTCAGGGCCGTATCGAAGACGCTCCTGCGCGGGTCGGCGAGCAGGCAAAGGCGTGCCTTCGATACGCGGCGATGCCGCTACTCAGGACGAACGGACGTCGGGTCGCAGCGACGACCGGAATCCCGCCTGATGTTACGCAAGAATAAAATTTATATCATTTATAAAAATAAAAAAGCGCGTGCATTCCTGCACGCGCTTTTCGATGGGTTTATCGAGAAAACCGATAAATCGATCAGGCCTTCACAGCCGGCTCCGTATTGCGCAGGCGGATGTGCAGCTCGCGCAGTTGCTTCTCGTCCACCGCCGAAGGGGCGTGGGTCAGCAGGCACTGGGCGCGCTGGGTCTTGGGGAAGGCGATCACGTCGCGGATCGACTCGGCGCCAGCCATCATGGTGACCAGGCGGTCCAGGCCGAAGGCGATGCCACCGTGCGGGGGCGCGCCATATTGCAGCGCGTCCAGCAGGAAGCCGAACTTCAGGCGGGCTTCTTCGTCATCGATCTTCAGCGCGCGGAACACCTTGCTCTGCACGTCGGCGCGGTGGATACGCACCGAACCGCCGCCCAGTTCCCAACCGTTCAGGACCAGGTCATAGGCCTTGGCGATGGCCGCTGCGGGATTGGTCGAGATGAAGTCTTCGTGGCCATCCTTGGGCGAGGTGAACGGGTGGTGCAGGGCGACCCAGCGCTGGCCGTCTTCGTCGTATTCGAACATGGGGAAGTCGACCACCCACAGCGGACGCCAGGCGTCGTCGAACAGGCCGTTCTTCTTGCCGAAATCGCTGTGGCCGATCTTCACGCGCAGCGCGCCGATGGCATCGTTGACCACCTTGGCCTTGTCGGCACCGAAGAAGATCAGGTCGCCGTCCTGGGCGCCGGTCTTTTCGATGATGGCGTTCAGGGCCGCATCATGGATGTTCTTGACGATGGGCGACTGCAGGCCGTCACGGCCCTTGGCCTTTTCGTTGACCTTGATGTAGGCCAGGCCCTTGGCGCCGTAGATGGCGACGAACTGGGTGTAGGCATCGATTTCCGAACGCGGCATTTCGGCACCGCCCGGCACGCGCAGTCCGACCACGCGGCCGCCTTCGCTGTTGGCGGCACCCGAGAAGACCTTGAAGTCGACGTCCTTCATGACGTCGGTCAGTTCGGTGAATTCCAGCTTGACGCGCATGTCCGGCTTGTCCGAACCATACATGCCCATGGCGGTGGCGAAGTCCATCACCGGGAACGGGTCAGGCAGGTCGATGTCCAGGGCGTTCTTGAAGACCAGGCGGATCATGCCTTCGAACAGGTCACGGATTTCCTGTTCGTTCAGGAAGGAGGTTTCGCAGTCGATCTGGGTGAATTCAGGCTGACGGTCTGCGCGCAGGTCTTCGTCGCGGAAGCACTTGGTGATCTGGTAGTAGCGGTCGAAGTTGGCCACCATCAGCAGCTGCTTGAACAGCTGCGGCGACTGCGGCAGGGCGAAGAATTCGCCGGCGTTCACGCGCGAAGGCACCAGGTAGTCGCGGGCGCCTTCCGGGGTGGACTTGGTCAGCATCGGGGTCTCGATGTCGATGAAGCCCTGGCCATCCAGGAACTTGCGCACTTCCATGGCGACCTTGTAGCGCAGGCGCAGGTTGTTCTGCATCTGCGGACGGCGCAGGTCCAGCACGCGATGGGTCAGGCGGGTGGTTTCGGACAGGCTGTCGTCATCCAGCTGGAACGGGGGCGTCACCGACGGGTTCAGCACTTCCAGCTCGTGGCACAGCACTTCGATCTTGCCCGACTTCAGGTTGGCGTTGGTGGTGCCTTCAGGACGGTTGCGCACCAGGCCGGTGATGCGCAGGCAGAACTCGTTACGCACCGATTCGGCGTTCTTGAAGACATCGGCGCGGTCCGGGTCGCAAACCACCTGGACCAGGCCTTCGCGGTCGCGCAGGTCGATGAAGATCACGCCGCCGTGATCGCGGCGACGGTGCACCCAGCCACACAGGCTGACGGTTTGGCCGAGCAGTGCCTCGGTAGTGAGGCCACAGTATTGGGTTCGCATGGACATGGTTGTGATTCCGTTGACAGTGTTCTTGTTGGATTCGTGAGAGAAGACGCTAAGGGCGAAGGCGGGGCTGGCCGGGCCGCGTGGCACCGGCCGCCCCGTCAATTCTTCGGCGCCGCGGCGTCGGTGATGATCTTCTTGTCGGCCGCCATCTCGGGGGCGACCACGCCCATCGAGACGACATACTTCAGGGCTGCATCGACCGACATGTCGAGTTCGATGGCATCGGCACGCGGCAGCATCAGGAAGAAACCGGAGGTCGGGTTGGGCGTGGTGGGAACGTAGACGCTGATGAAGTCACCGGCCAGGTGGTTCTTCACCTCGCCGCCCGGGGCGCCGGTCAGGAAGGCGATGGTCCACGAACCCTGGCGCGGATACTGGATCAGCACGGCCTTGCGGAAGGCATTGCCGGAGGGCGAGAAGAGCGTATCGGAGACCTGCTTGACGCTGGAATAGATCGACTTCACCACCGGAATGCGGGTCAGGAAACCTTCCCACACCAGCACCAGGCGACGCCCGATGAAGTTGCGCGCGGCCAGGCCGGTCAGGAACACGATCAGCAAGGTCAGGATCGCGCCCAGGCCGGGGATGTTGTGGCCCAGCCAGTGCTGCGGGCGCCAGGCCTCTGGCAGCAGCAGCAGTGACTGGTCCATGGTGCTGATGATCAGGTTCAGTACCCATAGCGTGATGGCCAGGGGAACCAGGATCAGCAGACCCGTGATGAAGTATTTGCGCATGGGGGAAGGAAGGCCTCGTTAGCTTGCGCTGGGGGTAGAGGGCGCAGCAGGCGCCGGCGCTGCCGCTGGTGCTGGCGTGGCGGCCGCCGGGGCCGCGGGTGCTGCAGCAGCCGCGTCACCTGCTGCGGCCGGAGCCTCGCAGGCGCCGGCAATGCCGGTGCCGGTGGCACCCTTGCTGTTGGCGCTACCACTGCCGTTGCCGCGGAAATCGGTGACATACCAGCCGGAACCCTTCAACTGGAAGCCGGCTGCAGTGAGCTGCTTCCTGAAGCTGTCCTGGTGGCAGGAGGGGCAAACGGTCAACGCATCGTCGGAGATCTTCTGCAAGACATCCTTGGCAAAACCACACGCTTCGCAGCGATACGCGTAAATGGGCATGACTAACTCCGCAAAAAACTTCCAAAACCCTGAATTATAAAGGCTTTTGGCGGAGTTTTAGTGAACCGGCCGGCGGCGGCGATGCTGGCGCGCGACGGCATGCCCCGCCGCGCCGGCAAAGTGTTTGCTTTTGAGAAAGTTTCGGGGCCTGCCCTCCCCCTACCCTGCCCCGGTGGGCAGTCAGCCTTCGACGGGAGCGGCGCGGCTGCTGCGCAGGGTGTCGAGGAATTCGCGGCACCACCAATGGACGTCGAACTGGCGGATGTTTTCCATCAAGGCGGCATGGCGCTCGCGCCGCTCGGACTGCGACATCTGCAGGGCCTGCTGGATCACCTGGGCCGCCCCGTGGGTGTCGTAGGGGTTGATGATGAGCGCCTGCTTCATCTGCTCGGCCGCGCCGGCAAAGCGCGACAGCACCAGCACACCGGGATCATCCTCATCCTGGGAGGCGACGAATTCCTTGGCCACCAGGTTCATGCCGTCGCGCAAGGGCGTGACCAACGCGACCGCGCAGGCGCGGTACAGGCCCGGCAGGCGGCGGCGGGCCACGGTGCGGTGGATGTAGCGGATCGGCATCCAGTCGAAGTCGCCGAAATCGCCGTTGATGGAGCCGCACAGGCTTTCCAGCTCGCGCTGGATGTCGCCGTAGGCTTCCACGTCTTCGCGGCTGGGCGAGGCGATCTGCAGCAGAGTGGCGCTGTGACGGTTTTCCGGATACAGGCGCAGCAGTTCGCGGAAAGCGCGGATGCGCTGCGGCAGGCCCTTGGAATAATCCAGCCGATCCACCCCGATCAGCAGGCGGCGGCGCGAGTATTCGGCCTTGGTACTTTCATAGGTGTCGCGCGCTTCCTTGGCCTGGCCCAGGCGCTGGAATTCGGCCACGTCGATGCCGATCGGGAAGGCATTGGCATGCACCGTGCGGTTGAAGGCGCGGAACTGGTTGGGGCCGACCGGCTCGGCCGTGGCTTCGGCCTGGACGTACTGGGCAAAGTGCTGCAGGTCGGCGTGATTCTGGAAGCCCACCAGGTCGTAGGCGAACAGCGCCCGCATCAGCCATTCGTGGGAGGGAATGGCGGTCAGGATGGGGGGCGGGGGCAGCGGGATGTGCAGGAAGAAGCCGATGCGCGCCTCGCAGCCCATGGCGCGCAACTCGGCGGCCAGCGGGATGAGGTGGTAATCGTGGATCCAGACGATGTCATCGCGCTTCAACAGCGGGAACAGCTTGCGCGCAAACAGCTGGTTCACGCGCCGATAGCCGCCCAGATGGCCGGCCTCGAAGTGCGCCAGGTCGAGCCGGTAGTGGAACACCGGCCACAGCACGCCGTTAGCATAGCCACGGTAGTAGGCGTCGTGGTCTTCCTGCGACAGGTCCAACTCGGCCAGGGTGACGCTACCGGCCTGGTTCACGCGCAGCTCGCCCTCGCCGGGCGTGCCGTTCTCGACCACCTTGCCGCTCCAGCCGAACCACAGGCCGCCGGTCTTCTTCAGGGTTTCGCCCAGCGCCACCGCCAGGCCGCCAGCGGCGGGCTTGCGGGGATCGGCCAGGCGATTGGAGACAACAACGAGTCGCGACATCAGATCACCGCCTCCCATGACGCCGACAGGCGCATTGCACAGTTGATGATGCCCACCATCGAATAGGTCTGCGGGAAATTGCCCCACATCTGGCGCGTGACCGGATGGGTGTCCTCGGACAGCAGGCCCAGGTGGTTGCGGGCATCCAGCATGGCCTGGAAGATTTCACGGGCCTGCTCCTTGCGGCCGATGCGGGCCAGCGCATCAATACGCCAGAAGGTGCAGATATTGAAGGCGGTCTCGGGCCGGCCGAAGTCGTCCGGCGCTTCGTAGCGGCGCATGTAGGGGCCATCGCAGAGCGACTTTTCCAGGGCTTCGACGGTGGAAATGAAGCGCTTGTCGGTCGGCGCAATCAGGCCCACCTCCACCATCAGCAACACGCTGGCATCGAGATCACGGCCACCGAAGCTTTCGGCATAGGCCTGGCGCTGCTCGTTCCAGGCTTCGGTGAGGATACGGTCGCCGATTTCCTTGGCCCGGTCGCCCCAATAGCGGGCCCGCTCGGGCAGGTCGACCCGCGCGGCGATCTTGGCCAGGCGATCACACGCGGCCCAGCTCATCAATGCTGATGATGTATGGATGCGCGAGCGGGTACGCAGCTCCCACATGCCGGCATCAGGCTGGCTATAGACCTCGTAGGCGCGCTCGCCGACGGCTTCCAGATGCTGGAAATGCTCGGCCCCGGCGCGATGATGCAGACGCATGTCGTGGAAGGCCTGGGCCGCGCCCAGCACGATGTTGCCGTAGACGTCGTGCTGGAAATGTTCGTAGGCCTGGTTGCCCACGCGAACCGGCTGGTGGTGCTGGTAGCCGGGCAGGTGGTCCAGGATCTGCTCGGGCAGCGCTTCTTCCAGGCCGATGCCATAAAGCGGCTGCACATGGCCGCCGCCGGAGCGCACCACCACGTTGGTCAGCCAGCGCAAGTAGTCTTCCATTGTCCCCAGTTCGGACAGGCTATTCAGGGCGCGTACCACGAAGAAGGCGTCGCGCAGCCAGCAATAGCGATAGTCCCAGTTGCGCTGGCTGCCCGGTGCCTCGGGCACGCTAGTGGTCATGGCGGCGATGATGGCGCCGGTGTCTTCAAAGACCGAGAGCTTCAGAGTGATGGCCGCGCGGATCACCGCATCCTGCCACTCCAGCGGCGTGGCCAGGGCGCGGCTCCAGTTGCGCCAGTAGGCGGTGGTTTCCTGTTCGAAATCGCGGGCGGTGTCGTTGATGCCGCCGTGCAGGGTTTCATCCGGACCCAGGATGAAGTTGTAGGGGCGGCTGACCACGAAGGCGGTCTCGTCCACGATGTAGCTGATCGGCGCATCGGTGTTCAGGCGCAGGGTCTGATCGGGACCGACATAGCGGATGTGGTTGCTGCCGCGGGTCTGCGCCGGGATATCACGGCCCCAGTCGAAGCGCGGACGCAACACCACCCGCATGCGCGGGGCGCCGGAGAGCGGATGGATGCGGCGCACCAGCTGCAGCGGGCGGAAGAAGCGGCCACGGCTCTGGAAGCGCGGCGCCAGGTCGGTGATCTCGATGCCCTGCCCCAGCGTATCGTAGAGCCGGGTGCGCAGCACGGCGGTATTGGGTTCGTACCACTGCTCGCTGTGAGAGAAATTCTCCAGCTGGAAGGCCCACAGCGCGCCATTGTCGGTGGGGTCCAGCAGGGCATTGAAGACCGGGTCGCCATCGAAGCGCGGCAGGCAGCACCAGACGATGCGGCCCATCTTGTCCACCAGCGCCGAGAAGGCGCAGTTGCCGATCACCCCCAGGTCCAGCGAGGAGGTGGAGGGCATGTCGTGCGCCTGGGCGGCCAGGTGCGGCTGTTCGGAATGTTGGGTCTGCGAGTGCGGTTGCGGCTGCGCTTCCTGTTGCGGGTCGGGGCTGGGCTGGCTCATGGTTCCTCGTGCTCTGTTCTGTGGGTCAGATTTCTTGATGGAAGGCGATGATGGGCGCGTGCTGCGCCCGGGCGGTCATCCGCTGAGGCTGCGTGCGGGGATGGCCTCTCGCAGCAAGGCCAGCACCGCGGCCGGACCGGCCAGACGCTGCTGCGCCTGACTGGGGCCGGTACCGACCTTGATGCCCAGGCCGCCATAGGTCTCGGCCTGGGCGATGGCAAATCCGGCTTCATCGGTCACGTCGTCACCGATGAAGACCGGGCGACGCCCGCGGAACGGCGCTTCATGCAGGAACGCCGCCACCGCGTCACCCTTGTTGATGTGGGGCTTGGCCTCCACCACCATCTTGCCGTGCAGCATGGAAAAGCCGGGTTCGTGGCGCAGGGCGTCCATCATGGTTTCCACACAGCGCTGCTCCAGGTGAGCGGCATGCCGATAGTGCAGTGCCAGCGCGCCGCGCTTGAGTTCCAGCTGCAGACCGGGATTGCCCTCCACCAGCGGCAGCAGGCGCTCGCGCAGGTGATGCACGTCCGGCACCGGCTGCTGGAGGATGCGGCCATCGGCGGTACGCCGTTCGGCGCCGTGCACGCCCGCGGCCGGCAGGCGCAACGGCGCCAGGAAGAAGTCGAGTTGGTCCAGGGGACGGCCGCTGACGATGGCCAGCGCGCCGTCCGATTCTTGTTGTAGTCGCTGCAACAGCGTGATCAGTTCCGGCGGCACCACGATCTCTTCGGGTTGTGGCGCCAGTTCGACCAGGGTGCCGTCGAAATCCAGAAACAACGCATCGGCAGCAAAATCGTAGGGGCGAGTTTGCTCAGTCATGTCATTTCAGGTTGATGGAAAGCAAATAAGTTCCGGTTTCGGCTCAATCTATTTCTAGATTGATATCAAATTACGTCGAAAAGCGGTCTATTAAGATCCTTTGACAGCGGCTAGCCCAGCAGTTCTGACTAACATAGCCAGTTTTAGGTCAAGGGGCTAGTGAACAAGCCCTAACCGATCCACCCCACGCCCCCATCGACTCCTCGATCTTGGGAATCCAGCCGCGACAAGCAGCCTGACCATGGTCTTACGCAACGCCACTTCCTTCGACCTTGTTTCTTCTACTGATTTTAGCTAATTTATGAGAATTACATAAATTACCTAAAGCTTGTATATATGGACCCTATCCTGAATCCTTACGCGCCGGGTGCCGGCAGTCCTCCGCCAGAGCTTGCCGGACGTGATGAAGTGCGGGCGAAGATGCGCCTATGCATTGAAAGGCTACGCCGTGGCAAACCCGCCAAGAGCATGATGCTCGTCGGTCTGCGCGGTGTCGGCAAGACGGTCTTGCTGGACCAGATGATGAAGGATGCCGAGGGTTCCGGAGTGGTGACGATCCGCATTGAAGCACCTGAAGGGAGATCGCTCCCGGCCGTACTGGCACCGCAACTGCGTATCGGCCTGCTCAAGTTGAGCCGTATGGAACAGGCAAAGGACGTCGCCATTCGCGGCTTGCGCGCCCTTGCAGGATTCGTCGGCAAGATGAAGCTCACCTTCAACGATGTTGAAGTCGGACTCGACTACGAGCCAGAGCCGGGCCTTGCCGATAACGGCGACCTGGAGGGTGATTTGACGATGTTGCTGGAGCAGGTCGGGGCCGCAGCACACGCTGCCGGCACGCTTGTCGCCATTTTCATCGATGAACTGCAGTATGTCCCCGAAAAGCAGCTGGCAGCACTGACATCGGCCCTGCACCGCTGTGCGCAACTGCAACTTCCGCTGGTGGTCGTCGGCGCCGGATTGCCTCAGCTCCGCGGCAGGATGGGAGAAGCCAAGTCCTATTCTGAGCGCTTGTTTGACTTCCCGATAATAGGTCCGCTGGACGCGGCCGACGCCGCCGACGCCATCGTCAAGCCGGCACATGATGAAGGCGTGGACGTCGACAACGATGCAGTGAACCTGATCATCGGTTTCACCAAGGGGTATCCCTATTTCCTGCAGGAATGGGGCAAGCACGCATGGGATGTCGCAACCAGCAGCCCCATCACGCGACAGGACGTAGAAACCGCCTCGGTCGAAGCAGTCGCGGCACTGGATGAGAGCTTCTTCCGGGTACGTTTTGATCGGCTGACGCCGGCGGAGAAGAAGTATCTGAGGGCAATGGCAGAGCTGGGGGCCGGCCCGCACCGCTCAGGGGACATCGCCGCCAAGCTGGGCCGCGAGAGCTCTTCCTTGGGCCCCCTGCGCAGCAGTCTCATCGCAAAAGGGATGATATGGAGCCCGACGCACGGGGATACGGCCTTTACCGTCCCACTCTTCGATGAGTTCATGAAACGCATCATCCCCACCGCAGACTGGGACCCAACGGAAGCATGAAAACAGAAAACGGTCGCGCGGCGGAGCCGGGCGACCGTTTCAGGCAGGCAAGAAGAACTCAGGACTGGACCGTTCCCTCGGCCGGTGCCACGGCGATGGGGGCCACCGGTGCCAGCACCTGGGGCATGAGCGATCCGACCACCATGCCGCCGATGGAGAACAGCAGGCCGGCCAGTTGCGGCGGCCAGAGGCCTTCCGGGGCGGTGTATTCCAGCGTGATCCAGGACACCAGGCCCAGCACCATGGCCATCAATGCACCCTGGCGGGTGGCGCGCTGCCAGTAGACGCCGAAGGCCAGGGGCACGAAGGCCGCCACCAAGGTGACCTTGTAGGCGTTCTCGACCATTTCGTAGATGCTGGACTGGCTGTTCAGCGCCAGCGCGGTGACACCGATGGTGAAGACCAGCACCACGGCGCGCATGGTGAAGAGGAATTCACGGTCGTTCTTCCAGGGACGAATTTCCTTGAGCACGTTTTCGGTGAAGGTCACCGAGGGGGCCAGGAGGGTCGCGCTGGCGCAGCTCTTGATGGCCGACAACAGGGCGCCGAAGAACATCACCTGGGCGAAGACCGGCATCTTTTCCATGATCAGGGTCGGCAGGACCAGCTGGGAATCGGTCTCCAGCAGGCGCGAGACCATGGCGGGGTCGATCAGCGTGGCCGAGTAGGCCAGGAAGATGGGGATGAAGACGAAGAAGAAATAGATCACGCCGCCCAGGATGGATGCATTGCGGGCCACGTTTTCGTTCTTGGACGACATCACCCGCTGGAATACGTCCTGCTGCGGGATCGAGCCCAGCATCATGGTGATCCAGGCGGCGAAGAACCACAGCACGTCCTTGAGCTCGGCAGCCGGCCAGAAGTTGAACTTGCCGGCCTCGGCCGCATGCGCGATCACCACGCCGGGACCGCCGACCATGCCCGAGACTTCGTAGCCGATGTAGAGCATGCCGACCACCACGATGATCATCTGCAGGAAGTCGGTGATGGCCACGGCCCACATGCCGCCCATGAGGGTATAGATCAGCACGCTGCCGGCGCCGATGATCATGCCCCAGTGCATCGGGATGTAGCCGCCCGAGACGACGTTGAAGACCAGGCCCAGGGCCTTGATCTGCGCGGCCACCCAGCCCAGGTAGGAAATGACGATACAGATCGTCACCAGCATCTCGGCGGCGCGGCCGAAGCGCTTCTTGTAGTAGTCGCCGATGGTCAGAAGATTCATCCGGTACAGGCGCTTGGCGAAGAAGACGCCGACCAGGATCAGGCACAGCGAAGAGCCGAAGGGATCGGCCACGATGCCGCCCAGGCCCTCCTTGAGGAAGGTGGAAGACACCCCCAGCACCGCTTCCGAACCGAACCAGGTCGCAAACACGGTCGCGGTCACCACCGACATCGGCAGCGAGCGGCCGGCGACGGCATAGTCCTTCGAACTCTTGACGTATCGGGTGGCATACAGACCGATGGCCACCGAGATGACCCAGTAGAGGACGACGAACCAGAGCAGTGCATTCATGCCTTTTTCCTTGCAGGGAAGGGAAGAAAAACGCGCATTATAGCGGCAAGTCAACGGCAAAAACCGTTCGCAAAACCGCTTGCGGCAAGACTTTTCATCTTTCGTGGGGGGACCACAGGCGGGCTTGCCGTCATGCGCCGACGGCCTTCAGGCAAGCAAGAATTGCTCCCGGCTGGGCGCGCCCCGTGAGGGCGGTACCGGCCGGGCCGTATCTGACAATCCAGACAATCCGGAAAGGGAGAGGGGAGGAAGAGGGGCTGCAGCGGCGCCGGCTCAGGCGCCTTCGTTATTGCGCTCGTAGGAGGGGCAGCCATTCTTGCCCCACTTGCCGTCGCATAGCTTCCACAGGCAGCTCTCGCGGGCGAACAGCGACAGCGCGCTGCATTGCTTGACCTGCTCTGCCAGGGATGGCGCAGCCGGAGACGCCGCCGCTGGTGGTGGGGTGACCGCCGCCTGGGCGCGCTCGGCCTGGGCGCGGGCATTGGCCAGTTGTGCCTCGGCTTCGCGCCGACGTTGCTCGCGCAGGGCCAGGGCGGCATCCTCGCGGCGATGGCGGGCCTCGGCGGCGGCGCGCTTCTGTGCCAGCAGACGCGCCTTTTCATCGGCTTCCTGCTGCAACTGGGCGATGGCGTCAGGTCCGGGTGCCTCCAGGCTGGCCGCTGCGCTGCTTTCTTCGACAGCCGGCTGGACTGCGGCAGCAGGTGCTACCGGCGCGGGCCGGGAAAAGCTCGGCAATTGCGTCAGCATCGGCTTGAGCGAGCGTTGCGGCCATTGCGCACCCAGCCACAGGGCCAGGCCGATGATGGCCAGCGTCAACAGCGAGACCAGCATGGCGCCACGGGTGGAGGCTGCCACCTGCGGTTCGCTGCGCGGGCCGCTGGGCGCCGGGCGGCGGCTCGCCTCGGGCTGCTCCTGTGCCACGCGTTCGGCGCGCATCGTGGCTTCCTCGCCGGCGGCGGTCACCACGGCGGCCGTGACGGCAGCTGCAGCCACGGCGGCGGCGGTGATATGCGAGGCACGGACTTCCAACTCCTCGGCGCTGGGTGCAGTCGATGCTGCTGGTGATGATGCGATGGATGTGGAGGCGCCAGGATGCGCAGGCGCCAGATCGCCTTCGGCGCCCTCGCCGTGCACCCGCTTGTCGCGATCTCCCTCTGTGCGTTCCAGGACTTGCATGGAATTCCCCTGTGTTGCGCTACCGACCACCGTCCCGGTGGCATGGTCTTCTCCCTGTCGTCCTGTGGCCTGTTGGCTTGCCTGGTCTCCGGTGGCGCGTTGCTGCTCGCGCGCCAGGCTTGTCGAGATGCGTTATTTGTTCTTTGGACGGACGGCTATTTTGCTCCCAAATTTCTGAAAGGCAAAACAAAAATGCGGCTCTGCAAAAAATATCTGAGGCCCAGCACTGGCGCGTATTGCCGGCCGATCAATAAACGCTGTTGAAAAGGAAACGGCAGCCGCGTTTCCGGGGCTGCCGCTTATTGGAACGACAACAAACTCAGTCGACGATCTTTTCCAGCGCAAACAGATCGGCCGGCTGCTCGCGCTGGCGGACCAGATGCACCTGCGTGCCATCGACCAGCACCTCGGCGGCGCGGCCGCGGGTGTTGTAGTTGGAGGCCATGGTCATGCCGTAGGCGCCGGCCGACATCAGGGCCAGCAGGTCGCCTTCGCCAATGGCCAGCTCACGCGAGCGTGCCAGCCAGTCACCGGATTCGCAGACCGGACCGACCACATCATAGATGCGTGCCTGGCCGGCATTTTCCTTGACGGTCTTCACGCCGTGCCAGGCTTCATACATGGCCGGGCGCATCAGATCATTCATGGCGGCGTCGACCACGGCGAAATTCTTGCCTTCGCCATGCTTGAGGTATTGCACCTCGGTCAGCAGCAGGCCGGCATTGCCGACTACCGAACGGCCGGGTTCGAACATGACCTGGATCGGACGGCCGTCGTACTTGCTGGCGCGCCAGGCGTCGACCCGGGCGAACACGCGGGCCAGGTAGTCGCCGATGGCCACCGGTTGCTCGTCGTCGTAGCGGATGCCAATGCCGCCGCCGATGTCGAGGTGATGGATGTGAATGCCCTCGGACTCCAGCGTGTCGACCATGTCGATGATCTTGTCCAGCGCTTCCAGCAGCGGCGAGTCGTCCAGCAATTGCGAACCGATGTGGCAATCGATGCCGACCACCTCGATATTGGGCAGGGCGGCGGCGGCACGGTAGCAGTTCAGCGCATCTTCATAGGCCACGCCAAACTTGTTTTCCTTCAGGCCGGTGGAGATATAGGGGTGGGTCTTGGCATCCACATTCGGGTTCACCCGCAACGAGATGCGGGCGCGCTTGCCCAGGGCGCCGGCCACTTCGTTCAGGCGCGCCACCTCGGGGATGGATTCGACGTTGAAGCAGAGAATGTCATGTTCCAGGGCCAGCTTCATCTCGTCGCGGCCCTTGCCGACGCCTGAGAAGATCACCTTGCGGGCATCGCCGCCGGCGGCCACCACGCGCAGCAGCTCACCGCCGGAGACAATGTCGAAGCCCGAACCCAGACGACCCAGAAGGTTCAGCACCGCCAGGTTGGAGTTGGACTTGACCGAATAGCACACCAGCGCCCCACCCCTTGCACCATTTGCACCCTCGGCACGACCGGCCTGGCGGCAGGCATCGGCATAGGCCGAGAAATTCTCGACCAGGGCAGCCTTGGAATAGACGTAGAGCGGCGTACCGAACTGCTCGGCCAGCGCCTGCAGCGAAACCTGTTCGGCGTGCAGAGCGCCATTGCGGTAGGAAAAGTGGGACATGGATATCCGGGAAATCTGAAATCTGAACTGTTGGGGAATCCGGCGCCGACCGCGCTGGACGGGTTCGGCACCGCTTTGCGGCTGTTTTGCGATATTGCCTGCGCGGCCCCTCGGGGTCACGCAGCGGGAAGGCCTATTTGGCGGGGGCGTCAGTTGCCGCCGGGGTCACGTCGCCACCCTGCTGCGCGCCAGCCTTGGTGTCCGGCTGCGGGGCCGCCGGTTTGGGCTGGGTATGCGCAAACGGGTCGGGCGGCACCTTGGGCATGTACAGCGGACCTTTCTGGCCGCAGCCAGCCAGCATCAGGGCGGCGGCACAGAGGGCCAGGGAAGCTGCACGACGGACGGGAGAATAGTGTGACTTCACGATAAAATGTCGGATTACATCGAAATCTTAGAATGCCTTGGAGTGTAGCATGACCGAATCGGAATTCCTGGACCTGGCTGATGCCACCCTCAACGCCATCGAGACGGCGCTGGAAGACGCCTGCGACGCCAGCGAGCTGGACGTGGAATGCAGCCGCAGCGGCAATGTGCTGGAGATCGAGTGCATCGGCAATGGCTCCAAGATCATCATCAACAGCCAGGCCCCGATGCAGGAAATGTGGCTGGCAGCCCGTTCCGGCGGCTTCCACTACAAATTCGACGGCCAGCACTGGCTCAACACCCGTGATGGCAGCGAGTTTTATGCCACGTTGTCAGAAGTGGTCAGCAGTCAGGCCGGCGTGCCGGTGACCCTGCAGCCCTGATGACAGGCCAGTGCCGGGCCGCCGCCGTCGGTATCGGCAGTGGGCGGCACCTCGCTCGTCTGTGCGCAAGCCGGTGTTGCGCAGCGTTGACTTCCTATCGTCTCCTTGTCCCCTTGCTCCCTTGACCAAGCCAGCCGCTTCCATGCGCCGTTCTTCCCTGCCCTCGCGGCAACATCCTGCTTTCCTGTTCCTGCAGCGCGGCCTGGCGCGCCTGCGCTGGATCCTGGTATTGACCGTGCTGGCGGTGGCCGCCGCGCTGGCACTGCCGCCGCTGGTGGCACGCTTCAACCATGACCACAGCCCGCAAGCCATGGCGGCCGAAAAGGATATGCAGGCCATTGCCAGCGGCCTGGACCGCTATCGCCAGGATAACGGCCGCTACCCCACCTCCCAGCAGGGCATGCTGGCGCTGGTGATCAAGCCCACGCGGGCACCGGTGCCGGCCAACTGGGCCATCGGCGGCTATGTCGACCGCCTGCCACGCGACCCCTGGGGCAATTCCTACCAGTACGAGGCCGACGACGACGGCACCAGCTATTCCTTGTATTCCTTCGGCCAGGCCGGCCCGGATGGCGGTGCCGATGGCGAACAGGCCATCCACCTGCACTGAAGCCGAGCGCCCTCGCGCTTGGCCCTTTACCTGATTCCCTGATTTCCTGAATTACACGATGTGACCCTGCCCTCGCGGGCGGGCGCACTGGCCTTGTCATTCCCATTTGATGGGAGCACATGGCAAGTATGCAGCTTTCTATTTACATCTTCTTACAATCATCATTTAATACGAATAATAATTATTCCTATTAATCGAACTCATTGTGAAGAATAAAATGAATTTCCGCCTGCATCCCTTGCACCTGGCCGTCCTGGCCACCTGCTCCCTTTCCTCCCTGTCCTCCCTGGCCTGGGCGCAGGAATCCGCTTCTTCCCTGCCCGCCATCGAAGTCAGCGGTGCCCGCACCAATGACGGCTATGTGGCGCCGACCGCGGTCAGCGGCACCAAGAGCGAAGCTCCGCTGCGCGACGTGCCGCAGACCATCAACGTGGTGCCGGCCCAGGTGATCCGCGACCAGAATGCGGCCTCGCTGCAGGATGTCCTGAAGAACGTGCCCGGGCTGGGCCTGTCCACCGGCGACGGCCAGCGCGACCAGGTGTTCATCCGCGGCTTTACCGCCATCGGGGACCAGTTCGTGGATGGCTTCCGCGATGACGCGCTGTATTTCCGCGACCTGTCCAATGTGGAAAATGTGGAAGTGATCAAGGGTCCGGCCGCCGTGCTGTATGGCCGCGGCTCCTCTGGTGGCCTGATCAACCGCGTGAGCAAGAAGCCGGGCGTGGATATCAGCGACGTCGGCATCACCGCCAACAGCACCGCCGGTCGACGCGCCGAGCTGGACCTGGGACGCGCTGCCGGCGACGGCGCACTGTCCTGGCGCCTGACCGGCGCCCTGGAACGTGGCGACAGCTATCGCGCCCAGCAATTCATCGACCGCAAGGCCATCGCGCCCTCCCTGGCCCTGCGCTTCTCGGCCGATACCAAATTGCTGCTGCAGGCCGACTACCTGGAAGACCGGCGCGTCATGGACTTCGGCATCCCGTCCTATCGTGGACGTCCGGTGGCGGTGGACCCCGGCACCTACTTCGGTGCGCGCAATGCCCGCGACGCCGACTTTGTGCAGTCACGCGTGGCGTCCACCACGGCGACCTTCACGCACCGTTTCAACGACGAGTTTTCCTTCCGCAACGGCCTGCGCTATTACGATTACCACCTCAACCGCAACAACACCAACATCAACGGCAACGTCAACGAAACCAACGGCACCATGGCCCTGAACCATGCCAAGCTGGTGCGCGATGAAAACGGCTGGTTCAACCAGAGCGAGCTGACGCAGAAGCTGACGCTGGGCCAGACCCGTCATGAAATCCTCTATGGGGTGGAGGTGGGCAGCCAGAGCAAGGACGCCGCTACCTACGGCGGCGTGGCCGTGGCAGGTGGCACCTCGGGCGTGGCACCGGTCTCGATCTTCAATCCGGTGCTGCCGCTGGTCAATCCTGACCGGGTGACCGCGCCATCGCTGACCTACGGCACCTATGACACCTTTGCCGCCTATCTGCAGGACAGCATCACCCTCAATGCGCAGTGGAAGGCGCTGGTCGGCCTGCGCCACGACAGCTTCCGCCAGCAGGCCAGGCTGGTGTCGGCCGCCGGCGTGCCCAGCAACCTGTCGCGCACCGATACCGCCTACAGTCCGCGTGCCGGCCTGGTGTGGCAACCCAGCGAGACGCAATCCTATTACCTCTCGTGGAGCCGCTCCTTCCAGCCCTCGGGTGAGAACTTCGCGCTGGCCACCAACAACGCCGACCTGGCACCGGAAAACACGCGCAATACGGAAGTCGGCGCCAAATATGATTTCTGGGAAGGTCGCGCCAGCGCCACCGTGTCGGTGTTCCGCCTGGAGCGCGACAACATCAAGTCGACCCTGCCCAACAATACGATCGTGCCGGTCGGCAAGCAGCGCACCGATGGCGCCGAATTCACCTTCAGTGCCGACCTCAAGCAGGGCTGGAAACTGCTGGCCGGATACGCCTACCTGGATGCGGTGATCACCGAGTCATCCTCCTTCGACACCAGCGTCACGGCGGCCGGCAGTGTACCCTTCAAGGGCAAGAATGCCACCCTGACGCCGCGTCACAGCGCCAACCTGTGGCTGACCAAGGAACTGGGCGAGGGCTTCATCGTCGGCGGTGGCGCCAATGCCGTGGGGGCACGCTTCGCCAACCCGGGCAACACCGTCACCCTGCCCGGCTACGTGACCGCCGATGCGATGGCGGCCTACCGCACGACCCGCTATGAGCTGCAACTGAACGTCGGCAATATCTTCAACACCGGCTACATCATCTCCGGCCACGGCAGCAGCCCCAACCTGAGCCTGCCGGGCGCCCCGCGCAACGTCGCGCTGAGCCTGCGCTACCACATGTAGGCGTAGCGCAAGCACATCGCCTCAGGCGGCTTCGGGAAAGGCGGTACGCAGGCGGTACTGGCGCTGACGATAATTGCCTTCCGGGCCACTGAAGCCGCAGTCGACGTCGCCGAACAGGCGACTGACGCGGTTGATCGCAGCGCGCTGCGCCTCGCTTTGCACCGCGATCAGGCGCCGCTTGCTGCGGGCATGATGAGCACAGATGTCGACCACCAGGCAGTGGCCGTAATCGGCCTGCTTGATGTCGATGAGCAGCGCTTCCGGCTTGGTCAGGCCGAAGATGGCCGCCAGTTCGATGCGCGCACTCAGGAAGGGGTTGCTGTTGCGCAGCCGCTCGCTCAACTGCGCACGCGCCTGCACCGCCCAGTCCTGCGCATCTTCCTGCGCCTGGAACGGCAGCAGCGCCTCGGCCGACTCCGCATCGCCGCGGGCGGCAGCCTGTTGCCACCAGTACAAGGCCTTGACGTCATGCATGGGGTCGTCGCGGCGATTGCGCCAGAAGATGTGCGCCAGCTCCGCCTGCGCCTCGGTCAGGCCGGCCTCGGCCGCCTTTTCCAGATATTGCTGCGCCACCTGCAGATTGCGCTGCGAATAGATGGAACGCGAATAGATGCGTGCCAGCGCATGCCAGGCGGGCGCACTGCCGCCTTCTCCCGCCAGCACCAGCCAGTGCAGGGCTTTCTTGAAGTTGGCCAGGCCCTGTTCCATGAACACGCGCTGTCCCTGGCGGTCGATCTTGGCACACAGCAGGCCCAGTTCCAGCCGGGCCTCGTTCTCGCCGGCCACGGCGGCCAGTTCGAACAGGCGCATCAATTCCTGCAGATCGGGTTGCGCCGCGCGCGCCTGCCATTGGCCGTAGCGCAGCAGCAGCGTGGCCTCCTCGGGGCTCAACTGCACCAGGCCGGTGGCATCGGATTCCTTCTCCAGCTGGCCGACGGCAGCGCTATTGCGCTCCGTCAGTCGCTGCACCAGTGGCCGTGCACCACGTGCAAAGGCCTCGCCCTCACCCTGTTGCCAGGCCTTGTCGAGCAGTGCGTACTGCGCCTGCTCGATACCGGCGCGCGCGGCTTCCTGCATCAGCCTTTCTTCGACTGCCGAGGAAGCCGCACCCGGCACCACCGGCTGGCCGTGACGCTGCATCTGCTGCGCCAGCAGCCACTGGGCCTGGTGATCATCGCGACTGGCCAGCAGGGAGAGCGCGGCAATGGCGCGCGCATGGGCATTGCTGTCGAACTGATCGGTATGCTCCAGCACCAGCCGGGCAAAGATCAGGCCGGCTTGCGGTACGCCGGCCTCGAAGGCCTTTTCGTACCAGACCGCGGCCTCCTGGGGCGAGGACAGGTCCTTGACCTGCTCATAGGTGATGTTGCGGCCGATGATCATCCAGGCATCGTCCACGCCTTGCTGCGCGGCGCGGCGCAGCCAATAGAACGCAGTGCCCTTGCTGCGCGGCAGACCGCTGCCGCCATTGAGATAACGTCGACCCAGAGCCAGTTGTGCGCGCGATTCTCCGGCACGGGCCGCCTTGATGACTGCCAGCTCTTCTCTTGTGGCCATGTTGCTTCCTTTCTGTTGCGCTTGCGACTGCAAACAAAATCCGGGAAAAAGAAATCCCCTCCGGCGCAGAAAGCTGCGTCGGTTCCGAATGCACCAAAAACTTAGAAATTGATGCCGCTATCAGAGCGTGAAGGGTGATGCTGCAAGTGACCCGTCGTCAGACATGAGGTCGGGAGGTGATTCCTGCAAGCATCAAAATGTATGGCGAATATTAGAGCAGTGCGGCGCGGAAAAGTGCGCAAACAGGAAGGCTTATTACGCTTTCTTTACAGTCATCAAGATCGGCCACCAGTCAGGGTTTCGTCAGGATTTGGCGATGTAAAGGCGAGTATTTTGCGGCACAACAAACGGGGTTTCCGGGCCACCTGCAGCCCTCCTGTGGAAAGCGAAACCGAGTCGAATGCGAAGCAAACATGATGTTTTTACGACCTGATTTTTATTGTTGCAAAATGTAAGAAACAGAAACAGAGAACTAACAAAAGCGAAATCGTCGAAAAGCATGAAAAAAGCGCCGCATGAAACTCATGCGGCGCTTTGATTACTGCTATTACTGCTAGTCCGATTGTGGATCGGCAGGCGTCGTCAAAGTCGACGACGCTGCTCATTCACATTAGAACTTGTGGCGGATACCCACGGCGACGGCGCCTTGGTTGCCATCGTTACCGGTGCTGTCGGAGACGCCCGGATTGACCAGATCGCTAGCCTTGGTGTAAGCCAGGAAGGCGTACAGGTCGGTACGCTTGGACAGCCAGTAGTCGGTACCCAGGCTGACCTGGGTCAGCTTGGCCTTGGTGCCCACGCCGTCGAAGGTAGCACGGGTGTGGTCCACTGCTGCCAGCAGCTTCAGCGACGGGCTCAGCGAGTAAGCGGTACCGATTTCGTAGATGTCAGCCTTGTTGGAACGGGCCAGCGTACGGTTGGTCACGGTGGTCAGCGAGCCCACGCCGACGGCGGTGAGGTTGGCCTGGGTGTTCAGGTCTTGCTTCACGCGCGAGTAGTTACCGTACACACGAGCCGGACCGAACTGGTAGGACGCTGCCACGTTCAGGACCTTCTGAGCGGAGCTGCCAGCGTTGGCCGACAGGGTGTTGACGCTGGCGGTGGTCGAGGTTGCCGGGATCAGCGAAACGTCAGACGGGGTCGAACCAGCCTTGGACTGGTAGTAGTTGATGCCCAGACCCAGAGGACCGTTGTCGTACTTGCCGCCAACGCCGAAGGATTGACCGGCGGAGGTCTGGCCAGCGGTCTCGCCGAAGCCGTACATCAGGTTACCGGTGAAGCCGCTCAGGTTGGTCGTGGTGTAGCTGATCGAGTTGTTGGTACGGGTGCCTTGCAGGCGATCCAGACCGGAACCGGAGTTGTTGACCCAGCCACCGAAGTCTTGCACGGCAGTGTAAGCCGAGATGGTGTCAGCGAAGTCGGTTTGACGACCCAGCAGGACGGTACCGAAGTTACCAGCCAGACCGACCACCGACTTGCGGCGGAACAGGTTGGAACCGGTGGTGGCGTCGGAACCTTGCAGGCCGCCGGTGTCATTGCTGAAGCCAGCTTCCAGGTTGAAGACTGCGGACAGACCGCCACCCAGATCTTCAGCACCCTTGAAGCCGATGCGCGAACCTTGGATGATGCCCGAGTTCAGACCGAACTTGGAGCCGGTGCCGCCGTTGGCGGTAGCAACCTTGCTTTGGTAGACAACACCGGTATCGACGATACCGTAGATCGTGACGGAGCTTTGCGCTTGTGCTGCGCCTGCGAACGCGCCCAGAACGGCGAGTGCCAGCAGAGATTTTTTCATGTGACGTCCTTCTCTAAAAATAGTCTTGAGGATCCGCACTTGCAGTCGGATGGACAGACATTAATGCTTCTCGTCGCGCATGACTGCACCTTGGTCGATACAAGTCATTTTTTAGACGGGAGCGAAAGATTGAAATGGCAATTGTTGTATTTTTTTATCGCCTCATCTGGCATTGCGCGGCTGCTTCTCATCTGCAAGCGCACCGCGCCAATGAAAAAAGCGCCGGCATTTCTACCGGCGCTCTCATCAAAATCTAACATTTTGATACATCTTCCCTGCAGCCCTGCAGTGGCTGGTCAATCCTTGTCATTACCGCCCAGTTTGCTCTGCAGTTCGGCCTTCAACTGCTGGCGTTGCGCCGATGCATTCTTGCGATGTGGGCCCGCACCACCGGCGCGCTGCTGGGCTGCCACGGCAACCGGATTGCGCGGGCGGGATTGCGACGGTTCGACACGAAAACTTAGTTTCTGCCGTGTTCCCAATGTCTTGTTGGCCATTGCAAGCTCCCGCGCTTTTTATCCAATTTCTACAGGACGTAGCGCGACATGTCTTCGTCCACCGCGAGTTCACCGAGGCGTTCGTTGACATAGTCACCGTCGATCATGAGCCCGTCCACGCCGGCCTCGCCGGCCGTGAAGGAAATTTCTTCCAGCAGTTTTTCCATCACCGTATAGAGCCGTCGGGCACCGATGTTTTCTGTCTTTTCATTGACCGTGTGCGAAATCTCGGCCAGGCGCTTGATGCCGCTGTCGGCAAATTCGATCTTCACGCCTTCGGTGGCCAGCAGGGCTTCGTATTGCTTGGTGAGGCAAGCATCGGTGCCGGTCAGGATGCGTTCGAAATCGGCGATCGACAGCGAATCCAGCTCCACCCGGATCGGGAAGCGACCCTGCAGTTCCGGGATCAGGTCCGACGGCTTGGACAGATGGAAGGCACCGGAGGCGATGAAGAGGATGTGATCCGTCTTGACCATGCCGTACTTGGTATTGACGGTCGTACCTTCCACCAGCGGCAGCAGGTCGCGCTGCACGCCGGCACGCGAGACATCGGCGTTGCCGTTCTGCGAGCGGGTGGCGATCTTGTCGATCTCGTCGAGGAAGACGATACCGTTCTGCTCGACGTTGGTGATGGCCTTCAGCTTGAGCTCTTCATCGTTGACCAGCTTGGCGGCTTCCTCGTCGATCAGCAGCTTCATGGCTTCCTTGATCTTGATCTTGCGCGCCTTCTTGCGCTGGTTGCCCATGCCCGAGAACATTGACTTGATCTGCTCGGTCATTTCTTCCATGCCCGGCGGCGCCATGATTTCCATGGTGGGCGCAGCATCGTTCAATTCCAGTTCGATCTCGCGATCATCCAGTGCACCTTCGCGCAGACGCTTGCGGAAAGTCTGGCGGGTGGTGTTCTTGTCGTCCTTCTCGCCACTGCTGCCATTCTCGGAGGTGAATCCGAAATCGCGTGCCGGCGGCAGCAGCACGTCCAGGATGCGGTCTTCAGCGGCGTCCTCGGCACGGGTGCGTACCTTGCGGGTTTCGACTTCGCGGGTCTGCTTGATGCCGATGTCGACCAGGTCGCGAATGATGGTATCGACATCACGGCCGACGTAACCGACCTCGGTAAATTTGGTCGCCTCGATCTTGATGAAGGGCGCATCGGCCAGCTTGGCCAGGCGGCGCGCGATCTCGGTCTTGCCCACGCCGGTGGGGCCGATCATGAGGATGTTCTTGGGCGTGATCTCGTGGCGCAGCGGCTCCTCGATCTGCTGGCGACGCCAGCGGTTGCGCAGCGCGATGGCCACCGCGCGCTTGGCGCGGGCCTGGCCGACGACGTGCTTGTCGAGTTCGGAGACGATTTCCTTGGGGGTCATGTTCATGGTGGTGATCTTTTCGCTGTGACGGTTCATCAGGAGAGCGGGCGCGGTGTGATACCGGGGCCGGAACTTAATCCAGCCTTAATCCAGCGTCTCGATGATGTGGTTCAGGTTGGTGTAGATGCACAGCTCGCCGGCGATGGTGAGCGATTTCTTGACGATCTCGGCCGGGGTCAGCTCGGTGTTCTCATACAGGGCCTTGGCAGCCGATTGCGCGTAGCTGCCGCCGGAACCGATGGCGCCGATGCCGTCATTGGGCTCCAGCACATCGCCATTGCCGGTGATGACCAGCGTAGTTTCCTTGTCGGCACACAGCAGCATCGCTTCCAGGCGGCGCAGCATGCGGTCGGTACGCCAGTCCTTGGCCAGCTCGACCGAGGCGCGCATGAGGTTGCCCTGGTGTTTTTCCAGCTTGGCTTCGAACAGGTCCAGCAGGGTGAAGGCGTCAGCCGTGCCGCCGGCGAAACCGACCAGGACCTTGCCGTGATAGAGCTTGCGCACCTTGCGCGCACTGCCCTTCATGACGATGTTGCCAAGCGTCACCTGGCCGTCACCGCCCAGCGCGACCTGGTTGCCGCGACGGACGGAAAGGATGGTGGTGCCGTGAAATTGTTCCATGCTTGCCTCTGTTCAATATATGCGTAGGTGCTGCGGGGCAGGCCTGGCCGCCCCACGTCCTGTCGAGATGGGGCTGGCCGTGCCGATTGCAAGACATTCCGGCCGCGCACCACCCGCAGGGGGAGCAATATTGTACGCCGGCAAGAAAAACGGGCGCCGGGACACAAGGTCCGGGCGCCCGTCTCAGCGGATGGGACGACTCCGCTACGCGGCGGGTAGGCTTACACCGAGATCGTCATCAGGCTGGCATTGCCGCCGGCGGCCGTGGTGTTGACGCACAGCGCGCGCTCGGCCAGCAGGCGCCACAACGGGATGGCCGTATCTTCGCTGCACAGGATCAGCGGCACCAGCGCGCCGTCCCGCTGCGCCAGGCTGGCACGCCAGGCGGTGGCCTGGTGGCTGTCCACCAGCGCCGCCTGCAGCGCTTCGCCATCCAGGCGGGCAGCACGACGGATAGCGCCGCGCACCGGGGCCGGCAAGCCGGCCGGCAGCAGCGCCGCGGTGGCCTCGTCGACCAGCACCGTGTTGCCGGTGGCGAAGGCGGCGGCCAGCTGGTTGAGCAGGGTACCCACGCTGGCGGCCACGCACAGCACCAGGCCACGCGGGGCGAAGGCCAAGGTATTGCGCTCGCCGGTGGGGCCAGGCAGCACCAGGCTGCGCTGCAGCAGGCTGTCGCGGTGATAACGCTCGCCGCTGGCGGCCAGGCGTTCATGGCCGTGCGTGCGGGCCCAATCCAGCAGGCTGTCCAGCAAGGCGTTGGGCACCGCCGAGGGCTGGGCGCGGGTCAGTTCTTCATGCAGCTGCGCATTGCGTTGCAGGCGCTTCAGGTAGAGCGGGCCACCGGCCTTGGGACCGGTGCCGGACTTGCCTTCACCGCCGAAGGGCTGGACCCCGACCACGGCACCGACGATGTTGCGGTTGACGTAGATGTTGCCGACATGGGCGCGCTGGGCGACGAAATCGATGGTCTCGTCGATGCGGGAATGCACGCCCAAAGTCAGGCCGTAGCCGGTGGCATTGATGGCGTCGATCAACTGCGGCAGGGCATCGCGCCGATAGCGCAGCACGTGCAGCACGGGGCCGAAGACTTCGCGCTGCAGTTGCGCCAGGTCGTCGATCTCGATCACGGTCGGCGGCACGAAGGTACCGTGCTGGCAGGCCGGGTCCAGCGGCAGCTGGTGCACTGAACGGGCGCTGCCGCGCATGCGCTCGATGTGGGCCAGCAGGTTTTGCTGGGCTTCGGCATCGATCACCGGGCCGATGTCGGTGGAGAGGCGATCCGGACGGCCCACGCGCAGCTCGGCCATGGCGCCCTTCAGCATTTCCAGGGTACGGTCGGCGATGTCTTCCTGCAGGCACAGCACGCGCAGTGCCGAGCAACGCTGGCCGGCGCTGTCGAAGGCCGAGGACAGCACGTCCTGCACCACCTGTTCGGCCAGGGCCGACGAATCAACGATGAGCGCGTTCTGACCGCCGGTCTCGGCGATCAGCGGTACTTCGCCGTGTTCGCCGCTGCCATCGCCATCGTCATGCGAGCGCTTGGCCAGGGTGCGGTTGATCAATTGCGCCACTTCGGTGGAGCCGGTGAAGATCACGCCCTTGACGCGCACGTCCGAGGTCAGGGCTGCGCCCACGGTCTCGCCACGGCCCGGCAGCAGTTGCAGCGCGGCGCGCGGGATACCGGCCTCGTGCAGCAGTTGCACGGCACGATGGGCGATCAGGGCGGTCTGCTCGGCCGGCTTGGCCAGGACCACGTTGCCGGCGGCCAGCGCAGCGCTGACCTCGCCGATGAAGATGGCCAGCGGGAAATTCCACGGGCTGATGCACACCACCGGTCCCCAGGCCAGGACGTTGCCGTCATGGCGCGAAGCGATGGCGTAGTAGCGCAGGAAGTCCACCGCTTCGCGCACTTCGGCAATCGCATTGGGCAGCGACTTGCCGGCTTCGCGCACGGCCAGAGCCATCAGTTCGGCGATGTTGGCTTCCAGCAGGTCGGCGCCGCGTTCCAGCATGGCGGCACGCTCGACGGCGGGGATGGATTGCCATTGCGGCGCATAGGCGGTGGCGGCGGTCAGCGCGGTATCGACATCGGCGACCGTGGCTTCGATCACCTGCCCCACCACTTCGCGATGGTCGGCTGGATTGCGAACTGGCTGTGCAGCCTGCGCGACAATCTCGCCGGCCACCAGCGGCGCGGCCTGCCACTGGCGGCCAGCCATGTCCGCAAAGGCCTGGTCCAGCTGTTGCAGGCGGGTCTCGTTGGAGAGGTCGATGCCGGCTGAGTTCGTGCGTTCCTCGCCATACAGGCGCTGCGGCACGGCGATGGCCGGGTGCGGCAGGCCGCCCTGGGCGCGCACGGTCTCGATGGGGTCGGCCACCAGGCTATCCAGCGAGACCGCTTCATCAACGATCTGGTTGACGAAGGAAGAGTTGGCGCCGTTCTCCAACAAGCGGCGCACCAGATAGGCCAGCAGGGTCTGGTGCGAACCGACCGGGGCATAGATGCGGCAGGCCTTGCCCAGATTGTCGGCACCAACCACCTGGTCGTACAGGGTCTCGCCCATGCCATGCAGGCACTGGAATTCGTAGTTGTCGATCTGGTGCTGTTTGGCCCAGTGGTAGATGGCCGACAGGGTCAGCGCGTTGTGCGTGGCGAACTGCGGATAGATCACGTCAGTCGCGGCCAGCAGCTTTTGCGCGCAGGTCAGGTAGGAAAGATCGGTGTGCACCTTGCGGGTATAGACCGGATAGCCTTCCAGGCCATCGACCTGGGCGCGCTTGATCTCGCTATCCCAGTAGGCACCCTTGACCAGGCGGATCATCAGGCGGCGACCATGACGGCGCGCCAGGTCGACCAGGTAGTCGATGACGAAGGGGCAGCGCTTCTGGTAACCCTGCACCACGAAGCCCAGGCCCTCGAAGCCGGCCAGGTCGGGATCGGCGACCAGCACTTCCATCATGTCCAGCGACAGCTCCAGGCGGTCGGCCTCTTCGGCGTCGATGTTCAGGCCGATGTCGTATTGCTTGGCCAGCAGCAGCAACTGCTTCAGGCGCGGCAACAGTTCCCCCATCACGCGGGCGTGCTGGGCGCGCGAATAGCGCGGGTGCAGGGCCGACAGCTTGACCGAGATGCCCGGACCATCCTTGATGCCACGGCCGTTGGAGGCGCGGCCAATCGCGTGGATGGCCTGCTCGTAGGACTGGTAGTAGGCATCGGCATCGTGCATGGTCAGGGCCGCTTCGCCCAGCATGTCGTAGGAGTAGCGATAGCCGCGCTTTTCGTTGTCACGGCTGTTCTCCAGCGCTTCTTCGATGGTCTGGCCGGTCACGAACTGGTTGCCCAGCATGCGCATGGCCAGGTCCACGCCCTTGCGGATCAGAGGTTCGCCACCCTTGCCGATCAGGCGGGTGATGGCCTGGGTCAGGCCGCTTTCGCTGCTGGTGGACACCAGCTTGCCGGTGATCAGCAGGCCCCAGGTGGCGGCATTGACGAACAGCGAAGGCGATTCACCCAGGTGCTTGCGCCAGTCGCCCTTGCTGATCTTGTCGGCGATCAGGCGGTCAGCGGTCTGGCGATCGGGGATGCGCAGCAGCGCCTCGGCCAGGCACATCAGCGCCACGCCTTCTTCCGAGGACAGCGAGAACTCGTGCATCAGCGCGTCCACGCCGGACGAGCGGGTGCGCTTCTCGCGCACCTGCTGCACCAGTTTCCGGGCCAGTTGCTGGGTCGACTCCTTCCAGGACGGGTCGCCCTGGACCTGCTGCAACAGCCATTGCACGGCCTCGCGCTCATCGCGACGGTAGGCGGCGGTGATGGCGGCGCGCAGAGGGCTGGGAGCGGGCAGCAGCTCGGCGTGGAAGGCGCCGAAAGGCAGGCTGGAAGCAGTGGCCGCAGGCGCGGCAGAGGTGACGGTAGTCATGGTCTGGAGTTCAGGATGGGAAGGATTTTGGCAACCGGATTCTATGTGCTAAAGACCAATATTAATTCTGTATTTCAGTTATATAGCCAATATTTAATTCTGTATTTAATAATTTAACCAATTTTAATTTTCCACAGAAGCCCGAAACAAGCGCAACATCCAGACCGGCCGCGCCTGTGCAGGCGACGCGGCCGGGAACATGAAAAAACGCCGCAGGCCTTGCGGCATGCGGCGTTCTGCTGACATCGGTGTCACCGGCGCGACAGACTGGTCCGGATCAACCCTCACCCAGGTAAGCCGCCTTGACCCGCGGATCATCCAGCATCTGCTTGGCCTCACCTTCCATGGTGATCAGGCC
>NZ_MUXB01000046.1:0-1815 GCF_001994935.1 Herbaspirillum sp. VT-16-41
GGCAGCGGCCCACTCCTCGGCGAACTGGGCGAACTCCGGGCCCACCCTGTCGTTCGGCACGAGCGGGATATCGGCGAACCGTGCGGTGCGCTGCTGTTCGGGGGTGATGCGGGTGTACGGCTCGTACGAGAGCTCGTAGCTGTCGCCCGGTCGCAGACCGGTGGCGTTCACCGCGGTCTGGGACTTCTCGTTGAGGTACAGGTTCTCCGCCAGGGCGCCGGCGCGGTCGACGGGGAGGTTACCGAGGTCGATCCGATTGGTGCGCTCACCGAGGGTGGGCATCCACACTCCGGTGTACTCGCCGATCGTGATGGTGGAGGTGCGCTGGTTCTCCCCTCGAAGGAATCGAAATCGATGTACCGAAGAATACCGAAGTTGTTGTAAAAGGTATTGATAAACAACTAGTTGGTGCTGTTGCAGCTAACATCAGAGCGATCAGACCACCTGAACCATACAAGGGTAAAGGTATTCGCTATGCTGGTGAATATGTACGCCGTAAAGAAGGTAAGACTGCTAAGTAATAAAGGGTAAGAGCAGAAAGGAGTGACGTAAATGATCGCAAAACCTGACAGAAATGTTATACGTAAAAAAAGGCATAGCCGTGTACGTGGCAATTTAGCTGGTACTACGCAACATCCACGTTTGAGCGTCAGGGGGCCTGCAGCAGGTTCTCACAGCTAGGCGGTTTTATCGGCACGGAAGAAAACTTTGGTAAGAATCAGGACGCGGATGTCGATATTCCCGTCCCGTTCTATTCTGCCCGCAACCTGCTGGCACATTGCCACGACAACTGCCTGTCGATCTCTGCGGTGATGATGAAAAATGAGATCGCTCGCCACGGCAGGGAGAACGTTGAGCAAAATATGGCGAAAATCTGGGAGACCATGAGAAACGCCATCAACCGTGGTATGAACACGGAAGGCATTTTGCCTGGCCCGCTGAAAGTACCGCGTCGGGCCTCTGCGCTGCATCGCGTACTGGCGCCGCAAAGCCAGTCTATTACGCCGTTAAGCGCAATCCGAAGGCGTAGTTGGCTTCCAGCCACATGACATTGATGATGCCGAAGGCCAGCGCCAGGCCGATGCCGAGTATCCAGGCGAAATACCACATGATGTTCTCCTTGTTCCAGTTTGCGATTGCGCGTAATCAATACGCCGTATGTTCGTTGTCGTGAATGTCCTTGGCCGTGACCTTGCCCTTGACCACGCGATGCACCCAGCCGGTGTAGAGAATGATCAGCGGCAGGAAGATCAGCACCATCCAGAACATCAGGCCCAGGGTCTTGTGGCTGGAGACCGAATCCCACAGGGTCAGGCTGCTCTTCGCATCCAGCGAGGAAGGCATGATGAAGGGGAACAGCGACATGCCGGCGGTGAGGATGATGCCGGTTACCGACAGGCCGCTTGCGATGAAGGCCAGGCGGGCACTGCGCACCATGGCCAACAGCGCTGCCAGCACCGCACCGGCCACGCCCAGCGCCGGGAACAGCTTGGTCTTAATCCCTATAATATATAGGTGTTTATCTAAAATGTTGCATCAATTTTTAAGTGAAACGTTTGAGAAATTTATTCAGGGTAGGTTTGTGCCTATTCATAATAAATACGATTGCATAATATTTATATTAGTTGTTTTAGCTACCCAATTATAAAATGTGAGAGGCTGGAGTAGAATGTATTTTTTTCCTTACAATAATCCATATTATCAATATCCTTATTATGTAAATGCACCACCAATGGCACTCTGAATACTGGGAAAAACCAGCCGAGTTATATGAAAATAGATTTGAAACAGTTAGACAAAATAATAATATTTTAT
>NZ_MUXB01000109.1:0-335 GCF_001994935.1 Herbaspirillum sp. VT-16-41
GCTGTGGTGCCGGTGAGCCAATCGGCCGGTTTCTGATCGCACGCGGCCACTCTGTGGTTGGGGTCGATCACGCACAATCGATGATCAACCTGGCGCAAACGCGGTTCCCGCGGGAACGCTGGATCAAGGCGGATATGCGCACCGTCCAGTTCGATGAGCAGTTCGATGGTGTGATCGCCTGGAATTCGCTGACCTGGTTTACCCACGCCGATCAAGCGCTGATGGCGCGCCGTGCGGCCGACTGGCTGAAATGCGGTGGCCGGCTCTTGTTCAACGCGCCGCCCGACCGCGACCCGACGCGCGACGACTATCGGAGTGGAACGCCGTACCGGGCC
>NZ_MUXB01000004.1:0-1687 GCF_001994935.1 Herbaspirillum sp. VT-16-41
GGTTTCTGGCGTCTTCTTGGCGTCCCATCACCATGCTGGTCTTTGTGGCCCTGATTACGGCCCGGTGGTTTGGCTTTGCCGCGCCTAACTTGCAGGAAGCTGAATATCTCAAGCTGTGGGACATCGTGCAGCTTGGCCTGGGCGGGTATGTGATTGGGCGCAGCGTCGAGAAGATCGTGCCGGCCGTTGCTGAAGCCCTGAACAAGAAATAGGTGGGGCATGGGTTGGTCAGACGTTCTCAAAGCGGTAATCCCGATCATCGTCGCGGCGCTGGCTTGGCTTCTAGGTCAAGTGTCGTCTGCCAATGAGCGGCTTTGGGGAGTGGGTGCAGAAACTAAGCTGACCCCTCATGAGTGAGAGTGCGTACAGGCCCTTCATGCCGGCCCGTCATCCCACTTCGACGCCGCGAGTTCGGCCCAAGTATCGCCTACTGGTGCATCGGAAGTTCGCTAGGCATTGGGATCAACTCGTGCAGAGAATCGGCGAGCAAGGTGCTCTGCAGTTCTGGGAGCATGTTACCGAGAATCCGGGCTCCACTTCGGCCGTTGCTCAGACGACGATTTTGAAGGGGAAGGCTGGAAAGGCAATGGGCCCCGGGTGGTCCAAGACGTGCCACTACGAAATCTCAGGAGCTGGTCGAATCGATTACCAGTATCACAATGCCTACCGGACTAAGCCGGTTTGGCGTGGCCTATTTTGGCTATGAAATCAATTTGTTTGCCGCCGGTATCCTCGGTTTGAGTATTTACCAGGGAGCCTATATCGCCGAAGTCTTTCGCGCCGGGATCGAAGCGGTACCCAAAGGACAATGGGAAGTGTCGTGGATCCTCGGGTTGTCAAAACGCCAGACCTTTCTTAGCGTGATCTTGCCACAGACGCGCGGCATCGTACTGCCACCACTGGTGGGGCAGTATCTTTCCCTGATTAAGGATACCTCCATCGTCAGCATGATTGGCATGTCGGAACTGATGCACCAGGGCCAGGCGATCGTTGATCGTATCGGTCAGCCAGTAGTCGGACTCCGTCATGCCTGCGAAGCGGAGGCCCTGCTGGAGGAACCCGATGACGCAGGAGGCCACGATCACGCCGGCTGCGTCTCCCTCACCGCCGAACATGCTCACCCCGCCGATCACGACGCGGGGGAGCACGGGCAGAAGCAGCGTTGCGCCGACGTCCGCGCGGGAAGAGGAGAGGTAACTGGTCAGGAGGATGCCGACGATTCCTGATCCGAGTGCGGGCAGCAGGTCCACCAGGATGGTGATCCGGCGCATGGGGAACCCGGCATAGACAGCGGCCCGGGGATTGGCTCCGATGAGCCGCACCTGGCGCCCGAACGTGGTCGCATGCAGGACGCAATACCAGCACCAATCCCACTACTAGCTCCTGTAATAATAGCTGTTTTTCCTTGTAATTTCCCCATCCTCATGTCCTCCTATATCTATTTCTTATCAAGAGTGTAACATGCGGGTAGGGGAGAGAAAAACGATTAGCCCTAGCTTTATTAAGAAAGAAGCTAGGGCGATTTTGTATTTTATAGAGGTTGTTCAAAAAGTCCTGCCCTCCTTTTTGAACATGTACGATTAGTTTATATCTGGAAATAGTTCAATGGTACGGAGCCAATTATTCTTCATAACGGTATTTAGTTGATCAACATCTTCATTTTTTATTAAATTTATGATGGCTTCAT
>NZ_MUXB01000003.1:0-335 GCF_001994935.1 Herbaspirillum sp. VT-16-41
AGGTGGGAAGGTACCAGAAAATAAATACTCTTACCACCCTTCTCTTCTCCTTTTATTTTTTTTTTTTTCCCTCCCTCTCCCTCCTCCTCTTTTCCCTTCTTTTCCCTTTCTTTCTTCCTTTTCCTCTTCCTCTCTTTCCCTTCTTCCCCTCCCTTCTCCTTCCCCTTCTCTCTGAACCAGGGCTTGGAGGATGCGTCGGCACACTTCTTTTCCTTCCTCTCCCCTTTCCCCCTTTCTTTCTCCTCCCCTCTTTTTCTCTCGTCCTCCTCCTCCCTTCTCTCCCACTTCTCTTCTTTTCTTTTTCCTTCTGCACTGATGGCGATGATTTCGACATC
>NZ_MUXB01000115.1:0-334 GCF_001994935.1 Herbaspirillum sp. VT-16-41
CGAACATCGCTCTGCATTCCATGATAATGAATTATTCCATTATCATGTAATTCACGAAGTCTTGGCTCATAATCTTCTTCACAAAATCCTAAAACATGAAATTTTGTATTGGGATATTTCTTTCTAATATACTGAGCTGCTTGTAAGTATTGATCTATCCCTTTTTCCTTCATAATCCTTGATATAAATACAAATTCTATAGTTTTATCAGAGGGATAAGGAATTAACGAAAAAAATTGCGTATTTACCCCAGACCCAGGGATAATTCTTGAATTTTTAATTACAATCTTCTTGTTTTCAAAAAACTGTTTATTTTCCTTATTTTGGAAGAATA
>NZ_MUXB01000153.1:0-710 GCF_001994935.1 Herbaspirillum sp. VT-16-41
GGCTCTGGAACGCCATCTGATGGGCCACGCCGCGCAGGGGCAGGCTGGCGGCCAGGCTGGGCCAATGGCCGTGCGAGCCCAGTTCAGCGGCGATGCGGGCGGTTTCCTGTTGCTGTGCGGGTGTGGCGGCCGGACGCCGGGGTGCGACGGGCGCGGCCGGTGCAGCCGGTGCGACGGCGACAGCGGGCTCAGGTTTTTTTTCAGCCGCGAAGCCAGCGGGTGGGCAGGACGGGAGAGCACAAGTCCGAAATCCCGTCACATCCTGTACTATCGTATGCCGTCTTCTGCTTGAAAACAAAAACAACGCCAAAAAGGCCCGAACACACACCCTCACGCTCGTTCGAGTTGTGGAGAGGAACCGCGCGCGCGTAGAGCACGACGGTGGTCAAGGCATAACTGGAAGTGGCCGGGCAGCTCCGTGGGGCTTTCCAGTATGTGGGTCTGTGCAGAGAGATGTGCGCCAATTTTGTGCGTGAGACGCAATTGCCGACTGTTTGACTTGGAGAGTGGTAGGCGAGGCATCTGTGACTGGAGTTCAGATGCTCTTCCGATCTAGCCTGCTGGGTATCGCCATTGCCATATTTCTTGGCTTTCGTAACAACGCCAGCTACAGCCGTTACACCGAAGCGAGAATGATCTGGGGTTCGGTGACGATCACCTCCCGCAGCGATCAGCCAAATGATAAGTGCATGATCAATTACGTGATCAGT
>NZ_MUXB01000054.1:0-332 GCF_001994935.1 Herbaspirillum sp. VT-16-41
AACGAAGTTTCTTCAGCCAAATAGTCCGGTGGCGATAGCGAGAAGGTCACACCCGTTCCCATACCGAACACGGAAGTTAAGCTTCTCAGCGCCGATGGTAGTTAGGGGCTGTCCCCTTGTGAGAGTAGGACGCTGCCGGGCATATGAAAGAGCACCTGATGGGTGTTCTTTTTTTGTATGTGGATGATTTATTGAATCCAAATATCTTCTTACTCTTCTTTTTATGAAAAATGCATATATGCGTCACTTCAGCTAAAAAAATGCGCCACTCTTTATTCCGCCGTCTGTTTTAAAAGTCAAATCTGTTTTCAGCAAAGATGACTGTGCCAAAT
>NZ_MUXB01000002.1:0-1335 GCF_001994935.1 Herbaspirillum sp. VT-16-41
TGAAAAGCAGCGCCCTCACTTAACAGCTTGATAATATGGTCATGCTCATGAATCGAATTATTGGCTCGTTTTGGATCAAATGTTGATCCAGATAATCTTATGGAATCCATTCGAATCCATGTTTTTTGAATTGTTTCCATCAAATATTTATTTGGACATTGATCATAGGTTAACACATGAAACTCCCGATTTAGTTTACCAAATTCCCCAAAATCGAAATTAGTTAATGTCTCCTTCATTTTTTGATTCAATTCTTTTAATGTAGCAATTCTTTTTTCCGTAAACGATTCGCGGGAGAGTGCCGTAGCATATCCTTCCATAATTGCCAACGTCACCGACACCGGCAAGGGTGGCAAGAAGCGCACGATACCGGCGGGAAACGCCGCCACGCAGGCCCTGAGCGACTGGCCGTCGCTGCGCGCCGGCCCGGTGCGCGCCGTGGGCGGCACCGACTGGCACGCATCCTTGCTCAACGAGAGGGGCGCCCGCATGTCGCCGCGGGTGACGCAATTGCGTCTGAAAGCGCGTGGCACGGGGGTGGTAAGGGCGGCGGACGTGCACCCCCACGAGTAGCTGCAGTCCTTTGCCTCGGCCGGGCTGCAGACGGCCGGCGAACTCCGTGCGGTACAGGCAGAGCTGGGCCATGCCTCACTGCGCGCGCCCCGGGCGGGTCGCTCTGGTGCACGGTTACTGGGCGGAAATGCGTTCCAACCCGCGATTGTACCTTGCCCGCCCCTCCGTGGGGCGGCAAAAGCCGGTCCGGCGGGCGCCACGGACCGGCGGTGTGGGGCGTTAGCCTCAGGGTTGCGGGGGGTGCGCCAGCGGCACGGCCACCTGGGAGGGAGCCGGGGCCGGCCAGCCTTCCTTCAGGCAGACCTCGGCGATGGCATTCTGCACATCGGTATAGACCTGGCCGGAATTGGGGGTCGGGGGATGTACGCGCAGGGCGATCAGGGGGCCGGGGGCGGTGAATTCCTGGGTCACGATGCCCGGTGCCGGGAGTTTTGAAAAAAGAGGAGGAATTGCCTGTCAGGGTAAAACGTCCGGCAAGAGACTTTGGCAAAACATTCAGCATCTGTCAGGGTGTGACAATGTCTAGAAGATATGGCTGGTCCATTGCCATGGGCAAAGAAGACTTATCATGCCCAATTGCCAAAATCGCTTTTGGATTTGAAGAGGAACTCGACTATTACTCAAAAGGCAGCTTAACAGATGGCATGTATACAAAAACCTGTGACCTTGGCGCCTTAACCGAAGCGGCAGTTCCTAAATTTTCAAAAGAGGAAGCCGGAACTGTATTAATGGCTCCTCTGGGGAGAGCAGCATTTGAACCGG
>NZ_MUXB01000117.1:0-1705 GCF_001994935.1 Herbaspirillum sp. VT-16-41
GGAGAAGAGAAAAGCCCTGTAATGGTGGGGCCCACAATCAGCCAGTAGTTCAGCGCACCGGTGATCACCAACGATCCGACGATGAGTGTGCCCATCAGCGCAAAGCCGTTGAGCGTTCGGCTGAGTAGAGAAACATCTGCCGGGGCGTTGCCGTAACGCAGAACCAACATCAGGATGAACGCTGCCAGCGCACCTATCCAGCCGCCAGCGGCGAGCAGATGGATGATGTCGGCAATCAGGTGAACATGTCCTCGTACGCCTTCGTCCATTGCACCATGACCAGCCCAGGATAACGTGGCCAAGGCGGCGCCCCCCGCTGCGCTCATCAGAACTGCACTCACGGTCGGCCATACGTTCGACAGTAGCGCAGTTATGATAACCACGAGCAACATCCCCATCCGCAGGCACCACGCCATGCCAAAAGAGGTGTCCGTCAACATCATCTCGAACATGTGTTGTTCAATCGAGCCGATGTCAGCAGCGCCGGTCATCGCCTTGGTCATGAGCAGCATGCTCACCGCCGACAGCGCTAGCCCGATGGCGGCTGCACTGGCCGTCAGTACGACGAACTTCTTACCCAAGGGGGATGAACGCTCAGGCTGGCGCAGCGCATGCAGCTGGAACAGCGGCAGGCCAAAGACAAGCATCAAGTCCAGATACAGCGCAAAGCGCACCAAAACGGTCATCCCGTCCATTACCTGCTCACTTCACCGTGAAAGTAATCTTGCCGGTGATCGGATGGGTATCCGACGAGACCGCACGCCATTCGATGCTGTACACGCCCGGCATCAACGGTTGGCTTGGTGTGATTACCATGGTCTTGGGGTCATCCGAGCCAGACACTTTGGCCGCCATCTTCATTGGCGAGGCATGGTTCATCCCTGGCATGCTGGTCATCAAGAGGCTGGCACCGGAGAACTGCTTGGAGAGATTTTCCGAGAAGTGCAGTTCGATCTTTTCCGGCGCACTCACTGTCGAGTTGTCTTCAGGGGTCGAGCCAAGCAGCTTCGGATGAGCGAAGGCTGCGGTAGCGAACGCGGCTGCAGCGATGGTGACGGCCGTTTTAGCGAAGAAAGATTGGTAGGACATGGCGATACTCCTTGGAGATGTTGTGGAGGATTAAAACGGTGGAGACTTAGAACAAAACGCGTACGCCGGCCACGAGCCTGGTTTCACCGGCATTGCCGCCAGCACCACGTGAGAAGCTGGCAGTACGGCCGAAACTCTGATCGCGCTCAATTCCGACGTAAGGAGCGAATTGGCGGGAGAACTCATAGCGCAGCCGAACGCCATAGGCCGCGCTGGACAGGCCCCGTCCGATGCCAAGCTCAGGATCTTCTTTACCGTACAGGTTGGCCTCGACGCGAGGTTGAAGCACCCAGCGCTGGGTCAACAACACCTCGTATTCGGCCGCCAGGCGCAAGGCAGTCCGACCTTGCTCTCCAACGTAGCCTGTCGCCTCTACTTCAAACCAGTATGGGGCCAGTCCCTGGACGCCGAAGGCGAGCCAATTGCGACCAGGTCGATTGCTGCCGACGTCGACGCGAAGGCCGAGCTGAGTGTCCCAATAGGGAGTAATCGCATGGCTCCACAGCAATTCGGTCCGGGCATCGCCTACGCGGCCTTGTTCGATATCGCCTTCGGCTTTGAGGTAGAACTTGTCATACGAATTGCCGATCCAGCCTTGGGTATCGTAGGCGACAGA
>NZ_MUXB01000145.1:0-1536 GCF_001994935.1 Herbaspirillum sp. VT-16-41
ATGTGTTCCCAGCTATATAAGTTTTCCACTACCTTTCTCGCATTTACACTCATTTGTGTTAGTTTTGCTCTATTTTTATTTAAATATAGAAACGCCCTTGCGTAGTCTTGTGCTGTCGCTTTCGGTTTATTGATAACAAGCCCACACTTATGTGTTCGAATAAATTCTTCCATCTCATGGCATTTATTAACAACTACAGGGATTCCATTGTTTAAATAACTAAAAAATTTATTAGGTAATGCATAGGATCGATTAAGGGATTGGGATAAATCATCAAAATCAATCCAACCAATATCAACATTCTCCATATGCTTTGAAATGGAATGATAATTGATGCATCAGGCCATCGCCCTGGCGCAATCCTATTCGATGCCGATCTTATCCGAGCAGAACGTGCAAGCCAAGGCGCTCACGAGCCACTTTTCAGTGCCTCGCAATGCCTGATATCGAATTGCCGTTCACTAATCCTGCGTTAGTCGAAGCCCTGGAAGTGATCATGATGCGAGAAGGCTTTGACACGATTGAACAGGCCGCTGAGTTCGCTCTAGCGCAATCTGTTCGAGAAGGTATCAAACGTTTTACCGGCAAGGGGCGTGCACTCTATGCCATCAAGGGAAAGAAAACAACATGCGTGTAATCAGCCTGCCGTGCCCTCATTGCCAAAGCCCAGTGCGTGCAGCCAAAAGCCGGACCATGTCCACGCTGATGAAGGAAATCACCTATCGATGCCAGAACGTCGATTGCGGCCACACCTTCGTGGCCACGCTGGAGATTTCTCGCTGAATGAAATTATGATTTTTCTTTTTCTCTTCAAATTGCTCTTTGTCTTTGTTTTCTTGCTGTTCAAGATCAATAAGTCTTTGAAGCATTTGAAGTTGTTCAGGGGTTAATTCAACATTAATTTTTCTCTGCTCGTCCAATTTACGCACCTCTGCTGGCATAGAATCCTTCTCTCCATTGTTATGTATCATCAGCTGTGATACCTATATGTATAATTTATGACACATCATAGGTCAAAAATGAACTATAGTCAAGCAAAAAATGACACATCTTAATTCAACCATGTGTCACAAGCTATGACACATATACGTGTCACAAGCTATGACACATTACCTTAACTAAAACATTTTCTCCGACCAAGACGCTGAATACTTTCCGACAACAGAAGTGGTTGCCCGGACTATCTATGAAATCATTCAGGAATACCTAAACACCCTACAGAATAAGCCAACTTGTGTTCAGGTATATTTAAGGGAAACGCCTACGAGCTATTGTATTTACCGACCAAAGGAGAAAACATTATGAGAAAAATACCTGTACTTGAAATATTTGGCCCAACTATTCAAGGGGAGGGAATGGTCATTGGCCAAAAAACAATGTTTGTCAGAACGGCCGGCTGTGATTATTCCTGTTCCTGGTGTGATTCGAAATTCACCTGGGACGGTTCAGAAAAGGAATCGATTCAAATGATGGAACCGCAGGAAATAGTGGAAGCATTATATGAAAAGGGAGGCGGACGATTTCAACATGTTACCA
>NZ_MUXB01000147.1:0-330 GCF_001994935.1 Herbaspirillum sp. VT-16-41
CCGATCAGCCCCCCCCCCCTACCCCCCCCCTTTTCTCTTTTCCCTCCCCCTTTCCCCCTCTTCCTTCCCCTCTCCCTTCTTTCTTTTTCCCTTTTCTTCTCCCCCCTTTTTTTCCTTTTCTCCTTCCTCCTCCTCTTCCCTTCTTTCTTTCTCTTTCATCTTTCCTTTCTTTCCTCCCCCTCCTTCACCCTTCCTTTTTTTTTTTTTTTCTTCTTCCTTCCTCTTTCCTTCTCTTTCTTCCCTCTTCTTTCTCTTTTCTTCCTTTCCTTCTTTTCTCTTCTCTCTTCTTTTTTCCTCTTCTTCTATGAATGTGGGTTGCGTGTTGCTTAC
>NZ_MUXB01000127.1:0-1059 GCF_001994935.1 Herbaspirillum sp. VT-16-41
CAAAAAGTCCGATTAATAAAGACACTTCGGTACTAAAGACTTTAGCCGACTCGATCCTTTTTATTCTCCCTTTTGAACCTCGTTTTTAATGATAAAAATCATGAATTTATTTGAAATCAAATTTATAGAGAAATTTCATCAGAAAAATCTTGTTCATTACTAATTCCCTGTGTTATGCCTGTACGTTTTTTAAGTGTTGAAACGGAAACTGTCGTATAATATATTTGATTTTCCGTTACAATAACTGATTTGGCATTACTTTTTGGTCCGACAATTTTCTTTTCCTTTTTCCAAGCTTGTATCATTTCTCCCATAATCACAGACGAAGACTTCTTCATTGAGTTCTCCTTGGCGTTAGCATAAAGAACTCACTTATCTAGTGGCTACAAAATTCGTCTCAGGTCACTTCGGAGTTGGCTTTTTTGCTTTCCAGCCGCATGTACGCACCATGTAACCAAAATTGGTCAATACCAACCAATATCGCGCTCCCATTCCGATGGTGCCAATTTCGTTGGAACGCACTGCCACCTAGACAACACCTCCAAGACGCAATTGGACATTACATTCCATCAGAGCACATATATCTACTCTGACCTGCTCCCCGAGATTAGTACGGCAATGATGTAGAGTCTGCCCCATACGGAGGCAGCATGAAGAAACGATTTACGCTCAGCCAAAAGAGCAGAGTGATGACGATCGCGCGTTGCTCAACGATATGTGGGGGCCAGGGTTGACCCGCTCGCCAGAGCAGCAACGGATTGTGGCGGCGCTTGCCCCGGACGAAGCCGATACGGTGCTGGTGAAGTGGCGTTACAGCGCCTTTCACCGTTCGCCGCTGGAGCAGATGCTGAAAGAGACCGGGCGTAATCAGCTCATCATAACGGGCGTGTACGCCCATATCGGTTGTATGACGACTGCCACTGATGCCTTTATGCGCGATATCAAGCCCTTTATGGTGGCCGATGCGCTGGCGGATTTCAGCCGCGAAGAGCATATGATGTCGCTGAAATACGTGGCGGGCCGCTCCGGGCGTGTGGTGATGACCGAGGCGTTACTTCC
>NZ_MUXB01000268.1:0-329 GCF_001994935.1 Herbaspirillum sp. VT-16-41
GCAATTATTTTATGAAACTAGTTATGAAGACGGAGAATGGGAAGGAATTGGTTTGCTAAAAGGAAGTGTCAATCGAATTCCTGATATGGTTAAAGTGCCTCATATGGGTTGGAATACCATACAGAAGCACCAAGAAAGTCCTTTATTTCATAACATTTCTGAGGGCCCCTTTGTATACTTTGTTCATTCCTATGCAATTGGCGGTAATTATGAAAAAGATACCCTTGTATCCAGTTCCCAATATGGAATAACAGTCCCAGCAATTGTACAAAAGGGAAATGTGACAGGTATGCAATTCCATCCCGAAAAAAGTGGTGATGTTGGGCTTC
>NZ_MUXB01000035.1:0-242 GCF_001994935.1 Herbaspirillum sp. VT-16-41
CGGAATGCCCTTGACGGCCTGGATGCCGCCATAGGCCACGCTCAGTTGTTCGACTTTGAGGATGTTCGTTGTCATGTCTTGTGCTCTCGCTAGCTGCTTGGAGGCTGTTCTGAAATCAATTAACTACCGTTCGGGCTGAGTAGGCCATTCATGGCCGTATCGAAGACGCGGCTGCGCCGCTACTCAGGACGAACGGTAAGCGGCTGCGCAACCGATTTCGAGGCCGCCATTAGTTAATGTCC
>NZ_MUXB01000032.1:0-1057 GCF_001994935.1 Herbaspirillum sp. VT-16-41
CGAAGGCGCGCATGCCGGTGAGTCTTCGATACGCGGCAGAGCCGCTACTCAGTCCGAACGGCCATCTTGAATAGCGGAAAACCAATCGACTACCGTTCGGACTGAGTAGCCGCACATCAGTGCGGCGTATCGAAGGCGCGCATGCCGGTGAGTCTTCGATACGCGGCAGAGCCGCTACTCAGTCCGAACGGCCAGAAGGTTAAATGGGTTACAATTTTAGTTGGACAGTTTTGTTAAGGTTCGTTACACTAGGAAAGCTTGACATGATTAATGATACCGTGAGAAAATTTATACCCTTCTATCTGTTAAAAAGTGAATCCCCTGGTCATAATAAGAGAAACTCATTCCATGGGGCTTTGGTAAGAAAACTTACCGAAATGAGTAAGAGGAGATATCGTTTATGAAATACTTTATTGTTATTATTAGTTCATTTATTATTAGCTTTGGCTTTAATTTCTTCTTAGTTCCTCATGAAATTTTAAGTAGTGGACTTAGTGGGATTGCTATTTTAATTGGTTTAATCACTCCATTCGATATTGGGTTATTAAACTTTGTACTAAACTTACCTATTATCATTCTTGGTTACTATAAATTAGGCAAGGACATATTTGTTCCTATTTTGATTATTAAAGGTTTACCAACATGGCTTTGGAAAAAAGTTTATGAAGCGAATATAATTGGTAATATAATTCGATTCTTAACAAGACCTATTATCTATATGTTATTTTTTAATGGTCTCTTTAGTATCTATCATATTCCAATTGTATTTAATTTTTCTAAATCAACACCAGTTGCCCATACGCTGATTCATTTAATTCTATTTTTTGCAGCGTTTATCATGTTGTTACCATTATTAAACCCTGTTAAAAAATATGACCATTTAAAACCATTACTTAAAATAGGGTATATCTTTGCGAATAGTGTATTAATCACTCCTGCTTGTGCGTTAATTATTTTTGCGTCATCCCCATTATATGCAGCATATTCGAGTGAAGGCGCTTTGTTAACAGCATTAAGCTTATGTGTTCCGACAGATGTGTTAAATGGAATTTCTTCC
>NZ_MUXB01000051.1:0-1383 GCF_001994935.1 Herbaspirillum sp. VT-16-41
GATTAGGCATAAAAGTCGGTTTCTATATTACTTTTAGGCTTATATCCGAAAATTTGCTTTATCTCGGCTGGCTCCCATTACGACATGAACAGTCTTAACCAGTGTCGATATTTTACATAATACAAATTATGCGAAATATTATGAGCAAAGAAACGCGAGTGCTGGTATCCACAGCGAACTTAAATTTGTATCCCATCCACTCATATTTCCCATGAACAATAATGAGGAATGACGCCATGAGATATCCAACTACCCGGTATGGCCACCACGGCGAATTCGAATTCTGGATGCAAGGCCACTCCGTCAAAGTCATTACAAAGCGCCTAAAACGATCCGAGCGATCAGTACATGATTGGCTGACCGGCAAACGCAAGATTCCTTGGTGGGTCCCGGAAATTCTGCGACTACAACACTACGAATACCAAGACCGCTTACGCCAAATGGGAATTAGCCCGCCACGCCGGCGCCTGGCCATCGGAACCGCTGACATCTTCCAGCTCACCAAGCCCACCGCCGCCGTGCCACCAGAGCCATAGACCTCTTTCACATTCCACATTCAACCAACCCGAACCGGCGTCCGCTAAGGCGGTACTATACTGACTGAAGGCCACCAAATGGTAACTACACTCTTTGATACCCACGAATACGTCAAACGACTTGAAGCCGCAGGAATCCCACAGATCAAGCCGAAGCCCACCCAAAGGCACTGGCAGAAGCTATGAATAACGAACTGGTCAGAAAAACAGACTTGAACGAGTTTCGGGCCGAGGTCAAAGGCCAGTTTGAGTTACTGAAATGGATGCTAGGTTTTGTGCTGGCTGGCACCGTCGGCATCTTGTTTAAGATTTTCCACTGACAAGCACCCTACCTTCCAAATAAAACGCCCCGGATTTTTCCGGGGCTTTTGTTGTAAGCATATGCCATCGTTCCAGTCTAACAAACAGCTAAGAAATATTCAGGAAAATACTAATGAAAGAGATCGGCTACAAAGAATATGGAGCGCTACTAGCGGCTTACGCGGTCTCAATTTCCGCGCTCTATTTGCTAGGTTTTTGGGGAGCCTTCCAACTAAACATCATGCAATATGCTGCACTAAGCGATCTCGTAAAACTTGCGGCATTTCCTCTTGCTGCCACATTTTTACTGAATTTGGTAGGCATGGTTCATCAAGACCTGACCCTGAGTGCTAGTCTTCCAGTCGGCGGCGGCTCGGAATCCCGTATCGCTAAGTTAGTCAGACGCTATGCCGCTCTTATCTCCGTATTGTGGATGGGTGCCTGCGTACTCACCATCCTGCTAGTCAAACTGACCTGCTCCCCAATTTAGTACGAGAACGACTTGGAGTCTGCGGTTAAAAAAGTCTCTGCAAACTGTTGCGGCGTC
>NZ_MUXB01000138.1:0-335 GCF_001994935.1 Herbaspirillum sp. VT-16-41
CTGGAGCGGGAGAAGAGTCTCGAACTCTCGACCTATACCTTGGCAAGGTATCGCTCTACCAACTGAGCTACTCCCGCATGGGTGGGCTGCGGACCAGGCCGCGGTGGTTTATGTAATGACCCAGCGACAACCGAGATCTGCTCTCTTTCCCTGCACTACGCTCTTCCGATCTACGGATGGTGTCTTTCAGGGAGACGTATTTGCCCGGAGAACCGGTAAATACTTCTGCCGCGAAGAACGGCTGGGACAGGAAGCGCTGGATCTTACGCGCACGTGCTACCACCAGTTTGTCTTCTTCTGACAGCTCATCCATACCCAGGAAGCTCTCTCTTATT
>NZ_MUXB01000001.1:0-2041 GCF_001994935.1 Herbaspirillum sp. VT-16-41
AAAAAAAAAAAAAAAAAAAAAAAAAAAAAAAAAAAAAAAAAAAAAAAAAAAAAAAAAAAAAAAAAAAAAAAAAAAAAATCAGTGCGGCGTATCGAAGGCGCGCATGCCGGTGAGTCTTCGATACGCGGCAGAGCCGCTACTCAGTCCGAACGGCCATCTTGAATAGCGGGCACGGGGCGAGATGGGAAGGCTCACCTCGGGATTGGGCATGGCCGACAGGGAAACGGTACGAGAAATCTCCAGCGTGGCCACGAAGGTGTGGCCGCAATCGACGTTCTGGCATCGATAGGTGATTTCCTTCATCAGCGAAGGCGCGCATGCCGGTGAGTCTTCGATACGCGGCAGAGCCGCTACTCAGTCCGAACGGCCATCTTGAATAGCGGAAAACCAATCGACTACCGTTCGGACTGAGTAGCCGCACATCAGTGCGGCGTATCGAAGGCGCGCATGCCGGTGAGTCTTCGATACGCGGCAGAGCCGCTACTCAGTCCGAACGGCCTTTTATGTTTTGCTGCGCACTGAGGCACTCGGTCACGTCCCGCGACCCCGTCTGGCCTTGCAAGGCCAGACCTTCTCGCCCCTCCCGCAAAGCGCGCAGGCGCTTTGCTCGTGTGCCTCAAAACACAAAAGGCCGACTGACTTGCGTCAATCGACCTCTTTTGTTTTGCTGCGCACTGAGGCACTCGGTCACGTCCCGCGACCCCGTCTGGCCTTGCAAGGCCAGACCTTCTCGTCCCTCCTCGAGCCTGGCTAGAATCGAATATGATCGACAACCGACTCACTGCCTGACTGGCTACAAATTACCGACGCAGGTCAGGGGTGTATCGTCTGGGAGCTTTGTCCGGGCCGATCCTGTGGGCAACAGACTTAAGCGTCACTGGCCCCCAAGTCGAAGTCAGCCTAATGAGAGCAGGAGCGCGATGCTCATCAGCGCGGACCTGTTGAGTTGTATGCAGCCGGGTGGGATGGGTGCGTGTTTTTGCCGCCGCCATAGCTACTACAGACATAATGTTGAGGAAAATCTTTCATATTTATCTTCATATATCGAAGATGAGGTCTTCTATGTTATGAATTACCTCTATTCTGTTCATGAGATGAGGGTGGAAATGGAAGGCAAGTATTTTCATGCTGATTCTTGAAAAACGAGCCGTCTAATTTATCTCTTGCATGTATAGCCAGGTGAAAATAATAAGTGGCTGCATAACCCAAGGTAGTTCATCGAATATAGGTTATGCAGGTATTTTTAGTTTCAATAAGATAGTCCGCTCCTCGCTCACAGCGGACCTTCAGTTCTGGTAGCTTGTCCGCTCCGTGCCAGGCTCAAGCTCGGCACCACATCCCTGCTGCTCGCAGCGATCGAGGCCCAGCACCGCACCGCAACGCCGCTCCTGCCGGAGATCGCCCTGGCCGATCCGGTGGGCGCCGTGCACACCATCAGCCACGACCCCTTGCTGAGCGCCACCGTACCCCTGGTCGACGGCCGCGAGCTCACTGCCGTGCAGGTCCAGCGCGCCTACCTCGAGGCCCTGCGCACGGCAGCGGACCTGGCCGACGAGGAGACCGCGCAGGTGCTCACCGCCTGGAGCGAGATCCTCGACCTGCTCGAGCAGGACCCGATGCTCGCCGCCGACCGCGTCGAATGGTTGGGCAATAGTGATGATGACTATCAACTTGTTAGCATAACTAAAAAAATAAAAAATACTAATGCTCTTTCATTTTTTGAATCAGCGAAATATATAAATAAGAACCGAACGTTTTGGATGAGCTCGGAGGAAGATTTTTATTTAGTTGGGATTGGACAGTCGTATGAAATTATAGCGGAGGAGTCGCGCTTTGAAGAAACAAAAAAAGCGTGGAATCAGTTGTTGGAGAAAGCGACAATCTATAATCCTTATGAACAGCCCGGTACAGGAATTGTTGCATTAGGTGGGTTGTCTTTTGATCCCAAAAAGCCAACCACACCGCTATGGGAAAATTTTAAGGATGTTCCGCTCAGCGAACAGGGCGAGCGGGTGGGCATCTTCTACGTCAGCTGTCATGC
>NZ_MUXB01000165.1:0-1351 GCF_001994935.1 Herbaspirillum sp. VT-16-41
TGCTCGCACAATACGGCCCTCGCGAATCCATGGAATACGACGTGGTCATCGTCGGCGGCGGTCCAGCCGGGCTGTCGGCAGCGATCCGCCTCAAGCAACTGGCTACCCAGCAACATCGCGAGGTCTCGGTCTGCGTGCTGGAAAAAGGCAGCGAAGTCGGCGCCCATATCCTCTCAGGCGCCGTGATGGACCCGCGTGCGCTGAGCGAGCTGATCCCTGACTGGAAGGAGCAAGGCGCGCCACTGGACACGCCGGTGACCGAAGACCGCTTCCTCTTCCTCTCGGCCGACAAGGCCTACAAGACGCCGAACTGGCTGCTCCCGGCCTGCTTCCAGAACCATGGTAATTATGTGATTTCGCTCTCCAACGTCACGCGTTGGCTGGGCCAGCAGGCCGAAGCGCTGGGCGTGGAAATCTTCCCGGGCTTCCCCGCTGCCGAAGTGCTCTACCACGAGGATGGCTCGGTCAAGGGCGTAGCTACTGGCAACATGGGCATCAACAAGGAGGGCGAACCCGGTCCCGAATTCCAGCTGGGCATGGAACTGCACGCCAAATACACCTTCTTCGCCGAAGGTGCGCGCGGCCACCTGGGCAAGCAGTTGATCGCGAAATACAAGCTGGATGCCGACCGCGATCCGCAGACCTATGCCATCGGCATCAAGGAACTGTGGGAAGTGAAGCCGGAAGTGCACCAGCCCGGCCTGGTGGTCCACACCGCCGGCTGGCCGCTCTCCAATGATACCTACGGAGGTTCCTTCCTCTATCATCTGGACAACAACCAGGTGGCCGTGGGCTACGTGGTCGGCCTGGCGTACCAGAATCCCTACCTGTCGCCATTCGAGGAATTCCAGCGCTACAAGACCCATCCGGAAATCCGCAAGTTCTTCGAAGGTGGCAAACGCCTCTCCTACGGCGCCCGCGCGATCACCGCCGGCGGCGTGCAATCCTTGCCCAAGCTGGTGTTCCCCGGTGGTGCGCTGCTGGGTTGCGATGCCGGCTTCCTCAATGCCTCACGCATCAAGGGCAGCCATGCGGCGATCAAGAGCGGCATGCTGGCAGCGGATGCGGCATTCAATGCCCTGGGTGAGAATCGCCAGTCCGACGAGCTGTCGGCCTACCCGGCCGCTTTCGAGGCCTCCTGGCTGAAGGAAGAACTGCACAAGGCCCGCAACTTCAAGCCCTCGATGAGCAAGGGCCTGGTGGCCGGCACGCTGCTGGTGGGCATCGATCAGGTACTGTTCGGTGGCAAGGCCCCCTGGACCCTGCGCCACACGCATGCCGACCACGAATGCCTGCGCCCGGCCGCCGACTTTGCGCCGATCGCCTATCCCAAGCCGGATGGCAAGCTGAC
>NZ_MUXB01000154.1:0-1330 GCF_001994935.1 Herbaspirillum sp. VT-16-41
TGGAATAGCCCCTTGAATCTCAGGACACGAAGACTCTCTTAAAATAGAGGATAGTCTTATGACCAGTTTTACGACTAGGCAAACCGTGGACCACATCGAGATTCTGACCGAGCCGGAGCGTCGCAGAAGACGCACGCCCCAAGAGAAAATAGCCATCGTCCAGGAGACCTTAGCTCCTGGAGCTTCCGTATCAGCCGTTGCCAGGCGACACGGGGTGAACGCGAACCAGGTGTTTGGCTGGCGCAAGCAGTACCAGGAAGGTAGTCTGACCGCCGTCAAGGCTGGCGAGACGGTAGTCCCGGCCTCGGAGCTGACTGCGGCCATCAAGGAAATCAAAGAACTGCAGCGGCTGTTGGGCAAGAAGACCATGGAGAACGAGATTTTGCGCGAGGCCGTCGAATGGGGTCGGTCAAAAAACCTGATTGCGCGCTCGCCCTTGCTGCCGGAGGACGACCAATGAAAGTGGTCTGTGACGTTCTCGGTGTGGCGCGCTCTGCAGTGGCAGTAAAACGAGCCCGGAGCCCGGAATGGCGAGATGGCCGTAGTGCTCGCAAAGTCGACGACAGCGGCTTGCTCGAAGAGATTGAGCTGCATGTCGCGAGCTTGCCGAGCTATGGCTATCGCCGCATCTGGGCTTTGCTGCGACGTAGCCGGGAATCTCTGGGGCAAGCGTGCGTGAACCATAAGCGGGTCTATCGCGTCATGCGAGAGCACGAGTTGCTGCTGCGCCGACCTGGTGTGAGACGCGACAATCGACGCCACGATGGTCGCGTAGCGGTCAAGCAAAGTAATGCGCGCTGGTGTTCGGACGGCTTCGAATTCCGTTGTGATGACGGGGCTGCATTGCGAGTGACGTTTGCACTGGATTGTTGTGACCGTGAGGCCATCAGCTGGGCGGCCACTACCGGTGGGCATAGCGGGGATGTCGTGCGCGACGTGATGCTGGCTGCCGTGGAGCAGAGGTTTGGAAGCACGCAGACTCCACAGGTGATTGAATGGCTCAGCGACAACGGCTCGGCCTACATCGACCATCGCACACGCAGCTTCGCTCGCGAGCTGGGATTGGAGCCCTTGACCACGCCCGTGCGCTCGCCACAGAGTAACGGCATGGCGGAGCGGTTCGTAAAAACGATGAAGCATGATTACATCGCCTTCATGGACAAGCCCGATGTGCCTACGGCGCTCACGCATCTGGCCTCTGCCTTCGAGCAATACAATGAGCGCCATCCGCACAAGGCCCTGAAATACCGCTCGCCTCGCGAGTTCAGACGGGCTGCAGCATCAGTAACTTAACGATGTCTGAGTGTCCTGAATTGCGGGGGCAACTACA
>NZ_MUXB01000124.1:0-1231 GCF_001994935.1 Herbaspirillum sp. VT-16-41
ATCGCCATCCCGCTGCCCTGGATCGCCGCCGAGCTGGGCTGGATCGTGGCCGAATACGGTCGCCAGCCCTGGACCATCGCCGGCATCCTGCCGACCCACCTGTCGGCCTCCTCGCTGCAACCGGGCAGCCTGTACTTCAGCCTGGCCGGTTTCATCCTGTTCTACACCTTCCTGCTGGTGGTGGAGATGATCCTGATGGTCAAGTACGCCCGCCTGGGGCCGAGCAGCCTGCATACCGGCCAGTACTACTGGGAAACCAAGGGCAAGCAAAGCGGCCCCGACGATGTCCTGCCGCCGCCCCTGAACCCGTCCGCCAATGCTGGCAACCGCCACTAAGCCACCAGAAGAAATGAGGAAAGCAGAATGATCTTCGATTACGAAACACTCAAGCTGACCTGGTGGGCCTTCGTCGGCGTACTCATCATCGGCTTTGCGCTCACCGACGGCTTCGACTTCGGCGTGGGTATGATGCTGCCCTTCGCCGGTAAGAACGATACCGAGCGGCGCATCCTGATCAACTCCATCGGCCCCACCTGGGAAGGCAACCAGACCTGGTTCATCACCGCTGGCGGTGCTACCTTCGCGGCCTGGCCGCTGGTGTATGCCACCGCCTTCTCGGGCTTCTACATCGCCCTGATGATCTTGCTGTTTTCGCTGTTCTTCCGTCCGGTGGGATTCGACTACCGCAGCAAAGTGGCCGATCCGCGCTGGCGCAATGCCTGGGACTGGGGGCTGTTCATCGGTGGCTTCGTGCCGCCCCTGATCTGCGGCGTGGCCTTCGGCAATCTGCTCTTGGGCGTGCCCTTCCACTATGACGACACCATGCGGGTCGAATACACCGGCAGCTTCTTTGCCCTGTTGAATCCCTTCGGCCTGCTGGCCGGCCTGTTGTCGGTGGCCATGCTGCTGATGCACGGTGCGGCCTTCGCCTTCGTCAAGACCGAGGCCGCCGTGGGCGAACGTTCGCGCAAGACCGTCATCGGTGCGGCGCTGGTGACGGTGCTGCTGTTCGTGGCTGGCGGCTTCTGGGTGGCCCAGATGCCGGGCTACCGCATCACCTCCATGCCGGACGCCAACAGTGCCTTCACCCCCCTGGCCAAGACGGTGGAAGTGGTCGCCGGTGCCTGGTTCGACAACTACGCCAAGTGGCCCGTGACCAAGCTGTTCCCGGCGCTGGGCGTGGCCGGTGCGGTGCTGGCAGCGCTGTTGGCCATGGTGCGCAGTGCCCGCC
>NZ_MUXB01000118.1:0-1219 GCF_001994935.1 Herbaspirillum sp. VT-16-41
TGTCGTCCATGAGCGGCATGGACTCGATGTCGAGCATGGATAGCATGGACAGTATGGATTCCATGGACGGCAAATCCGGGGCGCAACCGATGCAGGGGATGGATCATAGCCAGCACCAGATGGCCTCGGCTAATCCTCTGAAGGTACCCAGCAAGAAAGCGCGCCATGCCAAGACCGAATATGGTCCCAGCACCGACGCCCGGGTCGATAGCGCCCGTACCAATCTGGATGATCCAGGGGTTGGCTTGCGTAACAATGGCCGCCGCGTACTGACCTTGGCAGACATGCACACGATCGGTGGCCCGCTGGACAACCGTGGCCCCGAGCGTGAAGTCGAACTTCATCTGACCGGCAATATGGAACGTTACGCCTGGTCTCTCGACGGTTTAGAGTTCGGCAAATCGACGCCTATTCATTTCCGCTATGGTGAACGCCTACGGGTCATTCTGCATAACGACACCATGATGACCCATCCCATGCACTTGCATGGTCTGTGGAGCGAATTGGAGACGCCCAATGGAGATTTCCTCGCGCGACGTCACACCATTCCGGTACAGCCGGCCCAGCGCATCAGTTTCCTGGTCACAGCGGATGCTTTAGGCCGTTGGGCCTGGCATTGCCATCTCATGTACCACATGGATATGGGCATGTTCCGTGAAGTCGTCGTCAGCTAACCAGGACCTGCACCGAAAGGCATACCTAGAATGACTCTTACCCGCTATTCAACTCAGATTCTCGTGCTGGCCCTTGCATCGGCAAGCATGAGCGCAGCATTAGCCCAGTCTCACGAAGGCCATACCGCGCCTACAGCTGGCTCGACCTCGCAGCCGGCGATGACCACCATGGATAGCATGGACAGCATGGACGGCGGCACCGCCAGTCCGACGGTGCCAATGGATCATGGGGCGATGAACCACGCCGCCATGAACCACGGTGGGATGGACATGGGGGGCATGGATATGGGCTCCAGTTCGACAGCGCCCGCAGATGCCCGAGACCCCCACGGCTATTCCAATGGCTACACTCTCAATACCGGCCCCTATGCCCAGAAAGACACCAGCGCATTAATGATGTCCGATATGCATTCCTTCGGTTCCTTCCTGGTGGATCGCCTGGAGCGTGTTCATACCCGCAATGGGAATTCTGTCGCCTACGATACCCAAGGCTGGATCGGCAATTCGTATGACAAGTTCTACCTCAAAGCCGAAGGCGATATCGA
>NZ_MUXB01000135.1:0-1219 GCF_001994935.1 Herbaspirillum sp. VT-16-41
TGTCGTCCATGAGCGGCATGGACTCGATGTCGAGCATGGATAGCATGGACAGTATGGATTCCATGGACGGCAAATCCAGGGCGCAACCGATGCAGGGGATGGACCATAGCCAGCACCAGATGGCCCCGGCCAATCCTCTGAAGGTGCCCAGCAAGAAAGCGCGCCATGCCAAGACCGAATATGGTCCCAGCACCGACGCGCGGGTCGATAGTGCCCGTACCAATCTGGATGATCCAGGGGTTGGCTTACGGAACAACGGCCGCCGTGTACTGACCTTGGCTGACATGCACACGATCGGTGGCCCGCTCGATAACCGTGGTCCCGAGCGTGAAGTCGAACTTCATCTGACCGGCAATATGGAACGTTACGCATGGTCGCTCGACGGCTTGGAGTTCGGCAAGTCGACGCCCATTCATTTCCGCTATGGCGAACGCCTGCGGGTCATTCTGCATAACGACACCATGATGACCCACCCCATGCACTTACATGGTCTGTGGAGCGAATTGGAGACGCCCAACGGGGACTTCCTCGCGCGACGTCACACCATTCCAGTACAGCCGGCCCAGCGCATCAGTTTCCTGGTCACAGCGGATGCTTTAGGCCGTTGGGCCTGGCATTGCCACCTCATGTATCACATGGATATGGGCATGTTCCGTGAAGTCGTCGTCAGCTAACCAGGACCTGCACCGAAAGGCACACCTAGAATGACTCCTACCCGCTATTCAACTCAGATTCTCGTGCTGACCCTTGCCTCGGCAAGCATGAGCGCAGCATTGGCCCAGTCTCACGAAGGTCATGCCGCGCCTGCAGCTAGCTCAGCCTCGCAGCCAGCAATGACCACCATGGACAGCATGGATTCCATGGACGGGAGTACCGCCAGTCCCGCGATGCCAATGGATCATGGGGCAATGAATCACGCCGGCATGAACCACGGTGGAATGGACATGGGGGGCATGGATATGGGCTCCAGTTCGACGGCACCTGCGGATGCACGAGACCCCCATGGCTATTCCAATGGCTACACGCTCAATACCGGCCCCTATGCCCAAAAGGACACCAGCGCATTGATGATGTCCGATATGCATTCCTTCGGTTCCTTCCTGGTGGATCGCCTGGAGCGCGTTCATACCCGCAATGGGAACTCTGTCGCCTACGATACCCAAGGCTGGATCGGCAATTCGTATGACAAGTTCTACCTCAAAGCCGAAGGCGATATCGA
>NZ_MUXB01000065.1:0-1184 GCF_001994935.1 Herbaspirillum sp. VT-16-41
TTCGGCATCAACTTCGCCATGGGCGTGGCCACCGGCATCACCCTGGAATTCCAGTTCGGCACCAACTGGTCCTACTATTCGCACTACGTCGGTGACATCTTCGGCACGCCACTGGCCATCGAAGGGTTGATGGCCTTCTTCCTCGAATCGACCTTCGTCGGCCTGTTCTTCTTCGGCTGGGACAAGCTCTCCCGCAAGCAGCACCTGATCGTCACCGTGCTGGTGGCACTGGGCTCGAACCTGTCGGCGCTGTGGATCCTGATCGCCAACGGCTGGATGAACAATCCGGTGGGCGCGGAATTCAACTTCGAGACCATGCGTATGGAACTGGTCAGCATGACCGAGGTGATCTTCAACCCGGTGGCGCAGGTCAAGTTCGTACACACCGTGGCCGCCGGTTACGTGACGGCATCGATGTTCGTGCTGGGCGTCTCCGCCTGGTACTTGCTCAAGGCCCGCGACACCGCCTTCGCGCTGCGCTCCTTTGCGGTGGCTGCAGGCTTCGGCCTGGCCGCCACGCTCTCGGTGATCGTGCTGGGGGATGAATCCGGCTACACCGCCGGTGAAGTCAACAAGGTCAAGCTGGCCGCCATCGAAGCCGAGTGGGACACCCACCCTGCCCCGGCCGGTCTGACTCTCTTCGGCCTGCCCAATGACAAGGAAGAACGCACCGACTACGCCGTCAAGATTCCCTACGTGCTGGGCCTGATCGCAACCCGCTCGGCCGATACCCAGGTGCTGGGCATCAAGGATCTGAAGAAGGAGCATGAAGTCCGCATCCGCAACGGCATGCTGGCCTACGCCGCGCTGACCCGGCTGAAATCCGGCGACAAGTCGCCCGAAGCCCGCGCCGAGTTCGACAAGCTCAAGAAGGACCTGGGCTACGGCCTGCTGTTGAAGAAGTACACCAACAACGTGGTCGATGCCACGCCGGAGCAGATCAGCATGGCCGTGAACGACACCATCCCCAAGGTCGCGCCGCTGTTCTGGGCCTTCCGCGGCATGGTGGCGCTGGGCTTCCTGTTCCTGTTCATCTTCGCCGCCTCGTTCTGGTTCCTGGCCAAGAAGCAACTGGCTCCGCAACGCTGGCTGCTGCGCCTGGCCGTGATCGCTATCCCGCTGCCCTGGATCGCCGCCGAACTGGGCTGGATCGTGGCCGAATACGGCCGCCAGCCCTGGACCAT